>CAZBWE010000001.1:0-68332 GCA_964495465.1 uncultured Pirellulales bacterium
GGGAGCACAAGATGGAGCTCAAAAATCTCAAAAAACAATCAGATTATCAATGGCTCATCGAGCCCACCGGCAAAATGCGCGTACCTATAATAATTTACTCTGATGAGACACTTATTAAAGAAATGGATGAAAAAGTACGTGAGCAGGCCGTTAATGTGGCAGCTTTGCCCGGTATCATAAAGGCCTGCTGTGTGATGCCTGATGCCCATTGGGGCTACGGTTTTCCGATAGGAGGAGTGGCGGCCTTCGACCCAAATGAAGGCGGTGTGGTCTCGGCAGGCGGTGTCGGCTTTGATATATCCTGCGGCGTGCGGACACTATTGACCGGATTGACTATAGAAAATATAGAACCTGTAAAAAACAAACTTGCCGACCTGCTTGCTCACAAGATACCTGCAGGCGTTGGCAGTAGAGGCAAACTGCTGCTTAATCAAAGCGAAATGGACGAAATGCTGGTTGGTGGTGCACGCTGGGCTGTCGAGCGTGGATACGGAACCTCTGAAGACCTCACACATATCGAAGAGCAAGGCTGTGCTGTCGGCGCCAATCCACAATATGTATCAAATGAGGCAAAAAAACGCCAGCGGGATGAAGTCGGCACCCTCGGTTCAGGCAACCATTATCTTGAGGTTCAGCACATCACCGAAATCTTCGACGATAAAATCGCACAGACCTACGGCTTACAAAAAGGCCAAATTACAATCAGCATACACTGTGGTTCCCGTGGACTGGGTCACCAAATTGCAACCGAATTCATGAAAACAATGGTAACTACTGCAAAAGAAAAGGGCATAGAACTAGCCGACCGTGAACTGGCTTTTGCACCAATAAAATCACCAGTTGGCGAGCAATATCTCGGCGCAATGAGAGCAGCGATTAATTGCGCTCTTGCAAACAGACAGGTTCTTACCGACCTGGTTAGAAAGGCCCTGGCCGGTTTATTACCTAAAGCTGAACTTAAACTGCTTTACGACGTCTCTCATAACACCTGCAAGGAAGAAATACACACCGTTAACGGTAAGCAAAAACGATTATTTGTTCATCGCAAAGGTGCCACGCGTGCATTCGGGCCGGGTGAGCCGACACTGGCTGATGAATTTCGAGATATAGGTCAGCCAGTTCTGATTGGAGGCACAATGGGGACCGCTTCATATATATTGGCCGGCACCGCTGAAAGTATGTCATTATCGTTCGGCTCATCCTGCCATGGCGCAGGCAGAAGTATGAGCCGCAGCCAGGCAACAAAAAGGTGGCACGGAAAAGACGTAGTCATGAATCTGGCACAGAAAGGCATATTAATACGCAGTCCATCTTTCCGCGGAATAGCAGAAGAGGCGCCAGGTGCATACAAAGATGTAAGCGCAGTTGTAGAAGCGGCACACAATGCAAATCTATCCCGCAAAGTTGCCAAATTGATGCCGCTGGTTTGTATCAAAGGATAAGCGTATCACGGGCTGGAAGCCCGTGATACCACGGCCAGGATGGCCGTGGTACAAGTATCCCCAAAATTCAGCAAGTAAGATGAAAAGCACCCACTGCTTTTTTGCCCTTCTGAATCTGTTCGTTAAAGAGCTGCCACGCCCGGTCAGTATTTTCCGCAATCAGCTCAATGCCCTGCTCTCGGAGAGCTTCTATAGTTGAGGCAGGTATCTGCATTAGCCCGGAAATACCTTTGCCCACAACCAGCACCTCCGGCTCAAAATCAAGAATACCATCAAGGTCTTCTACAGCCAAATTGTGACCTTGCATACGCCACCAGTTTTGTTTGATTTTGTCCGGAAAGACAATCAAATCCGACCTGTACTCGTTGCCGTCAACTTTCATAATCCCAAAACTATATGAATCAATGTGCATAATATGATTACCCCCTAAAAAATCATACTGTTTAGAATACACACGTACCCGCTGCACATCCGCCTGAAAACTCGGGCCCAGCCATAACAAGCTCACCTGCAATCCTGGGTTCGGCCTCGCCGCTATAACCAAAAGACAGCACCTGCTCAGGTTTAGAACCATACCTGTAAACAGTAATCCCTTTACATTTCAACTTGAAAGCTTCTAAATATATATTCCTGACATCCTCAACAGTTGCATCACAAGGCAGATTTATGGTCTTCGAAACAGCATTGTCCGTGTACTTTTGAAACGCCGCCTGAATTTGAAGATGCTCAGACGGTCTTATATCAAACACCGTAACAAACACCTCTTTCACATCTCTCGGAATCTCTCTTATTTTTTGCAAAGACCCATTTTTAGCAATCTCCGAAAGAATCTCCCTTTTGTAAATTTTCCTTTCATCGGCGACTTCCTCAAATAATGAATTGACTTCAAAAAGCTTTGTACCAGATAAGACATTCCGCACAAAGCTTATGGCAAATAAAGGCTCAATGCCGCTGGAACAACCGGCTATTATGCTAATAGTGCCTGTCGGCGCTATGGTATTTACCGTAGCATTACGCAGCCGTAATCTGTTTCTGGCATAAATCGACCTGGCAAAATTAGGAAAAACTCCTCTTTCTTCGGCAAGTGCAACCGACGCATCGAGAGATTCTTTGTGAATAAAACGCATAAGTTTCTTAGCAAAATTAACCGCCTGCGGAGAATTATAAGCAATCCCAAGCTTTATGAGCATATCTGCAAAGCCCATCACGCCAAGCCCTATTTTTCTATTGGCCAGCGTAATCCTCTTTATCTGCTCTAAAGGAAATTTATTAACCTCAATCACATCATCAAGGAACCTGATTCCCAGCCGAACTGTATCTCTGAGTTTTAGCCAGTTTACTGAATGATTCTTTACCATTTTAGAAAGATTTATCGAAGCCAAATTACAGCTCTCGTATGGTAACAACGGCAGCTCTCCGCAGGGATTTGTCGCTTCAATCTTTCCTGTTTTTGGCGTAGGATTTCGCCTGTTTATCTCATCGAGAAATACCAGGCCCGGGTCTCCGGTCCGCCAGGCAGCATTTACTATCAGGTCAAATAAAGCCCTTGCCTTGACCTTTCTGACCACTCTATTAGTCCTTGGATTTATCAAGGCAAAGTCTTTGTTTTCTTTAACTGCCCGCATAAATCTATCCGTGACACCTACTGACAGGTTAAAATTGCTGAATTTACCAGCTTGCGTCTTCGCCTCGATAAAATCGATTATATCGGGGTGGTCGCATCGCAAGATACCCATATTCGCCCCCCGTCTTCTGCCACCCTGGACGATAACACCCGTTGCCTGGTCAAATATGCTCATAAACGATACAGGCCCGGACGCCTGACCTTTAGTCGTTCCCACAATATCCGACTTCGGCCTTAGATTGGAAAAGCTAAACCCCGTTCCCCCGCCGGTCTGATGAATTTTGGCCATATCGCCAAGGGCGCCAAATATCCCCTCCATAGAATCCTCCACTGGTAAACAGAAGCACGCCGAAAGCTGACCAAGTAAGGTCCCCGCATTCATCAAAGTCGGCGAGTTCGGCATAAACTCCAGATTTCGCATCATCTGATAGAACTTCTCTTCAACATTGTCGGTGTTATAACGCGACTTGAAATTATCCTCAGCCCTGGCGATATTGCGTGCAATCCTTCTGAAAAGCTCGCTTGGCGTTTCAATGATATTCTGATTATCATCCTTGAGAAGATACCTTCGTTTTAAGACCTCCATCGTATTGACCGGCAGCTTCAAATCATCGGTCAAACCCATAGCAGACTTGGCAAATCGAATCTGACTTCGCTTTTCTCTATGAAGAATGTAACTCTTGGCTATGTGACTGTAGCCCTCACTCATCAAAACAGTTTCAATTGTATCCTGAATTTCCTCAACACAGAGAATGGTTTTTTTATGCCGGACCTGCAATTTTTTTATCACCGCTTCGGTCACCCTATTAGAGATGTTCACAGCCTCGTCTCTATCCTGTAAAACCTCAAAGGTTGCCCTTTCAATTGCATACCGAATCTTTGACTTGTCAAACTTTACGAGGGAAGCATCGCGTTTTCTAACCTGTTTTGGTAAATTTATCCGAGCCATATTTTCACCTCGCAGCTTGCCGCTTAAAGAACCGCAATATTACCGAAAAACTAATGGTATCAGGCAGAATGATATTATGCAACAAATCTTTCTATTGCTCTACTAATGATAACTTATTAACTCGATACAGGCAACAGAAGCTTTCATTTCCGAGAATTATTTAAGACAGGATTTACAGGATAAAAAAAAGATATATAAATCTTGTCAACCCAGCCCTTCTGAAGGGCGGGGTCAATCCTGTTATCTTGTCAAGAAGCCTTAACCACCTTAAGAATGTTTGAGCAGGAACACTAACATAGGAATTGAACAGGGTTATTCCCAAAACTTCTGTAATATTATTCCGCCTACAATGAGAACCAGGCCTATTAATGTCGAGGGGAATATTTCTTCAATGCCTGCTAAATAAAGTAACACAAGGGAGAGAAAAGGAACCAGATAGATAAGATTCGCGACATTTGCAGTTGTTTTCGCAAGTTTCAATGCTTTCAGCCAAACCAAAAAAGTAATCCCCATTTCAAAGAATCCAACGTAAACTGCTCCCATAATGCCATTAAAGTCAGGGACTCTCACTTTCGCAAAAAGCATCATCACCAGAAACACAAAGAAAACGTAAACAGAGCCGAATGCAAAATTAAGAAATAATCTGACTGCCTCATCACGTTTATCCCTGACATTATAAATCCAGAATAATGCCCAGATTACAGTGCTGCCCAACGCCAATAATACTCCGACCGGCCTGCTAAAATTAAATCCTAAAATGTCACCACGGGCTGCTATGACGAAAGCACCGCAAAAACTAATAGCTATCGCAAGGATGCTCCTTAACCTGATTTTTTGGCCGAGTATAGGTATTGATAACAAGACAAGTGTCATTGGCCAAACCCAGTTTATAGTCATTGCCTGCTGGACATAGTCACGGAGTATGAAGTATGAATTCAATAAGACAACGTAATAGAGGAAGGGATTAAGAAGCCCTAATAGAGCGGAACGCAGATAATCCTCTCTTGATAATGCCTTGAGCAAAATTAGTTTCTTCGCAATAAATAAATAACCCAAAAGAGCTATAGTGGATACAACTGAGGCATAAAACAGAAGTGACCAGACGTCCAAATAACCCAGGGATATTTTGAAGGCCGAAGCTATAGTTGACCAGAATAAAACCGCGATCAAAGCGTAAATATAGGCCTTTTTTTGCTGCTCCATATTAACCGGCACAAAATCGAATATTAAATTGCCTGAAGTATAATACTGAACAGCGTTTTGATATGCAATGAATCTTTCGTTTTTGCCGTGGTGGTTCTGCTGGTTGCAAAAAATAACAAGAGTTTACAATTGCTATTCGTAGTTCACCAACACACTTTTTGCGACACCCTCGCTTATAACCTTATCCCCAACAAGAGCATTCACAGACTCAACCATAGTTACCATTCCGTGTTTTTTACCCGTTTCGATTATGCTTCGCAGGAAAAATCCGCCCTTTCTCCTTATAACATTTCTTGCAGCAGCGGTCGTAACCAGCACTTCGCACGCCACTCTCTGCCTTCCATCAATGGTGGGAAGCAATTCCTGATGAATTACGCCCTGCAGAGATTCGGCTAGGAGAAACCTTAACTGGTTTTCATCGGTAGCAGGAGCGTAGCTTATAAGTCTTTCGATAATCTTGTCGATTGATATAACATGCAGGGTGGAAAGAACCAGGACGCCTGTTTCTGCGGCGGTTAAGGCAATCTTAATTGTTTCATAATCTCTCATCTCGCCTATAGCAATTATATCAGGGTCTTGTCTTAAAGCCGCCCTTAATCCGCTATAAAACGATTGAGTATCCCTTCCAACCTCCCTTTGCCTCACCATTCCGGTTTTGTTGGTATGCACATATTCGATTGGGTCTTCAATCGTAATAATATGTTTTTCACAGGTTGTATTTACCTCATCCACCATTGCCGTCATCGTGGTAGTTTTGCCCTGACTGGTGCTTCCTGTAATCAATACCAATCCTTTTGTCCTGTGGGCTAAATCCCTGACAATATCAGGAAGAAACAGCTCCTGGATTGTTTTGGGTTTTGTCGGAAGGATTCTGAGAGTAGCGCCTACACTACCGTTAAAGTAACCGACGTTTATTCGATACCTGCCGCTTTCATCCGCCAGCATCAAATCATAATCAAGGTTTTGCTCAAACCGACTTTTCTGGTCCTCCGTCAGCAGCTCCAGCGATATTTCCCTGCTTTGCTCAGCAGTCAAATTTTCTTTTGTAATTGGAACTAATTTACCCCCCACCCTGAACAAAATTGGAGCACCCGCGCAAATATGTATATCAGTGGCTTGTTGCGTTTTGGCGTGTTCTAATAATTGTTTTCTGCTTATCACAACCCGATTCTTAATTTATTTTTCGAGCTTTTGGTTTGCCTCGCCCTGCTGCACAACGTATTTATCCGAACCTCTTTCTCTTCATTTAAAGGCGCACTTACAATCACACTCAAAGCTGCCGACCGGACGTCCATATCAGTAATATCCAATTCTACGGCCTTGTCAAGGATTTTACCGCCTTCGTCCCTGATATTTCTTTTTGTCCAGGCCAAGCCGCTCACGACCAAGTTGCGCTCAACGGCCTGGAGATAGGCGGTATCCGCCTGGAAGAGCATAGTATTCGAGCCGCCGGCCAAAACGAACATCTCGAGTCCGACTATAGCAATCGCCAGTATTACAATTACCAGAACAAAACCATTTTGTTTTATTTTTTTCATCTTTACTTAAAAGCTTCTCCCAAAGCACCCACAAAATACAAATGAGAATTTGCCATTTTCTTCTCCCAATGACCCCAAACCTCATGCTCTATATGGGTCCTAACCTGCACAGCATAACCTTTGCCGTTTTCTCTCCAGACCTGCCATTGCACCTTAGCGTGCGGCACCGACCAGACTCTGGTATCTTCGCCTTCGCTATCATCCGTAGATATTATGTTGCGCCTAAGCACTTTGTCATCCCTTATCTGATAACTAATCACGCCATCTTTCATCTCAATTAAAAGAAGCTCTTCATTTGCAGTACTCTCACCAAATGACGCCGGCAGCCCTTTGGCAGCGTCAACATCCTCACGCATCCGCTCCAACATATTAAGCAGGGTCGTATTTGTCTGCATAACACGATATGACCGTGGAACATCGGTTATAACTGTGCTAAATAGACCGGCCAAAGCAAACGAAGCAGCCGTAAGAACAACCATCACAGCCAATAACTCTGCCAGCGAAAAACCCCTGCGCATATTCATTGCTCCTCACCAGATAAGGATTTATCTTCTAAAATATATCTGCTTAACTTTACCTGCACCTGTCTATTAAAGCTCCTGTCGCGAACTGCGACTTCCACTAATTTGAGCCCCTGCCATTGACCGGTTCCGGGTGATTCCTGAATTGAAACAGTCAGTTTAGGCCAAAGCTGTTCAAAGTCTTCGTCATTAAGTGGCTTTCCTCTCTCAGTTATGCTCTCAAGCTGCGCCTGGGCTGCTGCTATACAACGCTGCCTTACGAGCTGGTAGTCGTTAAACCTCCTGAAACCATCCAGTGATACTGCAAAGCCGACCAAAAGAACCCCCATAACAGCCAATGCCGCCATCATCTCGGCAAATAAGTAGCCACGATATCTATTGTTCTTATCAAACACAATTTTGCTCCATTTATTACGGTGTTACAAGCCCTGTCAGAATATAAATAACTTTAATACTCGGGGAAAATATTGCGAAAATTACAAATCCCACCATTGTCCCCATAATAAGCGTTACACAAGGCCACATTATATATCTGGCAAGATTGATACGGTAACTGTAGTTCGAGCGATAAAATGATTCGAGCATCTCTAATATCGTTAAAGTATTGCCCTGGTTTACCTGCTCATCAAACGCCCACGCCAAAGTAGTGCCTATTCCTTCTCCTTTAGCTGAAACCGAAATATTTTCACCGCTTTGGACCTTATCCAGCCAATTTTTCAGTCTTTTTCTAAAACGATTATTCACATCCAGACCAAGTGTATTAGCGATGGCATCGTTTACTGTGCAGCCGGCGTTAAGCGACAGCCGCAAAAGCTCAATCACCTGTACCATAGAGTAATTTCTCTCAAACCAGTGCAGAATCGGCAAGTGCCATTTAACAAAATCGCCAAATCGCGAAAGTAAATATGGCTTATCCGGCCGACGAGGCCTAAACCTGACATAAATCGAAACAGGGATAACTATAGTAACTATAGCTGCGGCTACCAATCCGAACAGCCAGCCATATCTAAATGCAATAAAATTCGAAATTTCACATAAAAATTGAGTAGCAGCAGGAAGTCTTGCACCTTCAGTCATTTCTACCATAACATCGCTGAAAACAGGAACAACCTTCCAAACCAATACGAATACTATAAAGAACATAAAAGTTATTAATAACACCGGATAAAACGGATGAACCGGCCTGATTTTCATTCTCTCATCAGCACGAACTGTCATATCTGCTTCAATCGCACCGATTGCCTGCGGAAGCTGGTCAATCCGCTCAGCGGCAGCTATCATTGCCATTGCATAACCCGGGCATTTTGGATAGCCCCGCTTGATAGATTCACTTAATGAATATCCCTGAATGAGCCATTTTTTTATTCTCTGCAATATTTTCGAGCGCTTGTCCTTTCGTCCCCCTGCTGCTGTTTCGAGAGCCATCGGCAAAGGCAGATTCTGCCGCATACTCGAACCTATTGTCGAAATAACGTATGCGGCAACTGCATGGCGCGATGTCAGACCATAGATTATAATTGCACCTATAAACAAAATAAAAAATCCAAGGCCGATAGCACCTAACGGACCAAACACAATACCCGCGCATACAATTAGAAGCAGAATAGCGATACCTCTAAGTATCCATTTTGCCCAGAGCCGCGGCCATTCTTCAACATCCGGCTCACGCTTTTGCACTAAAATCATTAACAGAGTCGTAATGAAGATAACAGGAGCAAATATTCCCCCCCAGAATGTCTCGTCCAAAGCCGCAGCAAAACCCAATAACAAACAAACGATTGGTGACGTAACCAAAGCAATACCCGGCTTCTTATAACCTAAAACCGCATAAAAAATTAAAATTAAAATCGCTATAATTGTAAACATACTTACACCAATCATCAGACTCCGCCTAAAGCCGTAACTACCTGTATCATCGGCAAAAAAATCGAAAGAACCGCCAGGGCTACAAATCCCCCTACCGCGATTATCATAACGGGCAGCAAAACCGCCTGTAATCTCGCCTGGCCGCATTTTGCCTGCTCAGCATACATCTGTCCGAGACTATAGAGATTGTCCTGTAATTCGTTGCGCTGCGTTCCCAACTGGATGGAATACAAAAACAACCGTGGTATCATTCTGCAAAACTGCCCCGCCTCCAAGATATTTGCCCCCTGCTCAATTTGGCCCGCAAGAGCTTCACTTTCCAGGATTATTTTGGCACTTCCTGATGCATCTGAAGCTAATCTCAGACAAGCCGGCATATCACAACCAGCCGCGACCATCATCGCCATTGCCTCAGCCATCCTGCCCAGCACGCTGCTATGATATACCCTCCCTATAATCGGTATTTTCAACAACAATGACTCTTTGAACCTGCGTCCCGCCGGATATCCTGAGAGCATCGATAAGATAATAATCAACAATATAACGATAATTACTACTACTATCCAGAAAGGAACTACGTTTCTCGCGATACCGAAGAAGAACAAAGTAAGAGCGGGCATACGTGCACCCTCTACCATCTCTGTAAGTATCGGGACAAACTGCGGGATTATAATCAGAAATACCGCTGTTATTACCACAGCAGCCAGAGCCAGAATAACCGCAGGATAACACAATGCTTCAAAAATTATCCTCCTGGTTTGATTGGACAGCTCCAGATGCCTGTTCAGACTGGTAAGCATCTCGCTCAATCTCCCTGTTTCCACCCCCGCCTTTAATATCCGACCATATAAAGGCGGAAAATGCTTTTGTCTCTTTTCAAACGCATCCTCAATACTAACACCGGCCTCAAGCTCTTCAGCGATAGCGTTGACAAGTTTACGCATAGACTTTGAAGTGACATCGTCTGCAAGCTCTCGCAGGCCTTTCTCCAGAGGAATACCAGCTTTTGTTATTGAAGCCAACTGCTGATTAAAAAGCATAAATTCGTTCCTGCCGATGGATGTCTTGGGTCTTGGAGCTTTGGCCTCTTCAATAGAATTTACGGTAAGCTGCATCTGTTTGAGCTGTTCGCCCACCTCGTCCCGCGAAGCCGCTTCAATAGTGCCTCTCATCAGCCGGCCGGCCGATGTCAGTGCATTATATTCAAACGTCGCCATTTTAAATTTCCTCGAGCTAAACTTTTAAGTTTTATTATTCCAATTTTAATTCGTATTGTACCGAATCCTCATCAGTTCCTCCTTCCGGAATGGGCCCTTCCAATACTGCCTGAGTGCCGGCAGTGCTGCGATAAATAAACAGCTTATTTTTTACAGGGTCATCCGGAATGGTTACTTCATTGATTTCTCCGAGATTGTCGGGAAATTTGCCATCATGAATAGCTGCGTAGAGACGCAATGCCTCGATGCATTGGAGGACAGCAACGTGACGGTCTAATCTGTTCATTAACAAGCGTATCTTGTTTCTCACTTCCGGCATTTCCAGTTCTGTCTGTTGGGTCAGGTCGATAAACGGCTTCGGCAAATCCTGCAAGGCCCAATAAAGATTAGGTGCATCTTGCCCTTGAATTAACTCCTCCATCTGTTTCAATGTGATTGCAGCCGTTGCTACACCTATCAAGCCCTGGACGAGAGTGGGAGCTTTGTCTAAGTGCTTTGCCATAGCAAAGCCGGTCTTAATAGTACAAATCGCCTCGTTGTATTTACCCCTAACGATTTGAACCCGGCTCTGCAAAGCAAGGAGGAAAGCCAGCTTTCTATATCCACGAAGCTCCTCAGTAGTCGTGCCGACTTCCACAGCCGGCCAGTTGCACTGCTTGCATTTGGAAGCCTGTTGGATTAATTGCAGCGTGGGTTTGAGCTGCTGCAGCATCGCTTGTGCCTGTTCCTGGGGCAATTTATTCAATGGTTCATGAATCCACTGGTTAATCTGGTCTTCCTGTAAATCTTTGGGCATTGATTGAACCGCTTTATTATAAAATGGCACTGCATCCGAATCACTGCATTCACTATCCCTCGGAAGAAACTGATACTTGTCTTTCGGCTCCGGTGCTTTTGCCGGGTGCAGTGTTAATTCTATCGTGCGAGCGTGCACAGAAACAGCAGCGAGACACAAAACAATAAAGCACCTCAGTTTGCTTCTCATAACAAAAGTACCTTTCTCATAAATACGATTAAACGATGCCACATACCTTATTCAGTTCTTCCTGTGTCGTAACGCCATCATCAACCAGGCGCTGGCCGTCGGCCAGTATATTCGTATGGCCCCTGCTCATTAACAGCGCTTCAAGCTCTTCGAGGTCGGCCTTGGCCAAAATGGCTTTTCGCAAATGGCCGTCCAGTTGAACCATTTCCGCTATTAACACCCGGCCTTTATAGCCGGTATTAAAACAGTCGTCACATCCTGCTGCTTCAAACACACCTGCTTCAACCTGCCTCTTACATTTTGTGCAAAGTTTTCTGATAAGCCGCTGGTTCAAAACTGCTGAAATACTTGATGTTACCTGATACGGCTCAATTCCCATCTCCAGCAATCGTAAAAGCGCCCCTGCAGGTGCGCCGCTGTGCATCGTGCTCATTAGCAGATGTCCTGTTAGTCCTGCTTCGATAGCTATCCTCGCAGTCTCAGCGTCCCTAATCTCTCCGAGCATCAAGACCTGCGGGTCCTGCCGTAACAGCGACCGTAGTGCCATCGGAAATGTCATCTCGCCTCGAGGTGTAATCTGAACCTGTGTAGCTCCTTCAATCCTGATTTCCACAGGGTCTTCAAGGGTTACAATACTCTTACCTGAAAAATTCTTTAGAATGTGCCTCAAAACAGCAGCGAGCGTTGTGCTCTTGCCGCTGCCTGCCGGGCCGGTCAGGAGCAGGACTCCCTGGTTTTGGGCAGCAATTGTCCTCAAAACTGCATAGATTCGCTCTGAAAAACCCAGCTGCCCCAATTCAATAAGCTCAATATTGCTGTAAAACAATCGCACAACTGCTCGCTGGCCGTAGATTGTTGGAAAAATCGCCAGACGCTGGTCAATAATCGCACCGGTCTGATCTTTGGTAATCTCAATCCGGCCTTCCTGCGGAATATCGTTACGATACGTCAGAAGCCCTCCCAATACTTTCAGCCGTGCAATAATATTGTCGGATATGGATTTAGGCAGTTTTTCTACTATGTTTAAGACGCCATCGAGACGAAATTTTACCACTAATTCAGCCCCCGTTGGCTCAAAATGGACATCACTGGCACCAAATTCCACTGCTTTTTCGAGCAAATCATCCACCAAAGATACCACATCCTGCGCATCTTTCTTGTGCTCATAAGCTCTGTTATTATAATCACTTACGCTCATAAAATGATTTTATCCCACAAAAATCATTAATTTTTAGCTATCTCTATCCGCACAATAAGACGCAAATGCCCATCCAAGCGTTACCTAAAAAACAAAGTTTTTTTTACCACAATTGCTATGTTTTTTGTTAACATATTGTTATGGGCTGCGTCTTAAAATGTAGAGAAGTATAAATAGGAAAAACTGGGTTTTTATGTTCGATAAGACAGCCAGCTATGGACTTGTTTGGGATTTGACCGTCTCCGAAGCCATAGACGAAAGTCAGCGTTGGGTATTGTCCACAATGCAAAGGCACGGCCAAGAGTTAGTTACTATGCTCTGGCGAATTCTGGGCAATGAACAGGATGTTTGCGACGCTTATCAGAATACGTTTCTTCAGCTGGCCCACTACGAAGGAGGGGAAAAACCCGAACATATAAAAGCGTATATCTTCCGCACGGCAAACAACGTGGCAATATCGATGTTAAGACGCAGCGTTGCCGAAAGAAACAGGTTGTCAGCAGCAGTCATTAGCACAAAAAACACAAGCTCTCCTGCAAATGAGCTTGACTCCAAATACCTGCAGGAAAATTTAAGACGATATATAGCACAATTGCCTGAACATTTAAGAAACGTAATAACGCTGCGCGACCTGGCAGAATTATCTTACACACAGATTGGCAGGATATTGGGAATATCAGCGGCAACCGCGAGAGTCTATAGGTGTAAAGCGATTCAATTATTAGCTGTATGGATGAGGAAGGAAGAGCAAAAGATACTATGAAAACTCGCAACTCAAAAAACAAATGCAGACAAATCAGAACTTGGCTGCAGAAAGCCATAAGCAACCGAATCAACCTTAATACCGGCTGGATACAAACCCACATTGCAAATTGTCCAAGATGCCAGCAGCGATTAGCTTCGGTCGGTAAAGTTTACTTTGCGCTGTCGGTTGTGAAATCACAGCCTCATAATCTTGATTTACTAATGCGAGCAAACACACAGGCCATTAGCACTCTGAAACACAGTCTCCAGCAAGCACCAAAAACCAAGAAGCTAAAAACAATGCTACCTGAACCGAAACCGATGGAAAGATGTGGCAAGTATGCTCATTCTATAGCGAATGTAGCTGCATGCATTATAATTCTGCTGCTTATGAAGATTGGTGTTTTTTCCTCTATGGACAAGTTCCAAACCGAAGGCCAAAAAGCCATCAAGCAGTATTATGCCAGCCATATAGGCAAAGACCTGACAGATGAGATATTCACCGCCTAATCAGCGATATTCTAAACAACTCCCATAATAATCTCATCATGGTAATTTTCAAAAAGACATTATTTTGTAATTGCCATCAAAACATCCCAAAACGAAAGTTCCACCTTACCCCCGGAAGCAATTTCATATCGGACGCAGAAAAAATGCCGCTTTTTTACCCTGAGCCGATTTGATTAGCCCGAAAATACTTTTTATATTTTACTTGACGGCTTTCACGACAATATTGCACACACTTTTTAATTGCTTGTGAGGAGAAAAAAACAGAATTCCGACTATGTTCGTTTGAAAATAGTTCTACCCTTATTTGCAATAAAAACATTAACCCTGTCTTTTTGAGGTATTATTAGAATTATGACACGGCTTTTCGGATTCGGACTTAAAGAGAATTGGTCTGACGATAACGGTGCTGGTGACTATTACAGCAACAATTCTGCAGAGGAAATCAAAGGGCTGTCAAACCTGTACAGCCCACAAGAGGAAAGTTCCGTTCATATCCGGGACATCGCCGATGTTCTCTGCGAAACCGGAAAGATTACTTCCGACCAGCTCTCCTATATAAGACAAACCCAGGAAAAACAACCCGGCTGCGATGTCACCCAAGTAATCCTTGAATCAAAATTAGCTGATGAGCCGGAGATTTCAATGGCTCGAGCGAGCTTGTTTGGATTCGAGTTTCGCCGGATTGAGCCGGAGCAAGTTGACAACCAGGTATTCGACAAACTTGAACTTAACTACATAAAAAGCAACCACATCATGCCTATAGCTGTAAACGACCAAACACTGGTAGTAGCAACAAGCCGACCTGCAGATTTATTTATCATAGAAGACGTGAAAAGACAAACACGGATGGACATCGAGGTGGTCGTATGCTCTGATGAAGACATAAACAAAGTCTGCAATGCGTTTGAGAAAGACAATGCCGACTACCGCCTCGATGACATTATAAGCGATATGACGGATGTTGAGGTGATTCAGGACCAGCAGGAAGAGTCCGAGGACCTCGAAAAAATGGCAGGCCAATCACCTGTTATTAAATTCGTCAATTATCTAATTAGCAACGCTATACATGAAGGTGCCAGTGACATCCATATCGAACCGAAGGAAAAGTTCACAAGGATAAGATATCGCATAGATGGGGTGCTTTTTGAAACAATGCAATCACCGTCAAAAATGCACCCGGCAATCGTATCCCGAATTAAAATTATGGCCAATCTCGATATATCAGAAAGACGGCTCCCACAAGATGGACAAATTTCAGTTATCGTAAGCAGCAGAGAAATTGACCTGCGAGTCTCAACCTTACCAACGAATCACGGAGAAAAAGTCGTCATACGTATTCTGGACAGTAAATCGATTATAAGAGAGCTTGAGCAGTTAGGTATGGAGCCGTCGGTATGCACCGATTTTCGCCGGCAGATAGCACTACCTCACGGGATTTTGCTTGTTACAGGTCCTACCGGCTCCGGCAAAAGCACAACGTTGTATTCGGCTTTGTGCCAGATGGACAGCGAGAAATTAAATATTTCCACAGTCGAAGATCCTGTCGAACTACAGCTTGATTTTTGCAATCAAGTGCAAATTAACGAAAAAATCGGCCTAAATTTTGCCTCAGCACTGCGGAGTTTGCTGCGCCAGGACCCGGATGTAATGATGATTGGTGAGATACGTGATAATGAGACCGCCCGTATCGCGGTCCAGGCCGCTCTGACGGGGCACTTAGTTCTTTCCACATTACACACAAACGATGCGGCCAGTAGTATTACCCGGCTGGTCAATATCGGCATTGACCCCTATCTGATAGCTGCATCACTAAACACAGTGCTTGCCCAGCGATTAGTCAGAAAGATTTGTCCGAAGTGCAAGCAAACTTACCAGATGCCGGAGAATATGTGGAAACACATAGAAAACTCAGGGGTTCAGCCGGAACAGCTCTTTCATGGTGTCGGCTGTGATTATTGCAGGGGCTCAGGTTATTTAGGCAGAGTGGGTATTTATGAGCTGCTGGTCATTAACGATACATTCAGAGATATAATCAATAAAGACTCTTCCGTCAGCAATATACGTCGTGAGTTCCGTGAAAGCGGCCGGCTGAGTTTGTTCAATGACGGGATTATAAAAGTAAAACAAGGCCTGACAACAATAGAAGAAGTATTAAGGGTCACAGAAGTTTGCAACGAACCATCTGAAGCAGGCCGCAATGAAAACGCAAATCCCGGCTAACGCAGATAAGTATTAAGGATAAACACGAAAAAGTTTATCTGAATAAACAACAGTTTTTGGATTATGCTGAAAAAATTCGCTATCCTCGGTTCAGTACTATTACTTGCCGGCACTGTCGCGCTTGGATGGGTAATTGTCGAGAAAAAAAAAGAACAGCGGCAGCTTGCACCTTATAAGCTAAAGTATGGTTCGGAACCGGATGAGTATATCAAGCAATACAATGAGTGGCTGCAACTGGCTCCCGAAGAGCGTGCTATGACACCCTGGGGGCAGGACGAATCCGGCAATGCAAAAACAGAAGCTCAGCTACAAAATGAACAACAGGAAAGACTCAAAGCTGACCTGGACAAACTGGCCGCTGGTGAAATCCACCCTTTCGCTGACATTCTTTATGGCGAGAACTGGCAAAACGAATTAAGCAAATACAAAGAGAAAAAGGAGCTAAGGGAGTTTATTCTTACCTGTTCTATTGCCTGTACGTTTGCAGGGGGAGCGATTTTTACGTGCTGTTTATTACTATGGTCGTCCCGGCTGTTCCTTTCCACACTTGATGGTTCGCCGAGAGAATTATTCATCAATATCATCAGAGGCCGAAAAAACAAAAATATAGAAGCATACACAGCCGATTCAATAAAAGTCCGTAAAAATTCAGAAGCTTTTATAAATCCTGGCCGGCAAAACTACAATACAGATTTTGAAAACCATAAAAAGTCCGCCTGCGAACAGGTTGCTTTTTCGCCGGCAGGTAATACCGAATCCGGTTTCTGGAACTCAAAACGCGGAAAAGAACACTCGACAATGCCAAAAATTTCCGTGTTGCTTTCCGATGAAAAATCCAGCGACACTGAAAAGACTGTTTTGCCGGACTCTCACAAAAATTCCTTAAACTTTGAAGATGCGCTGAATACTCAAACAGAAACCCTGGAAAAACAGATGGATGAATTCAGGCAGCTGGCCCAAAACATCCAGCAAGCTGCTCTTGAGCATTCAAATCCCCTTAAAAACGCCCTTGGAGAGCTAATGCAGCAAGTGTCCGCAATTCGTGAATACGCTGCCTACCAGCAGGACAGGGTGGAAAAGCTTCAGGATGGATATGACTGGAACATAATCAGAACTTTTTGCCTGCGTGTTATACGCTGTATTGACAATCTCGAAAGTCGCATTAGTCGTCTGTCTGAAAAAAATATTGAGACTTTGGACCTTAAGGAAGTAAGAGACGAGCTTCTTTTCGCCCTGGAATCCAGCGGAGTTGAACAATTCGAACTCGGAGTAAACAGTGACTATCGGGGGCAGGAAAAGTTTGCAGAGGCAGTTAAAGAAAAGCAGCAATGCGACGACCCGAAACAGGCCGGCAAAATTGCACAGGTAATCAGGCCCGGCTACCAATATTTTATTAACGACGAAAATATCAAAGTAGTCCGAACAGCCCAGGTAAAGCTGTTCGGTTGATACGGAAAATAAACCGTTTTACAGGCGACCTGCGAGAAGATAAGAGGTGTAAAATGGCAAATATAGTAGGCATAGACCTTGGAACGACCTTCTCGGCATTGGCTATTCTCAATGCAATCGGCAAACCGGAGATAATCCCGAACGCCGACGGTGAAAGACTCACTCCGTCTGCAATTTTCTTCGATGAAGAGAATCCCGAAATCATCAGGGTAGGCATTGAAGCGATTAATTCACGGCACCTGAATGCTCAAAGGTCGGTTCGCTGGATAAAGCGGTATATGGGAGACTCAAACTATAGAAAAAAAATTGACGGCAGGGATTGGTCAGCCGTGGAGTTATCCGCTCTGATTCTAAAAAAGCTCAAACAGGAATGTTCAGCCGAGCATGGTGAAATCCGCGATGCTGTTATTTCTGTTCCCGCCCACTTCGACGAGGTCCGCCGAAAAGCAACAATGGACGCAGGGGCTTTGGCCGGGCTAAACGTAATCGCGATTGTCAATGAACCTGTAGCCGCTGCGTTATATTATGCCACAACACGCAAGGTCTCAGGAAAAGTCCTCGTATATGACCTCGGCGGCGGAACATTTGACGTAACCATAATGAATGTTAAGGGGCATCAAATAGACATTATCTGTTCACAGGGTGACCACGCACTCGGCGGCATCGACTTCGACCGGAAAATACTCGATATACTTCAGCAGAACTATAAGGATAAATTCGGCACCGACCTTATTGGTTCCGAAGAAGACAAGGCAAAGTATGAAGATGAGGCAGAGGATATAAAGAAGACACTATCCCGGCGTGAAACAGCAAAGAAGATGCTTTACGGCCCAGCCGGCAATATGAGAGTGGAAATCACCCGTGAGACGTTTAAAGAAGCTATCTCTTCACTGGTAGCCCGCACCGAAATCCTGCTGGAAGTGGCTCTCGATGAGGCAGGCATCAAACCATCTGACATCGATAATGTCCTTCTGGTTGGCGGCAGCACTCGAATACCATTGGTCCAGCAGCGACTTGAAAAAATGTTCGGATTCGCACCCGAAATAACCGTCAACGTAGATGAATGCGTTGCTCTCGGCTCTGCTTTACATGCCGGCCTAACAATGCTAAGAGAAAAACCCAACGATGTGCCGGCGGGAATCTCCAGTGGCCTGCAGGATATTAACCTCACAGACGTCTGCAATCACAGTTACGGCACTATATGCGCCCCTATCGATAAGGAAACCGGACGACGGGTAATTGCCAATCGTATCATCCTAAAGAAAAACACACCTTTGCCCTGCGAAGCATCGCAAATGTTCTACACAATGACTGAGGGGCAAACAGAGGTCGAGGCAACCATAACCCAGGGCGAAGATACTGCTGTTGAGTATGTAAACAAGATTGCGACATATAAATTCGAGCTTCCTCCAAAAAGACCGGCAGGACGACCAATAAAGGTCACTTACAGTTACGACGTAAACCAAAGAATGCACTGTAAGCTCGAGGACCTCGAATCAGGTAAAGCACTTGAAGTTGATTTCTACTTAGACAAAAATAGTAAAATTACAGAAAATAACGTCACAGAAAAAAACAATCAACCGGAGCAATCCAAAGTTGAATAGCAACAACTGAAGGGGGCCAAAAAGTGGCAGGTCATTTCAACTATATAAGTCTAATCAGCCCCATCAGGAATTTTCTCTTTCGTATCTCCGACCGGCTCAGCAATGCCAGGTTAGCGATGCCGCAAAAAGCGAACCTCGAACAAATTGCAGAGCAACCTGTAGCACCGGATATGCAAATCCTTAACTGCCGAGTTCAACTAACAAAGCAAAAAAAGGGCGCCTCCGCTTGTGATGCTTTTGCGGTGGAAATCTGCGGCTCAATCCATAATCCCCGTCTTCAAAGCCAAACAGATACAATCCTGAAAATTTCGATTACAGACATAACAGATGTTGTTCACCAGTTACATAATAAAAACCGACTCTCGCCCAGACATATTTTTGAGTCAGAAGTGTTACAGGATAAAGCAATGCCGGTCCACAGTAATATCAAAGAGTGGCAACTGCAAAACTCACCTGTATTTTGCTATAAAACCGACCTTGGCAAACTTCCCAACGAAGTCACGACCCTATCAGACTGGACAGTCGCTGCCCGGATACGCCTGGATTGGCTAACATTCCCCCCCAGGGGAAACAGAAACCTGCAATTCAATGTTTCAGTCCTTTCCCGCAACAGCGGCGACGAGCTCGCTTGTGCCCTATGCACCTTCATCCACGAGAATACCGAGTACGGATATATAGACTTGCAGGAAAATATCCAACGAGCTAAAATCCTGACGGTCGCATTGGCGTTCGCTGTCAGTGCAGCAGACAAAAAATTATACGATTGCGAAATTGAACTTATAAAAAACTGGGTAAGAGAAAATCTCGATACTGTCGGCTCATCTGATAAAGTCAGACACAACTTCGACAAAGCGCTAAAAAAAACCATCACCTTCTTCCAAAATGGCAATCAGCTCAACACCTATAAAATTTGCAGAGAAATCGTTGAAATAGCACCAGTCGCAAATCGCTATGATATTTTGGAACTGTGCCTGTATGTCGCTCAGGCCAAGGGTTTTGCCGCTGCCGAGGAACTTGCCCTGTTGAAGGACCTGGCAAAATGGCTCGAAGCAGATACGGAACGCTTCAATGAAATGACCGAAAGAATCCTTCCCGTCAATATACACCAGGTCAAAGATATGGAAGTGATCCTTGGCGTAAATCCGCGTATGGGCAAAGAAAATACCCGCCGGCATCTGAATAAACTATTCTGCAAATGGAATTCGAGGGTAACAAATCCCGACCCTGCGATTCAGAACCAAGCCGACCAGATGTTAAAACTCATCGCAGAAGCAAGAAGTCAATATATAGGATAACAACATAAAGGGCTTTGTGCTAATCCAGAAACTTCTGCAGGACCGCCGCCGTATGCATCGCCAGCAACATAAGATAGTCTAGGTCGCTCAGGCTATAATGCTTGTGCATCATAGCGTTATCAACATATAACACGCCATAACAGCCGGCTGGTCGGATAATAGATGATATCATTGCAGACCGTATTCTTTCTTTTTCTTCCAAATGAGCAGCAACCCGGGGCAAAACCATCGATTGACCTTTTTCCAGCGCCTGCTCTATTTTTTCCATAAGTGTAATGTCACCGGCATCTACTGCCTTTCCATCCCGCCTTTTGCCTGCGTGATAAGTCATTGGGCCGGATGGCTGTTCTCTGAGAGCACACCAGACGTGAAATGCGCTAAACTGCTTTAACATCGTATTCAACAAAATAATCAACAATTCCTCGAGACCAGCTGCCCCGCAGATTGCCTCGGTCGCCTGTGAAAAATCACTCAATCTCTTGGCGGCTAAACGCATAGCAGGTGCGTGGCTGGCATCCGGCCTTCTTATTACTGTTTCATGCTGAGGTGTCGTAAGCTCGGCTTCCAGATGAACGGTATCTTCCATATGAATCTCTTCCTCAGTCCTGCTCTGCTCCTCGAAATCGATCTCGATGCTAAAATTTGTTATACGGAGACAATCACCTGTTTTAATTTCCGCCTTATGAACCGACTTATCATTCAGGTATGTTTTGCTCGCAGAATCCAAATCTTGCACCATCCATTTGCCATCATCTGCACATACAATAATCGCATGCTTTCTTGAAACTGTCTTATCAGGCAGGAAAATTTTGCTGTCAACCGCTCTTCCAATTGAAATAGGCCCATCATCAAATTGAAACTCTCTGACACTGCCGTCCTTTTGTTTCACAAGCAGATGCATTGCTTTATTCCTCGATAATGGAATGGCTAATATTATATATAATTATTATCTAAAATCCAGCTATATTTGTCAAGGAAAATCAAATAATTCAGCCCTCTTCAAAGTAATTTGATTTTTCGATGATGTTTATATATCGACGTGATAGACGCTGATTTTGCTATCTTAAGCAAAACAAGCCACTTTTACACCAAAAGACAAGTAATCAGAACAAAGTGCTGGTCTCGTATTCCCCTAATCTGCGAGCCCGGCAGCTCTTTTAGCCGATTCTATAGTATTATAAAGCAGCATAGTGATTGTCATCGGGCCCACCCCGCCCGGAACCGGTGTTATAAGTGAGGCCTTTTCCTTCACCGCTTCAAAATCCACGTCACCGACAAGACGATAACCCTTTTTTTTAGTTGCATCATCTACACGATTAACACCCACATCAATCACTACTGCTCCCTCTTTTATCATATCTGCCGTAATAGTGTTAGGCCGACCGGCAGCAGCAATAATAATATCCGCCTGCCTTGTGTGACGAGCAAGGTCCTTGGTGCGTGTGTGGCAGACTGTGACGGTAGCGTTGCGGTTCGGCTGTTTTTGAATGAGCATATTTGCCAGCGGCTTGCCCACAATATTACTTCGACCCACAATTACGACATCAGCACCCTCAATAGTTACGCCGCTTCGAACAAGCAATTGAATAATTCCATGCGGTGTGCAGGGCAAAAAGGCCTTTTCGCCTACCACCATTTTACCAACATTCATCGGATGAAATCCATCGACGTCTTTGGCTGAGTCAATTGACAAAAGGACATCGGCCTCATTAAGGTCTTCGGGTAAAGGCAACTGAACCAAAATGCCATTGATTTTAGGGTCTTTATTCATCCTCTCAACCAGGGCCATCAGGTCTTTTTGTGAAGTATCTGCGGGCAATCGGTTATCATCGGAATAAACACCAATCTCCTCACAGGTGCGCTCTTTTGCCGTAACATAGAACTTCGAGGCGGGGTCATCACCAACCAGAATAACACCAAGTCCCGGCACAATTCCCTGCTCTTTCAATTTGGCTGCTTCGGCTTTCAATTCTTCTCGCATATCTGCCGCTACTTGTTCGCCATCTATAATTTGTGCCGTCATCTTTATCTCCAATATACGTCGTAAATCAGTTCCATTCCATCAAGCAAGTGCTTCTTAGAAAAGTCCTTGAACTCTTCCCGTGCTGGCGTCCACATCAATCCGCCGGAAAGCAGGATTTGAAGCAGTGCCCGGCATCAGTTTAAGCTTTCCGGCCACCGGCACAACAAAACCGGCACCTTTATACACAAGAATGTCACTGATTGGAAGCTCCCAGCCGGTGGGTCTGCCCTTTATATCCGGGTCGTGGGATAAGCTAAGATGCGTCTTGACCATGCACGTTGCCATTTCACTCGCTTGCGGGTCAGCTTCAAGGGCCTCGGCCTTGGCCAGCGACTTATCAGAATATGTTACGCCGTCAGCTCCATATACTTCCCTGGCAATCAGCTCAATTCGCTTCCTCAAAGGTGTATCCAAATCATAAAGGAACTTAAAATCGTTTTTTTCCTCACAGGCCTGAATTACAGCTTCTGCCAACTCTATTGCACCATCGCCGCCTTTGAGCCAGTGCTCCGAAACCGCAGTTAAAGCGCCGTTTCTCTCGGCAATTTTGTGCACAAGCTCTATTTCGGCCCTGGTATCGGTGTGGAAGCTGTTGATACAAACCACCGGCCTGACACCACTTTTTTTAACGATTTCTATGTGGGCAACAAGATTCTCGCAACCCTTTTCCACCAATCCGAGATTTTCAGTTGTATATTCATCAGCCAGAGGTATACCCGGTTTGACGACAGGGCCGCCGCCATGCATCTTCAGAGCGCGAATAGTAATAACAATAACAACAGCATCAGGCACAAGACCGGACATACGACACTTTATATTCCAGAATTTTTCAAAACCAACATCCGCCCCGAATCCGCTTTCGGTTATATGATAATCACCCAGTTTGGTTCCTATCCTATCAGCAATGATAGAGCTTTGACCAATAGCAATATTCGCAAATGGGCCTGCATGCACAAATATAGGCTGGCCCTCAATGGTCTGCAATAAATTCGGATTAATTGCATCAACCATCAAGGCCGTCATTGCACCGTCAACTTCGAGGTCGGCAGTAGTAACTTTGTTACCCTTTTTATCATACGCCACAACAATTTTTGCTATCCGTTCCCGCAGGTCTTTCAAGTCCCCGGCAACCGACAGTATCGCCATCAATTCGCTTGACGCAGCAATTTGAAACCCAGAGTCCATCTCGAAGCCATCCATTTTTCCACCTCGACCTATCCTTATGTTGCGAAGGGCCTGTGCGCAAAAATCCATCGCCCATAACATCTGAATTCTCCCGGGGTCAATATCGATTCTCTTGAGGTTGCTTTTGGCCAGGCGGGCATCATCATAGTTTCTCTCGTGCTGCATACGCGAAGTCAAAGCTACCATAGCAAGATTATGAGCATTTGCAATTGATTCGATATCGCCGGTGAGCCGGATTGATAAAGGCGTCAGAGGTATGCATTGTGCAAGCCCTCCGCCAGCGGCTGAACCTTTGATATTGAAAGTTGGGCCGCTGCTTGACTGTCTTATCGCACCGACAACCCGTTTACCCATCTTACCCAGGCCTTCGATTAAGCCAATAGTAGTAGTCGTCTTTCCCTCACCCAGGTGTGTCGGCGTAATAGCTGTCACGTCAATATACTTTGCCGTGGGAACATCCTTCAGACGAGCAAGAATCCTTTGATAATCAACCTTAGCAAGCATACGACCCAAAGGAATAAGTTCACTATCTTCCAAACCCATCTCTTTGGCCAATTGGCTGACAGGTTTGGCAGTCTTTTCTGCTGCTTCAGCAATCTGCCAGTGCTCCATTTTTGTCGGGTCAAGGTTCATAGATTACTCTCAATACTTATATACTTATATGCTTATGGTCCGTTGCTGCCCAAGCCAATCCCCCGCATTGCGCAGATACCGGTTACTATCATTGTAAGCCGCTCAAACAAATACATCAATAAAAATTGCCTACAAAGATTAGCAAATTTACAACGGTGAATACAAGTTAACTTTCGCACTTCTAATAAGCATTTAAGCTGCTGAGGCTAATGCTTCTATTAAAAACTTGAAATTTTTGTTATGTACGAACCTTTTACCGAACATAATTTTAATTCTATCCCGCCAAAGCACTCGGCGAAGGCAGTTCAACGCATCTGCAAAGCTGGGAGCCAACTTGCCCGGGTACCACGGCTGAACAAAAAGGTATCTCCGCTTCGATTTCTGACCAAGATACCACAGCCAGACCGCGGAATAAACCCACAGACTCATCGCTGCTGCTCGCTCGGGACCTTTGCGTTTCCAGATCTGAGGTTCTTGGCCACCCATAAACTGCTTGGTGTTTTTGAAAGTATCCTCGATGCTCCATCTGCCCGCAAAGTCGCTTATTACCTCGGCGGCGGTAAGACTCAAATCCGTGGTAAAGAAAAAATCGTCTTTCTCTTTGCCCGCAGGGACCTGACTGATTACCAGAAGCACCGGTTTCCGCGATACCCTGTACCATACAACTTTTCTGATATATACAAGATGTTCTCTGCTCTTGCCTCGTTCGCAGGTTTGAATCCGTTGCCAGTTGGTTATTCTTTTCGCCAGTTTTTCCAGAGATGGAAGTTGTTTGCCTTTCTTGCGAGGCCTGCCCCTTGTCTTTTTTCTTTTCTTGCCCAGCAAATCGTAAGTATTTGCATCCCGACGCATACGCGAGATTATATGAGTGTTGGGTATGTCCTCTCCTGCCAGAGAGGCGTAAAAACCGTCCGCACTGCACAGAAAACGCCTTTGAGGCAACCAGAGGGCAACTTCCGTGAGCATCTGGCTGGCCAGTTTTATAAGAGTTGGCCCATCCTTCCGGTGAAGTCTCATATTGATAGGCAGGCCAAGGGGTTCGCCGCCCCATGGCGGATTTATTCTCAGTGTCCGTACTACCAGGTTCAGACCCCAAGCGTGGACTATGTTTGTACCGGTCGAGCGAACCGCGTCCCGCCACCAGCATGCACCATTGACTTTTCTGCCACTGCGATGAAACAGGGTGTCGGCCAGGTCGGTAGATATTACACCGGTTGGGTAAAATATTCCGACCAACAGAATCGTCAAAAGTCTCCACAATTCGCTCATTACCCAGAAAGCATCCGGGAAAAACCGGTGATAAGCATCGTGAGCCTTATGTCCGGCTGGGTCGGCGAATGGCAAAATACCGGTGATGGCGCGTTTTGCGGTGCAGAGGACCCAACCGGTTACGAGGTTGAGAAAACTTCCTGTCGTGGGAACGGTGAATATTGGAAAAAAGTGTTGAATTATCGTATCCCATGTCGAAGTAATAATTGTATTCATGCCAACCTCCATGTCTTATTTTTATTTCCAATAAAGACATCGGAAGGTTGGTATGTTTATGTTGACAAATCATTAAAATCAGCCGCCTAAAAAGTGCGAAAGTTAACAGTTATACATCAAGAATTTATTAGTCAACCCCAATAGGACAAGTTAGAGAATTAGAGGATTAGTTAATTGGTTAACCGGTTGATTGATTTGAGATTGCCACATCGCTACACTCCTGCAATGACCCCGCACGGGAACGATGGAAGAAGGACAATTAACGAGGAACGACGGAATATCGAATATCGAACAAGGAATGTTGAATGAAGAAATAATTCGTTGGCCAGATCCTTTGCTGCAATCAGGATGAAAAAAAATACCGAGTGGAGGAATTGAGAATTTAGAATTTTCAAGATGCTTCGGCGTTTTCTACTGCGGAAAGCAGGCCGTCAATGGTGTGCTCGGCGGCTTGCAAATCAACTTTTACGCCGAGGTCTTTCAACTGCTCGGAAGTTACAGGGCCAATCGATGCAACTTTGACATCGGATGAATTTACAATATCAGCGGAAACCCGCTCGAAGAAAATCCTCACAGAAGAAGGACTCGCAAAGATGAGCCAGTGCGCTTGGCCAGCTTTGATTTTCTCGATCAAATCGGCGGAATTGGGAATTTGCTTTTCGATAGTATAAAGCGGGACATCGTGAATATCGGCGCCACCCTTCTGTAAGATATCTACAAGCTCCTTTGAAGCAAGCTCTGAACGAAGCAGTAAAATCCTTTTGTCCTGCAAATTCGTAAAGCGGATTAACTGCTCACCAAGCTCGGCACTTGTAAAAACCGTAGGAACGAAATCCGGGATTATTCCAAAGCCGGATAACTCGGCGGCGGTTTTGCTGCCCATCGAAGCGACTTTGGCAGAGCCGAAGACACGTGCGTCCTTCTTTAAGCTATGCAGGGCGTCAAAGAATACCGAGACGCCGTTTTTGCTGGTGAAGATGAGCCAGTCAAAATCGTGTATCTTAGCGAGGGCCTGAACGAATTTGTTCGTATGCGTCAGAGGTTTAATCTTGATGGTTGGAAAATCTATTGGATTGCCGCCCTTTCGGATAATTTTCGCAGCGAAATCGGCGTTGCCCGGGGCATTGCGCGTTACGACAATGCTTTTGCCAAACAACGGCTGATTCATAAACCAGTTCAAACGCGGGTCGCTGTCGGCGGCGGCGCCGATAATGACAATCGCCGGCGGCTCGATATTTTCCTGCTCACAGGTTTCGCTTATCTGAGAAAGCGAAGATTTGACAAGCCGCTGTTTCGCAAATGTGGCATCGGAGATAACGGCTGACGCGGTGTCTTTGCTCATACCATTGTCGATTAGCTGCTGAGCAATGAATTCGAGATTTCCCATTGCCATATAGAAAACAATAGTGCCGGGGAACTTTGCGAGGACAGACCAGTTGATATTGCTCTGTTCTTTATCCGGCGCTTCCCGGCCCGTGATAAAGACGACCTGCGAGCTGTATTCTCTATCAGTCAGCAAGATGCCGGCGTATTCTGCGGCGGCTATGGCAGCGGTTATACCGGGGACTATTTCAAAATCGATGCCTGCATCGGCGAGAAGACGGGCCTCTTCGCCGCCCCTGGCAAAGATGCAGGGGTCGCCGCCCTTGAGGCGGACGACGGTTTTGCCGGAGGCGGCCTTTTCAAGAAGGAGCCTGTTAATCTCGTCCTGCGTGCAGGAACGGTCGCCGATGCGCTTAGGGACATGGACAAGCTCGGCGTCCTCACTGGCGAATTTGAGCAAGGCGGGATTGGCCAGGCGGTCGTAAATAATACAATCGGCCCGACCAAGAAGCTCGGCGCCGCGAACCGTAATCAAATCAGGGTCGCCCGGGCCGGCGCCAACGAGATAGACCATGGCTTTATTCATATCAGATACCCGATGTTCATAATGAAATCCAAAATCCTAAACTCGAAATTCTAAACAAACTCAAATTACCAAAATACAAATGTTCAAACCATCTTTTGAAAACACAGGCTCACATTTTGGCTACAAATTCCACAGAATATGATACCAAAAATGTGCGGAGAATGCAAAAGTGGCTATAGGAAGATATAGCTTAGAAAATATCCAATCCCCGTTTTCACAAAGACAAGTATCGAAGCCCAGCAGAAAACATCAGGGCAGGCAGAAAGTGCTAAATAAAGAAGTAATGTTATTTTTCGAGAGATTCAAGGATTTGTTTTCCGCCGGCGGCGAGGAGGTCGTTGGCAAGGTGCTCGGCGAGCACAACGGCCTTTTCGGCTGGGCCTGTAATCTTACGTTTGATGAAATTTGAGCCATCGACACCAGATATAAATGCATTAATTTTTACATCCCTGCCAGTAATTTTCGCAAAGGCCCCTACCGGAGCGTGACAGCCGCACTGCATCGTTACCAAAATCTGTCTCTCGGCCAGGGTGAGCAGTCTTGCTTTTTCATCATCAATAACTTTTAGCAGCTTGTTCAGTTCGATATCATCAGCTCTTGCCTGAATGGCCAAAGCGCCCTGGGCAGGGGCAGGGATAAATTGCATAGGGTCAAAAGAAACGGAAATCTTTTCGGCCAGGCCGAGACGCTCAACGCCCGCCCGTGCAAGGATAATCGCATCGACTTTGCCGGCATCGAGTTTCCTTATTCGTGTGGGGACATTGCCTCGAAGAGGTGCCAGTTCAAAATCATTTCTCAGGTGCATAAGCTGGGCAGCCCTTCTTAGACTGGAAGTGCCAATCTTCGCAGACTGAGGAAGCTGCTGAATCGAACCGATAGAATCGGCTGCAAGTAAACAATCCTCAGCAAACTGCCTGTCACAAATGGCAGCGATGGTTAGACCCTCGCGCTGGTGCGTGGGTAAATCCTTGAAGCTGTGAACGGCAAAGTCGGCCTCTTTGGCCAGCAAGGCATCTTCCACCTGCGAGGTAAAAAAACCGGTTGTTTTGAGGTCCCATAGAGCGGTGCGTCTATCACGGTCGCCTTTAGTAGTTATTTTTCTTACCTTAATTCGTATATCGGGATAAATTTTCCCAAGGGCATCAGTTACAATTCGGGTTTGAGCAACGGCAAGAGCGCCGCCACGAGCTGCAACGGTAAGGACTTTCATACAAGGGCTTTCATTAACAACACAAGAAAAATATAAAAATCAAGCAAAACCCCCCGATAAATCGGGGGGCTAAATACTGGATTCCTGCGCTCCGTCGCCATAGCTTTGGAGCGTCGGCGACTTTCGCAGGAATGACACACTATGCGCTCAGAATGACAATTTTTCATCGCAGGTATAAATATCAGTCGTTGTCATCCTGAGAAAGGAACATTTTATTTATCAAGTCAACGGCCTGGAGCTGCTCAGAAGAAAGCTCTTCGCTTCCGCCGGCCTTAATGAAACTGACCGGGCCGTGCAAGACCTTCTTAACAAGAGATTCGGCAAACGCCCTCAATTTCTCACTGTCGTCGGCGGCAAAATCTTTTGCGTAACGGGCAGCTTCACTGTGAGCGAGATGGATACCCTTCTGGGTCAATTCTGAAATCACCGGCACAAGATTCAACGAGTTCAGCCAATCCGCAAATCTATCGGTAAATTCATCAACGATTGCGCGGGCCTTTGGAATTTCACTGCTTCGTTTCTCTATATTAAATTTAATTTGCTCATTCAAATCATCGATATTGAACAGCGAAACGCACTCAAACCGACTTATTGAAGGTTGTATATCCCTCGGCACAGCAATATCTATTATCAAGAGGGGCTTCTTTCTTTTATTCAGGACATCCTTAACGGCCTGGTACTTTACAACCGGCTCAGCAGCGGCGGTCGAAGCAACCAGCAAATCAACATCAGGCAATTCGGCAGGTATATCACTTAGAGGAATTATTCTGCCGGTCTTCAGGCGAGCCGTCATAGCTTCCGCTTTGCGAGGATTTCGATTTGCGACAATCAAGCGCGGCAGCCGGGCCTTGAGCAGATATCTTGCGGCCAGCTCGGCATTTTCACCTGCCCCTATGACCATCGCCGAGGCGGAAGATAAATCGAGCTTGGCCCGCGCCAGCTCCACCGCAGCGAGACTGATAGAAACGGCACCGCAGTTAATGTTTGTTTTGGTCCGGACAGCTTTTCCCGCTCGAAAGGCGTTGTGAAAGAGGCGGTGAAATATCATTTTACTCATTCGGCAGTCAATGGACATCGAATAAGCGGATTTGACCTGGGATAAAATCTGATTCTCACCAATCATCTGTGAATCAAGGCCTGCGGCAACTTCAAAAAGATGGCGAACGACATCAATACCAGTGTTCTGAGTACTATACCTGTTCCAGGTTTCAACCGCATCCGGACATACGCATCTGATAAGCTCAGCAAGAAATTTTCTGCAATCGAAATTTTTCCCTGCATAAAGATAAAACTCCAGCCGATTACAGGTCTGAAGAATAACGGCCTCGCTAATTTCCTCGACAGCATGCATTTGCCTTAGCATAAACTGCTGCTGCTGCGTAAAAGAGACCTTCTCACGCAAATACACGGGGCAATTATGGTAAGTAATGTTATTGAGAACGAGCTTCATTAATACCGCCTTTAATCTCCATTGTTTGCCGACGGAACCGCATTTTAAGCAATACAATTATAAATATCAAGTCCAAAGCGGCTGTATAGGCAATGAATAAATAAAAATCAGCCGATAAAGCGGTGGGCAAAACATAAAAAAAGCCCATCCAGAGACTCCCCGCCTAACAATTAAGAGGGGCGAACGGGGCAAATAACAATTATTTACGTGCGGTTTCTCTATCTTCTGCGAACATACCCAAGACAGAACCAGCCAAAATTAACAACAACGAGAACCATAACCAAAACATCAAAGGTTTTACCTTCGCAGTGATTGTCACGTTGCCGTCACCGCCAATGCGGTCGAACGAGACATAAACATCTTCGAACAGCCCCATATGAACATCCACCTTCACGGCACTTCGGCCGTTTGGATATAAACAGCGATGCGGCCACAGAGTTCTCTGGAGACTATCTTTCGTTACGGCAATCTCAGGGCCTTCCTTAATTACATTACCAAACGACTGTTGCTTAAAAGAGTCATATGAAAGCGCATATCTGCCGAGAGCAACTTTTCCTCCTTCTGACAATACCGTCTGGATGCTTTGCTTGTCGGAGGTAAAACCGACAATAACTACCAAAAGCATCAAGCCCAAATGAGCAATTCCACCAGCGACTTGGCTGGTCTGTTTCAGGTTAAGCACAAACTTTATTAAAATAGCAACAAAACTAAACGCACATATACCACAAGCCAGGTCAACCACCAAACGATGCTGACTGAACCTGAACATCAGTCCGAAACAGACAAGTCCCACGGCACAGCAGGCCAACAGGTACAGCATAAAGGTGTGGTATTTCTGCAAATCAGTTAGTGAAACAAGTCCAAGCAGAAAAATCAAAACAATCCCCGCCAAAGCAGCCAAGTGGTTATAAAATGTCTGCGGCAGTATAAACGGCTTATCAAACTTAGTAATAAACTGCCAAATAACCGGCCAAAATGTAGCTATTCCAATAGCCACGGCGGTGAAAATAAATACGACATTGGCCCAAAACAAAACTTCACTTTTATCTACATGGAATATACCGACATTCAAGGGACTAATAGAAACGCTCCTGACGGCGTGTATAATACAAAACAACCAAAGCAGGAAACAACACCCGATAAAAGCCGACAACACCGAAGGTTCAAAGGTCTTATCAAAAGAATGCACAGATACCAAAATTCCGCTTCTGACGACAAAAGAGGCAAACAAGCATATAATAAACGGAAGAGGAGCAAGCGTGATAGTCCAAAACCTGAACCTGTCAGCGACCTGCATACCAATAACACTATGTAAAGCAGCAACGGCCACAAGGAAAGGTAAGAGCGAAATATTCTGGACGGGGTCCCACGCCCAAAAGCCGCCCCACCCGATTTGAATATATGACCACCTCATACCAATCACGATACCCAAACTCAAAAAACAAATGCCAAACAACAACCATCTGCGCAGCTGCCTGTAAACGCTGGAATCCTGAGTTATATCAGCAAAAACACAAGATAAAACGATAACAAAGGGAATCATAAAAGCCGCATAACTAATAAGCGTCAATGGCGGATGGAGAAACATCCAGAAATTTCTCAATATCGGGTCAAGACCGTGCCCTTCACTAACAGGCATAGGGTTTGAGGTAAACGGCCTTGCCATAAAAATCAAAATTGCGATAAATCCCAGGCAAAGCCCCGAGCCGATAGCCAAAGCGATAGCGTTAAACTTCAAATCGCCTATTGCGTATTGCGTATCACTAATGGTCAACCGCCTACGGCGGTCTTCGATTCTCGGCTTACCATTTGTTGATTGCCATAAAGCAAAGAGGACAGATACAAAGACAAACCATAGTAAAAGCGAGCCGGAAGAGTCGGCCCAAAGAGCACCTAGCTTGTAGATAAAAGGCAGGTCTGTGGAACTGTGCCGGCTTACAGCAGCTATTGAAAAATTATCCGTCAGAAAGGCAAGAACAAGCACAATCAATGTGAGGACAGAAAGCCCTACACCGATATACATCACACGCCTGGCCAAGGAAAGGCCCTTCATAGCCGCAGCAGCATCTTTCTTCAAAACCGTCAGAGCTAAAACAGCCGCAAAGCCATAAAACACAAATACTACGGCTAAAAGAACCTGGCCTAAAGCACTCATCCCTGTAAACAATGTAAACTCTCTAATAATTTACAGTCGAACCACTAAATTATCCTTCGGAACAATTGTATAGTTAATTTTAGAAAAATAATAGAAAAAAATAAATGATTAGGCCCACATTCATCACGGCTGAAAATCTCACATTAAGGATATTCTTCGATAAAGCCACCGAATGGAACGGGAAAACTTACACATGCTAACAGCCGACAGGCCACAGAAGCGGACCTGGACAAATAAGATTTTCCGGCTGATTAAATTTACACATCTACAAAGCCCGGAGAAACTCAACGAGCTCGGATTTTTCCTGCTCGGTCAATTTGGTTCCGAGTATCAAATTGAAAAACTCAACGGTATCTTCCAGTGTAAGCAGCCGGCCATCGTGCAGATACGGGGGTGAGTCTTTTATTCCCCTCAATGGGAAATTTTTAATCGGGCCATCGGCGGCGGCATATCTTCCATTTATCATCTGGGGCTTATAGAAGCGTTCGGTTTTCAGGTTGTGCATCAGGTTGTCCGTGTAGTACGGAGCAGTATGGCATACGCTGCATTTGCCTTTTCCGAAAAATACATTCTGGCCGCGGAGTTCGGCATCAGCGGCTTTATCGGAGTCAAGCCGGCCATAGATATCCAGTTTCGGAGCGGGCGGGAAATCCAGAAGGGCCTGGAATTCGGCCATAAAGTGCACCTGGCTGCCCCGTTCGAGAACATTAACGCCTTTTTTGGTAGCGATAACGGGGTCGCCATCGAAATAAGCTGCACGCTGCTCAAACTCGGTGAAATCTTCCACGGATTTAAGAGCGCGTTGCGAGCCAAAGAGCCGCTGAATGTTCACGCCCCTCAGCGGCGGGGTATCGAGGCGGTGGCGAAACTTCTGCGGACGGATATCACCTACCAGATGCGTCGGAGCGGCAGTATGTCCATTCGAATGGCAGTCGAAACAGGTCACGCCCCTATGGGGTTTTTCGCTGCGGCGGTCTTCGGTCTGGTTGAACTGCTGCTGAGGAAAAGGAGTTACCAGTAAACGAAGACCTTCAAGCTGCTTTGGATTAAGTATCCCGTTAAAAAGGTCATAGTAATTGTCAATGGTTACAACTTTCCCCTGCGAAACATCACCAAGGTCTGGTCTGGTAGTTAAATAAATAGCTGCTGGGAATTCCGGAAGAAAACGCTCCGGCAGGTCGAAATCAAGGTCGAAACGAGTCAGGTCTCTGCCTTCCTGCTTTTTTATTTCGTCAATCACCATTTGCGGAAAGACCATTCCCCCTTCATCATGATTTGGGTGAGGCAGCGGCAAGAAACCCTTTGGGAAGAGCCCTTTTTCACGAATTTCATCGGGAGTCATTTCCGCCAATTGCTGCCAGGTTACTCCCTCCGGCAGCTTTACGCGAACACCCTGTTGAATCGGCTTTCCGCGAGACATAGTGACACCTAAAGCAGGATTGTTCAAGAGGTCGTATCTTTCCTGCAGCAAATCCATCTGGCGTTTCATAACATCCGGCTTAGCGGCCTTCATCCGGGCCATAATGCTATCGAAGTCTTCGGTGATAACGACAGGTGCGTAACTTGACGGTTTTGCGCCGGCTGAAAGGACACAAATAAAGACGGCAGCGACAATCAGTACAATTAGAGACGTTTTTAGGAGTGCGGGATTCTTTTTCGGTTTCATTTTGGGCCCCCTTTCGCTACTCGCAATCCATTACAGTTAATAACGAATTATCAAAGAAAAATTACCACCCCTTTCAAAGCCTGTCAAGCACACTTATGTGTGGTTAATAATATTTTTTATGAAACCGAATATTCGGCTATTTCTGATAAAAAAAGGCATTTTCAAAGACATTTGTGAGGGAAAATATTTATGCCTAAAGAGGCAGGCCAGAAGGAAAACGAGTAAATCCGCCAAGGCATCCGGGGGAATAAACAATAAAACTTTGAAAGTTCTGATTTTTTAGCGCACATTATAAAGGTGAAACGACACTTATATACGGAAGCTGATATCAGCCAATAGTAACAAATTGAAAAGCACAAGATGAAGCTGAACACAGAAGAACAGTTAGTAGAAGCAGCTCAAAACGGTCACTTGGAAAGCTTTGGTATCCTGTACGAGCGATATCACAGTTCGATGACGGCACTGGCGTATTCAGTGCTCGCGAATAGAGAGCTTGCGAATGATGCAGCCCAGGAGGTATTTGCGATTGCCTGTCGCAAACTACCGAGTTTGAAACATAACGATAAGTTCGGTGCGTGGCTGGCGGCTATATGCAGAAACGTGGCAAGAGGAATGCTGCGAGCAAAAACCAGAACCATAGCACCAGATATACGACTATCTTCTATCGAAGAAACGGACACTAAAGAGCAACGACGAGATGCAGTTCGGCAGGCAGTATGGCAGTTGCGCTCTGCAGAGCGAGAATTAATAGTTATGCGATATTATGATGGATTTTCTCAGGCACAGATAAGCAAGGTGCTGGATATTTCAGCATCGGCTGTAAATGGCCGGCTCGTACGGGCCAAACGAAAGATTGCAAAGTATCTGAAACGCAACGGTTTCACAGGAGAAGATTATGGAACGGTTTGAAGATAAAAACTGGCTTGATGAGGCACTAACAGAAGCAATAGCAATTGGTGCCGAAGATACGAAGCCGGACTTCGAAAAGTGGAAAGAGCAACACCTAAAAGCCGTTGAAATGCTAACCTCGCGGGCAGGTAGAGGAAAAAGAATTTCTGCAGGTCCGCTTAATACAGGGAGAATTATTATGAAAAGTCCAATCACAAAATTAGCCGCTGCGGCGGTGATAATAATAGCCGTAGTGCTATCAATAAATATTTGGGATAAGTCAATACCTGCAGCTTACGCAATTGAGCAAACGATTCAAGCCAACCACACCGTTTACTACCTTCACATACAAGATTTTAGCTCAGAACACAAAGATGAGCCTAAGGAATTTTGGGTAGAGTGCGATAAATTCGGACAGGTCGAGAATGCGCGTATACACTTTCCGGAATGGGCTTCACCCGATGATGGTGCTAAAGTGATTGTATGGAAACAAAATAAAGTACAAGTATGGTTTAAGAGAAAAAATACTGTCTTCATTGCGCAGGACAAAACTACCGCTGACCGCATGCTCAAATTGATTGAAGAATGTGACCCAAGGAGGGCGGTTGAACGTTTATATAAGCAACAGGCACAGGGTGAAGTAAAGATAGAGATTGAAGAACCTTCCGACAAGGCCAAGCCAATTATCGTAACAGCAACCTATCTGCCTGAAAGTTCATCGCCTAACAAACGTGTAGTTATGCTCGTCGACCAAGCTACCAAACTTGTTATGGCAGCAGAGTTTTATCAGCTAAAAGATGGTGAGTATCAATATATTGGTGTTCAGGAGTATTATGACTACAATCAGCCAATCGAAGCTAAAATGTTTACTCTTGATGGTGAAGTGCCTGACGATGTGATGCGCATCGACCAGACAATTCAGGAAGTTGGCTTAGAACAGGGAGACCTTAGTAACGAAGAAATTGCCATTGAAGTTGCCCGGCAGTTCTTTGAAGCTTTGATAGCAGAAGATTATGCGAAAGCAGGCAGATTAATGGAAGGGATACCTGCCGATACACTTCAGCGGAACCTCGGCAGCATAAAGTTTCTCCGCATTATTTCAATTGGACCTGCTGGTCCGCATCCAAATCCCAAGACTCGTGGACTGGTTGTGCCCTGTATCGTTGAGGTAGAGAAGGATGGACAAATAAGCGAGTGGAAACTAGATCGTCTCGGGATTCGGCAGGTATTTAATCAGCCAGGACGCTGGACGATTTTCGGAGGATTTTAATAAAGCTGCCTGACAGCCTTGTCAAAATAATGTTACCAAAAGGCCGGGCTTGATCAGCTCGGCCTTTTTTATGCGCTTTTGGGAAAAATTACCATAAAAACTACAATTTTCTTATACTAAAATAACCAGATAAGTTGTTATATAAATGACAACCGATTGTCAGAAGCTATGAAAGTAAGATTTCGATGCTCGAAGATAAGTTACTTATATGGAAGTTTAATCGCGGCGATAGAGAAGCCCTGCGAGACATCTATGAAAGATACAAAGATGAACTGGTTACATTAGCGGCTGCACTTTTAACCGACGTAAGCTCCGCAGAGGATGTTGTTCATGATGTTTTTGTATCCTTTATCAAAACAGCTGAAAAGTTTCGACTTACCGGAAGTTTGAAAAGTTATTTAGCAACCTGCGTAGCAAATCGTGCACGCAACAAAAACAAGGCAAGGCAAAAACGCTTAAGTTATGGGCTGGATGAAGAAAATATGGCATCGTCAAATTTAAACAATCCGGATGCTGCTGTGATATTTAGTGAAGAATTGCATCAATTAAGTTTGGCCTTTGCACAACTGCCGTATGAGCAGCGGGAGGTCTTACTCATGCACTCGTATAGCAGCTTGAAATTCAGAACTATCGCAAGGTCGCTGGGTGTTTCAATTAACACAGCGCAGGGCAGGTACCGGTACGCGTTACATAAACTGCGGTCAATGTTAAATGGTGAGGTGAAAAAATGAAACAAGGAAATGACATCCATAAGCTGATTAAGAAATTACACGTAAAAGCCAGCACCGAGCTGGACAGGAGAATTCATGATGATATTTCGATGGCGCTGGCCAAGTCTCAAGAGACAGAACCGGCTATTACTGGGCCGACTATATGGAGATTCATTACGAAAGGCGGATTAGCAAAACTTGCCGTCGCGGCAGCTATCATCATCGCCTTCGGCATCGGCTTCTCCACCGGTCGATGGTCAAAACCAGCTCGGCTGGCGCCCCACCCGCTCGATGTTACCGCCTATACCTCGACAGCCCCTGCGTATCCGACCGCCCCAAAGGCAGAAGACAGCTTCTGGCGACAAAAAGCCCTCGCCGCAACGCAGCCCAGACCTTATGCCTACGCCCAGTTCACCAAAACAGAACTGCTTAGCGCCTACAAGCAATACCTAAAGGAGAAAACACTATGAGTAATCAAAAGACAACCTGGTGCCTTATCGCCTTCTACATCGCTGTATCCTTCTTTGCCGGCTGCTACCCCAAAGACTCACTCCAATGGTCCACAGACGGCTCTACCGGCATCTACAGTAAAAACGGCGCTCTCTTTATCGTCGATGGCAATACCTGCTCTCTGACCCAAATCGCCCCCAAAGAAACCACAACTAATTGGCCCGCCATCTCCTCCGACGGCTCGCACTTCGCCTACGGCACGATAGTCAAAGTGGATGACTTCAACCGCGCCCTCAACCACCTGCCACCTGACCAGGTCAAAGTAATCAAAGCCAACGCCGAAATCCTTAAACAGAAAATCCTCGTCGAAGGAATCAAAGACAGCAACTTCCCCTTCATCGGAAAACCTGTTACCACAGACAACGGCCAGAAAGATTCCTTCAACGACCAGCACATCGCCTGGGTCCAGAGATATCTCGTCGAAAACATCGACAAACAGCTTGCTGAAAAAATAGGCCCGGAATTAATCAAAAAAGTCAAAGAAAAAGACCTGAATTTCTTCCAGCTTGTTCTCGCCCCAACCGCTAATCCTAATGACAGAAAAATCCTCACAACAAGCTCACAGCAGCTATGGCGCATCCGTTTCTCACCGGACTCCCAGCTTATCGCCTATGGCGCCGAACGTATCAACGGCAATACGTGGGATGTCGGATACGACCTGTACATTGTTCCACCAGCCGAAAATATCCCTCCAACGTTCATCGCACCGGCCATAGCTATTGGTTACGACTTCAAACCCGATTCCCGTGCAATCGCATATCTCAAGCCCGAAAATGAATTCTTCGACACCCAGAAACCCGCCCTCGGCTCGCTTGTCGAGCGAACAATCATCGACCCCAATGGAAAATTTCTTGCCTCGCCTGCAAACCTTGACGGTAACGACTACCCCGCAATGTACGTCTGCACAGGTTCTGCTGCGGAACTCGCCGGCATCCTGTACCATCCCTGGACGCACGTCTCTTATGCCAGTGAGAACCGCATTTTCTTCGTCTCCGTAAAAATGTCCCTGCCCTCCAGCAAACTCGACGAAGAAAAAACAACCATCTTCTGCTACGACACTCTTACCGGCGCACTTAGCGAAATCGTGCATCAAATCGTACTCGACTTCTCACAGGGGAATTTGTATCTCTTCTCGCTTTCTCACGATTCCCGGAAAATCCTCCTGCATGGAAAGAAAAACACAGTTGGCATCTATGCCCTCGGCGGTGACCTCAATCTTTCAAAAGCCCTCATCGACGATAATGAAGGGTTTGGAAAAGGAGAGAACCCGCCCCTCAACCTTGTTGCCCAGTGGAAAGGCCCCGACCAGGTTTCCTGCCTCGTCTCGGAAAAATCTCATTACCTGACTGATGACCCGAACACCCCTGCCCGTCGAAAGGAAATTGTCATCATCGACACCGATGGCAACCTGATACAGATATTGAGCAAAGACTGGCCCGACGAACTACTTGAGTTTTGAATACCAGCGGCAACCTGCCGTTTTCTGACACAACCTCCCGGTAAGTCAGGGGCTAAATATGCGGAAAAATAGTGGTATAAAAAACTATTGCAAGTTTTTCGTACTTAGTATATGATATCGCAATTGCGTAAAGGCGAAAGGGTATAAAAACACTAAAATACGAAAAAAGGAGCAATAATCGATGGAACCAATTGCAGAACCGGGAATCGATTTGTTCGGCGATAACCTGCCGTCTATGGAAGAAATAAATACACTCTCAGGCTTTGTGCACTCGAGCGAGACCAACAAAATAAAGTTTGGCGAACAATTAGAGGCCAATCTATCCAAGACCTCGGGAAGCTCCCGGCTGGCAAACGGCATCGGGCTGTTGATTCTGGGCAGAAACAGCGAAGCTGTGGAGAAGCTGGAAAAAGCCAATGACTGTAAAGAAAAATTCATATATACGGCTTTTGCACTTCGCCGATTGGGCAAGTTCGCTGAGGCAATCGAGAACCTGCAAAAAAGCGCCGATTACGAGGCCGACACGTTAAACATATCGCTGGAAAAGGCCGCCACATACCGCCAAGCAGGAGATTTTGATGCAGCGGCAAATGAACTTAAAAGCTGCGCAAACTTCGAAAAAATAAGTGCAGAATACCATTATCAGCTCGGGCGTCTTCAGGAGGCGCAGGGTCTTTATGAAGAGGCGATGGACAACTATAAAACGGCTTTGGAACTGGCTCCGAACCACCAAAGGGCCCTTTTCCATCTGGCCTATCGCTGTGACCTCTGCGGTGACGAAGAAGCAGCCATCGACTATTACAAACAAATTGCTGCAAATTCCCCGGTTTATGTAAGCGCACTGCTCAACTTAGCCGTGCTATACGAAGACAGGGAAGAATACGATAAGGCATCTAAATGCGTTAATATAGTGCTGGAGCATCATCCAAACCACCAAAGAGCAATCCTTTTCCAAAAAGATATTGATAGCTCGAAAACTATGGTGTATGACGAAGAAAAAGAGAAGAAGAAAACCCGCAAAAGCCAAATCCTCGAAACGCCAATCTCAGATTTTGAGCTTTCGGTGCGCAGCAGAAACTGCCTGAAAAGGATGAATATTAACACAGTAGGTGACCTTTTGAACATTACCGAGGTAGAACTATTATCATATAAAAACTTCGGCGAAACCTCGCTTTCAGAAGTCAAGGCCATCCTCGATTCAAAAGCATTACGGCTCGGTATGGCCCTGGAGGAAAAACAGCCTTCCGTGATGGAAACAGCCGAGGGTGAAGATGCAAATAATGAATATGAAGGGCTGCTGAGCAAATCAATCGACGAACTCAAACTATCTGTTCGCGCACGAAAATGTGTGCAAAAACTCAATATTCGCACTCTCGGCGATTTGACGCAGAAAACAGAAGCTGAACTTCTGGGCTGTAAAAACTTCGGGGTGACAAGTTTAAACGAAATCAAAAAAGCAACAAGCAACCTTGGGCTATCTCTGCGAAGCTTAGACTAACCAATTAATAACTGATTAAAGATTAATTTCAATCGATTTATTTTTAATGCCTTTTTCAACCATCGGCCAACCAAAGCGCCATAAGGTTCTGCCCCATATAATATTGGCAGGGCTCCTCCCTGTTGTATTTTGCGGTTGTAAGTCAAGGCAGCTTATCAAACCGACCCCACAAATGGATGTCGAACAGAACTTCTGGGTGAGGGTTCTGCTGCTAAACAACATCACAGAGTGCTCCCTGGGAACCGATTCATCCTTTAGCGTCATCAATCCACAAACACAAATGCTGGAAGTCCGATACGTCCAAGTTGATGAACCAATAAAAGCCACTGTCTCAGGCGGGGCAATTACGGTCGGCAGTCGTCACTCCGGAAGCAAAGAAGTAATTATCCTGCCAACAGCACCTCACATATTTAACCTGAACGGCAGTGACTACCGCGGCAAACTAAAGCTCATAATCAATTCGGACGGCAAGAGCTTTGACGTGATAAATTTTGTGCCGCTCGAGCCATACCTCGCAGGTGTTGTCGGAGCTGAGATGCCCGACTACTGGGAGCCGGCGGCTCTGGAAGCCCAGACAATCGCTGCGAGAACGTATTGCCTGTATTATAAGAAACAATTCGGCTCCAAACGCACCTGGGACGTGCAAAAAACACAGGCAAACCAGGTTTACCTCGGTGTATCTGCCGAGTCGGCTCAGATTTGGGAAGCCATAAATAAAACATACGGCAAGGTTCTGGTCTGCAGGCAGCCCGACGGCAGCGAAGATATTTTTCCCGCTTATTACAGCTCGACCTGCGGCGGTCATACGGAAGACAGCAAAAACGTATTCGGCGATTCCTTCGAAGCCCTCGTCGGAGTACAATGCCCATATTGTCAGGATGTGGCCAGACTAAACACTTTTTTCTGGCCTATGGTCCAGTTCAAAAAGAGTGAAGTCACAAGTAAACTACTGGAAAAATACCCAAAGTTAAAGAGCATCGGAGAAATCAAAAATATCACAGCAGTCGAACAAAGCGACTATGGGCAATTCTCGCGGCTGACGAAGATAAAACTCGTCGGCTCAACAGGCAAAAGTGAATTTTTAAGAGCCGAAGACCTGCGGCTGACAATCGACCCAACCGGTTACAAGATAAAAAGCACAAGCTGCCAAATCATCGATATGGGAGACAAATGGGCATTTTCACTGGGCAGGGGCTGGGGGCACGGCGTCGGGATGTGCCAGTGTGGTGCGCAAGGTATGGCAAGGAGAGGAAAAACTGCCAGCGAGATACTTCAGTATTACTATAAAGGTTCTAAAATAAAAACAATTTATTAATTAACGACGTTAGAATTTCCGTTTTGTTGAGCAACCCTGTGCAAAATAAGTGGACTAACTATTCGCAATGATTAACTCCACCAAACAAACGGCCATCCAAAAATGAGTAACTTCGAGGTCATCTTTCAGGATTCCGGAACAAAAGCCCGACGAGGCCGGCTGAAAACAGCTCACGGGGAGGTTGAAACACCCGCATTTATGCCGGTCGGCACGTCCGGTGCAGTAAAGGGAATCACCCCACAACAAATCGAAGAAAGCGGCGCTTCAATTATCCTTGCCAATATGTATCACCTGCTACTAAGGCCGGGGATTGAGACGGTCGAAAAACTCGGGGGGCTACACAAACTTATGGGGTGGGACAAGCCGATATTGACCGACAGCGGCGGTTACCAAATCTTCTCCCTGAGCTCGCTGACAAAAGTCGATGACGATGGGGTCGAATTCGCCAGCCATATAGACGGGGCAAAGGTATATCTTAACGCCGAGGAGGCGACAAAGATTCAAAACCGGTTAGGTGCTGATATAATAATGTGCCTTGACCAATGCACTGCTTTCGATATTGAGCAACAGCAGCTGAAAAGAGCCGTGGAAAGAACAATCAACTGGGCAAGGCATGCCAAAAAAGCACACAGTAACTCAAAACAGCTATTGTTCGGCATTGTTCAGGGGGGAATAAACCCGGAAATGCGAACTTATTGTGCCAGCGAGCTTGTCAAACTGGCCTTTGACGGGTATGCTATCGGGGGTTTGAGTGTAGGTGAAGGTCATAATAATATGATAAATACGGTTTCTCAGACAGCACAACTCCTGCCAGCTGACAGTCCTCGATATCTGATGGGTGTCGGTATGCCGGCAGATATCATCGCTGCGGTCAAAGCCGGGGTCGATATGTTCGACTGCGTTCTGCCGACGCGGAACGGGCGAAACGCCTTTGCCTTTACCGACAACGGTCCCGTCAGATTGCGAAACAACGCACTAATAGACGACTGCAACCCAATTGAGGCAGGGTGCGACTGTTACTGCTGCAGGAATTTCAGCAGAGGAACCATCAGGCATTTTTTCAACTGCGGAGAGATGCTCGGGCCGATTCTGACATCGATACACAATCTAAGATTCTTCCAGAGACTAATGGCAAAGATAAGAAAAGCCATCGAAAAAGACAAGTTCACCGATTTGGCCAAGAAAATGGTTATTGATTATTGATAACTGATAACTTAACATCTCCGTAATAGAGTAATAACGGACATTAATTTAAGGGAAAACAAAGATGAATAATATGTGGATATTAGCCCAAACAGAAACCAACGAGGCATCTTCACAAGTTACGTCAAAACCGCTAAATGAGCAAGGCGAAGCGATGACGAAAGTCCCGGCCGATTCCAACGCTGTTATGACCGAAGGTGAACCGCGAAAGACACTTTTCCCGCCGTGGATCCTACTTGCTTTAATGGTCTTAATGCTATTTATACTCTTTAGAGGCCCCCGTAAAAAACGACAGGAACAGAAAAAAATGGTCCAATCGCTGGAAAAAAATGACAGAGTCAGAACGATTGGCGGAATTATCGGCACCGTTGTCGATATTAAGGGGGATGATATTACGTTGAAAATCGATGAGTCAAACAATACAAAGATGCATGTTGTCTCTTCAGCAATCGGAAAGAATTTGACGAAAGATAAAAGTTAGCTTTGTGTAATAAGTTCATTGTTCTTTGGCACAACTATGAACAACAAACTATGAAAGAGAGAATTTATGGGTAAGAATCTGTTGCCGAAATTTGCATTAATTATAGTTTTAGTGCTCCTTGCGGCCTGGACTTTATATCCGCCAAACAAGACTTTGAAGCCGGGCATAGACCTTGCAGGCGGAACAAGTCTCATCTACGAAATTGACACCGAAGGGCTCAAAGAAAATGAGAAGCAGGATTTGGCTGAGAAGATGATAACGGTCCTGCGCAGACGAATAGACCCTGCCAACATCCAAAATCTCGTATGGCGTACCCAGGGCAATACACGGTTTGAAATACAAATGCCACTGTCGAGCGCAGAAGCACATACGAAGCGCCAAAATTACGAACAGGCCCTGAACAAATTACTGGCCAAAAATTTGAGCCCCGTGATAATTATGCGCTCGCTGAAAAAACCGGCGGAAGAACGAGCCAAAGACTTCGAGGATTTTGCCGAGGCCGACCCAAACAGACTCACAATTCTCTCAGATCTCGCCAAGGCTTACGACGAGCGCAGGAATCTACAAGATAAGAGGGACAAGCTCGAACCGGAGCTGCAAGGTATAGAAAATACGATATCATCGGCGGGACTGGACCTCGAGCAGATAAAGATAATGAGAAGCGAGTGGGCCAAATTAGATGATGAGAAACTAAAGAATACATTAAAAGAATTTACCGATAACAGCGGCAACATCGAGCTTTTAACCGGCTATGTTAAAACATACGCAGAGTGGGCCGGTGTGCTCGAACAGCTAACCGACCCTGAAACCGGAAAAAATGCACAATATGAAAAGGCCAAAAAAGACCTCGATAAATTAAATCTGACCGAAGACCAGATAAATCTCATCCTGCAGATGCCCGCCAAATCGGTCAGACGCACCGCCGGCATTGAAGAACTCAAAAGAAAGTTTCCCGACCGTTCAATTGAAATCGACAATATAGTTGCAGCGTTCAACGAATATCGCCCATTCAGAGGCAGACTCGATAATCCCAAGGACCTTCAACGAATGCTCAAAGGGGCCGGTATATTAGAGTTCAGGATACTGCCGACGCAGGGACATCCGGAAGTAGATATGAACCTGATGACCGGTTATGTCGAATCACTTAAGGAAAAAGGACCCAAATACGCATCGGATAATAAGTTCGTCTGGTGCGAGGTAGAAGATATCAAAGAATGGCGTGCAATTGACGACCAAAAACGCCCTTCAATAGTCGGCCAATTCGGCGATAAATACTATGTTCTGGCAAATAACGACAAAGAACACGTAATGCTTCACCGCGGCGAGGGCAGTGACTGGAAGCTGACAAAGGCATCTCCCGGCAGGGAACCTCAAACGGGTCGAAGAGCCATTGACTTTGTCCTGGACGACAAAGGCGGAAGGATGTTCGGGAAAATTACCGGCAACAATATCGGCAGACCGTTGTGTATCCTGCTGGACGGAGTTGCAATATCAGCACCAAGTATCAATTCGAGGATAACCACACGAGGCCAGATAACAGGTAGATTCTCAGAAGATGAGCAGCGTGACCTGGTCGATAAGCTGAACGCCGGCTCATTACCGGCCCGGCTGATAGAGCAGCCCATCAGTGTAAAGACAATCGGCCCATCTATCGGAGCCGACAACCGCAATCAGGGAATCAAGGCGGGTATAATCGGCCTTACGGCGGTAACAGCCAGCATGCTTGTTTATTATATGCTCTCAGGGTCAATAGCCGATGTAGCATTGCTTATGAATATCCTGCTTGTTCTGGCAACAATGGTGGTGCTGCGGGCAACTTTCACACTGCCGGGTATCGCCGGCATAATACTAACGATTGGTATGAGCGTTGACGCCAACGTTCTGATATTCGAGAGAATCCGCGAAGAACAGCTGCGAGGTTCGTCTTTGAGAGTCGCTGTAGCAAACGGCTACCAGAGAGCATTCAGGACCATCTTCGATGCCAATATCACTACGTTCATCACAGCGGCAATTCTTTACTGGCGGGCATCAGAAGAGGTAAAGGGCTTTGCCATTGTTCTTATGCTCGGCATCTTATCGAGTATGTTTACGGCACTATTTGTCACCCGCGTGATTTTTGATTTTCTGTTAGCGAAGCGAATTATCAAAGACCATTTATTTATGCTGCGCCTGATACACAATCCAAATGTAAACTGGATGGGACTTAGGCCGGTTTTTTTTACTATTTCAACCGCTCTTATCGTTGCAGGATTATTTGTCTTCTTTACCAGAGACGATACGGAAAACAGTAAATATGATATTGAGTTTACCGGTGGAACTTCCGTGCAAATCAATTTCAAAGAGGGTGTTCAGCTCAACAGGGGCGAGGTGGAAGACAGAATACAGCAGTTAGGGGAAAAACTAAACAATCCCGGCCTTGCAACAGTAAATGTTTACAGCATCGGAAAAACCGGCAGACAATACGAAATCAACACTACGGAGACAAACAAAACCACCACCACTATAACATTTACCGAAACAGACCAGTCAAATCCCAACACCGTTGAAACCGTAACTAAAGCAATCGAGAACACTCAGAGCAAATTTTCCGCAAGATTAAATAATCTGGCTGTAACTAAAGATGCCAACAGCTCGATGAAATTTATCATAACAAGCAGCCAAATGAATGAAACAATAATCACAAATGTGCTTAAAGCTGCTTTTCCCAAAGCCCGAATTTCGGAACCGGAGATTGACGAGGTCGTTAATGATGCAATTTTCTCTGCGTTTGAAAACGAACTTGAAATCCAGCAAAATCTTCTGCCTCAAATAACCTCCAAAGAAAAAATAACCGAAGAGACAATAGAATCCTACCCCGAACTTGGTGATTTTCTTGGCGGCATAAAAATAACCTGTAAAATCGAAAGAACAACCTCGGCTGAAGACATCAATGCGAGACTGGCATCTCTGCGGTTCAAGCCGGATATGCGAGAAGTTAAATGGTACTCTTATAAAATCCTCAACGCCGAGCTAAACCCGATAAAACAACCGAATCAAGGGATAGAATCCTTCGTTTATTTAAGCGCTGAGCCGGAGGCGGGTTTGCGTGAGCTAAGCGAGGACGAATGGCGGACATTTGCCGAAAACGAAACGACAAAAGTCCTGGCCGCAACAGAACTCGAAACGTCACTTCCACGGGTGACACAGATAGACCCGTCGGTCGGAGCGGAACAAAAGACACGGGCGCTGATTGCAATTATACTATCGCTGTTTGCAATCGTTACTTATATCTGGATTCGATTCGGCAATGTCCGCTACGGCATCGCAGCTATTATAGCGCTGGTGCACGACGTATGTATCACATTAGGAGCGGTAACGGCCTGCACCTATATCGCAGCAAGCCCAATCGGTGAAAAACTTTTAATCGGAGATTTCAAAATCAACCTGGCAATGATAGCCGCTTTTCTGACACTGATTGGATATTCACTGAACGATACGATTGTCGTGTTCGACCGTATCAGGGAGAATCGCAAAAAGGCGCATCTTAATTCAAAGATAATTACCGACAGCATCAATCAGACCATTTCCAGAACGATTTTGACGTCCTTCACAACCTTTATAGTTGTGCTGATAATGTATATATTCGGCGGGGCCGCCCTGAGGGGCTTTACGTTCGCAATCGGCTTCGGCATTGTCATCGGTACATACTCGTCGATAGCAATAGCGGCACCGATATTACTGCTGGGCACAAAAACAAAAGTAGAAAAAGGCAAATAGAAAATCAGCCGCGGACTATACAGATTGAGCCAGCACATAGTCTGCGTTCTCGTGGAAATAAGTTTCGCAGAAGTGACGTTATAATTGAAAATCAAAATCCGCAATCATATAGCTTTTGCGGCATCGCGGTCGATGAGCCAGGTGATTTTGTCCAGGGCCGGCCAAAGTGCGTGAATTGGATAGCGGACCTCATCCGGCTCGCTGGTTAAAACCTCTTTCAAGATACCGGCTTTTTCTTCGCCGCTAACCAAAACAGCCAAATGAGATGCAGCACATAAAACCGGATGCGTGAGAGTGACGCGAGTTAGCTTCTCATCGAGTACATAAACCACACAAGCCAAATCGTCCGTGTCAAAACAGGCATAGCTATTAGGAAATAATGAACCCGTGTGGCCCTCAACACCCATTCCAAGCACAACCAAATCAAACTCAGGGATCTGTTTTTCAGCCAGGTGGAAAACTTCACGAATTGTTTGCTCATAATAGCTGGCTGAAGCCATAAAATCGCTGTGCTCGGTTGGAATGCGATGAATGTTCTCCTGCGGGATGGTAACTTTAGGCAAGAATGTGTCGGCAGCCAGTTTATAGTTGCTCCACTCTGAATCCGGGGGAACGTAGCGCTCGTCCACCCAGAACAAATGTATCTTATCCCAGGGCAGCGATGTCGCTTTCTGGTCTTCACCTAAAAGCTGAAAAAAACGTTTTGGGGTATGCCCACCGGATATGGCAACGTGAAAGACGTCCCTGGCTTTTATCGCTTTCAGCGCATCAGCAACAAAGACATCAACACTTCTATGGGCAAGTGTTTCAGGGTCGGACACAATTTCCATATTCGGTTTATACTTTGCAATAGTCTCCATACCTTCAAACTCCCTTTCATCTCGCAAAAGTCAACCTAAACCATTTTCTAACTTAAGAGGTGATTCCGCCAGAAAATTTTTCAAAAAAGAAAAAAAGTTACTCTATTATCTCCGGGGCTTGGTAAGTCCCGCCCACAAAATAACTTACAGAACAATGTAACATTGAATAAGCCGAAGCATATGCCCAATTAGTACGAGCCAGGGCCCCCTTCAGGTAACATCCTCAATCTCCCACATAAACGCTTTAAGACCCTCTGAACCGAGTTTTTCTCTCATCTGGCGGATATTCTCCATTACCTGTTTGGCCTTGACCTGGTCTGTAACAATAAAAGTACCATAGTTTACCCCCGGCCAAACATCGGTATTTAAATGCGGCTCACTGAGCCGGCCTTTGCCTAAAGTATCAGTAAATTTAGTATAACAATCAATCCCGATAGAGACCAATGCCTCGTTGACCTGCTCATCTACCGCAACATTGTGCATAATCAAAACAGCTTTCATAATTACCCTCTTGCATCAGTAGATTTAAAACCTTCAAACACACTATACAGAGTAGGCATCAGGACCAATGTAATAATTGTACCTACCAACAAACCACCAATTACCGTTATCGCAAATGGCACCCAGATTTCAGACCCCTCGCCTCTCGAGAGCGCCAGAGGTATCATCGCCAGAATCGTTGTAACGGTAGTGCATATCACAGGTCGCATTCTGCTGCGTCCCCCTTCCATTATTGCCGAATAAACACTAAGACCACGGCGGCGGAGTATGCCTATAAAACTAATAAGAACAATCCCGTCATTTACAACAATACCAACCATCATAATCAGCGCCAGAAAGCTAACCACACTCATCGCCTGTCCCGTCAGAGCCAATGCAACAATCGCCCCCACAATACCAAACGGAATGGAGAGAAATATAATAAAGGGATCACGCAGAGATTCGAACTGCGAAGCCATCACCATATACACCAATCCCATTCCCAAACCTACGGCTATGACCAACAGCTGGAATGCTTCTGTCCTTTCTTTCTCTGCACCGGCAAATTTATAACTGAAACCCGGCGGCGCAGGGATACTATCAAGGACTTTTCTAACATCCTTTACAACCGAGCCGAGGTCTCTGCCGATAATTTCGCCGGAAACGGTAATATATCGTGCCTGGTCTTTTCTTTCTATCTTCGTCGGCCCCACACCTTGCTCGATTGTAGCAATATTTGCCAAGCTGACCTGAGCACCTGTGGGCAAACTGATAAATACGTCTCGCAAATCTTCTATTCTGTCACGGTCCTTCTCCTGGAGCCGAACTTCTATATCATATTCATCACCGCCCTCGCGATACCTCGTTGCGGTGCTACCTGCAAAAAACGTCTCTATCGTTTTGCCGATTGTTTTCACATCAAGTCCAAGCATAGATGCCTTTTCGCGGTCAACGATAACCTTAACCTCCGGTTTTTCTTCTTTTCTGCTGATTTCGACATCCTGCACACCATCAATGCTCTCCATTGCAGTTTTAACAGAATCTGCATATTGCCGGGCCAAATCCATATCGTGGCCATAAAGTTCGACAGACAAACCGCCACCGCTACCGAACATCATCGCTTCAAGCGGGTCCTCCGCACTATAACGAATTGTTACTCCCGGTATGTCACTCGTGATTTTACGAAGCCGTTTTATAAGGTCATTTGGTGAAACATCGCGCTGTGTTTTTGGTTTCAAGCTGATAAACATGATACCCTTGTAGCTTTCCTCCTCCGTGGCAAATTGTCCACCGCCAGCACCACCATAAACACCCCAGCGGATAAAGCTATCGCGCCTTTCAGGGACGCTATCTTCTGCTATTTTTTGTAGTTGGTAGGCAACGGCACCGGTACGTTCATAGCGTGTGCCGATTGGTAACTCATAATTCGCTACCAGACGATTCTGGTCTTGTTCGGGGAAAAATTCGGTGCCGATAAATCCAACAAGACCAATGCTCCAAACAAACAAAAGTATACAGGAAATAAAAACCGTTTTTCGATTATTCAGCGACCAGTTCAGGAACTTCACATACAGGTCTTCTGTTTTATTTAAAACCTTCTCTCCCAAATTGTAAAAAGAGTCCAGTATGGATTTTGGTGAATTTGCATCACGCACAATCAAGATTTTTGAACACGCCATAGGCACAAGCATAAGGGCGGTAAACAGCGAAGCCACCAGGGCCATTACAACAATAGCTGCAAACTGTCCGAATATAATCGCAGCTATTCCACCAACAAATATAATCGGCGCAAAAATTGAAATGGTCGTCAGAGTAGAAGCAATAACGGCAACACCTACTTCATTTGCTCCGAGAATTGCACCCTCTTTTGGCCTTTGGCCCTTGGTGCGATGACGATTGATATTATCAATAATAACAATGGCATTATCCACGACGAGACCAACGGCAATCGCCAGACTAGCCAAGGAAGTTTCATTAATTGTGTAATCGGCCAAGTACATCAGCAGAAATGTAATGATAAGTGATGTTGGAATCGCAAGTGCAACAATAATACTGGCTCGAAGGTCCCGCAGGAAAAAAAGAAGCACAATAAAGACAAAGAAAGCAGCCCATAAAACCGTATTACGCAAATTACCCACCGAAGCCAATATAAACTCGGAATTATCCATTACCATCTTTAGCTCAACATCGGGCGGTAAATTCTTCTTTATTTCCTCGAGTTTTTCCCTGACCGCCCGCGCAACTGCAACTGTGTTTTCTCCGCTTTGCTTCTGGACAAATATAGCCATTGCCTTTTTGCCGTTCATTCGGACCTCATAGGTCCGCTCTTTGAAGAAATCTCTCACATCGGCAACATCTTTCAGTTTTATGGGTATATCGTTACGCCGGGCAATGACAACTTCGGCAACCTCCTGAGGGCTTGAAAATTCTTCAGGCGTACGCAACAGATAGTCCTTGTAACCGGTCTTTATGTTACCGCCGGGAGTACTGATGTTTTGAGCGGCAAGAGCTGAATTTACCTGTGCAGCCGATAAATTCAAAGCGGCGAGCTTGTCGCGGTCGATATCAACTCGAATCTGCCGTTCCAATCCTCCCCGAGGTGTTACTGAAGCAACACCCTCAACACGCTTAAGAGGGTCAATTATCTCATCATCAACTATTTTCTCTAAATCGGGATAGCTGTCATCAGCGGTAATTGCGATAATTGCAATCGGTATCATTGCAATATCAAACTTAAAAATAACAGGATTGTCGGCATCATCAGGTAATATATCCCTAATCAGGTCTATCTTTTCGCGCACATCGTTAATACTTTCATCTATCTTTTCACCCCAATCAAATCTCAAAGTCACGGAGGATATGCCTTCTTTGGAGATTGAAATTACCTCATCAACGCCTGATATGGTGCTGAGGGTGTCTTCCATCGGCTCAGTTATCAGCGTCTCTATTTCTTCGGGTCCTGCTCCCTGATAAGCAGTCAGGACGGAAACAGCCGGTATCTCCATCTCCGGCATCAAGTCCAATCCCAGCATCGACAAAGACACAAGCCCCAGAACCACCATTATTATAAATATCATGGCGGTAGTAACAGGTCTGTTTACAGAAAATTGCGCAAGCTTCATTCTATCGTTTACCTTCTTTAGTTTTTACCCCGTTAGATAAATTATTACTAACGGGGCGAACCAACACCGATTTCTTCCAACTTCACAACCTCGACTTTAATCCCGTCGATGAGATAATTCATCCCGTTAACTACAAGTTTTTCTCCCTGTTTTAAGCCATCAGCTATCTCATATACGTCTGCCTGTTTTATTCCAAGTTTGACAAAACGCTTACGGGCGATTCCATCCTCCACGACGTAAACATAAGGTTCGTCTATTCTGCCGCCAAGAACAACATCCCGAGGAATAATAACCACATCATCTTTACGCTGTACGACCAAGGTAACCCTGGCAAACATACCGGGTTTCAGCAGCAATTCGTCATTGTTCATACGAATCTCAACCTGTATTGTGTGCGTCTGCTCATCAAGAGCAGGATAGACTGAGTACACTTCAGCATCGAAGACCCTGTCTCCAAACGCATCAACCTTGATTCTCGCAGGCGTTCCAACGTCAATTTCCTCCCCATATCTTTCTGCAACAGCAACAATCGCCTTGACAGTTTTCATATCGGCTATCGTAACAATCCTTTCTCCGGCGTTAATCAGATTACCCTGGTCGATATGCTTTGCTGTAACGATGCCATCAATGGGAGCAACAATGGTTGATTCCCGCAGATTTATTTTAGCAAGCTCCAGATTCGCCCTGGACAGATTAAGCCTTGCTGCTGCCAGCTCTGCAGTGGTTACAGCCTTGTCTTTACTCTGCTCCGTAGCTGAGCCGCCTTCAAATAACCTAATCATACGCTTTTTTTCGCGCTCTGCATCGGCTAACTCAACCTCTCTGGCCTGTAAATCCGCCTTCGCCGCTTCCACTTGAGCCAGATAAGTATCATGGTCGATAACAGCAATCTGCCGGCCTTTTGTGACGGCCAGTCCTTCTTCAACAGCAACTGTATCACCACTATCCAGAATAACCTGTAAAGATTCAATTCTTCCAGGCACCTTCGATGTAACATCCACAATTTTGTCTGCCTTTATCCAGCCGGTTACCTCTATCGTCTCTTCTATCGAGCCGGTGCTGACAAGCTCAACCTCAACCGGAACTACTTTTTCCTGCTCCGAACTTTCGCCGGATTTATAAAAATAAACAAACCAAAAAGTAACAGATATCAAGACTAACGCTGCTATCCAATATGTAACTTTTCTACCTGCTTTCATTTTGGTCTATCTCACTTTCGTTTATAAAAGTTGCTGAAGCTGTTTCTTTCGCAGTTTCTGACTTATTATTCTCAATTTTGCCGTCGGAGACATCTGCTTCAAATGAAGTCAGCGTTCCCATTGCTTTGTGCAAATCCAACTTGGCAACGATGTGCGAATATATGGCCTGGTAATAGTTCGCACTGGCAGTCGTCAAGGCGGCCTGAGCATCTATCATCTCAACCTGAGTGTTTGTACCCTCTCTGTAACCTACTTCGGCAAGCCGCAATCCTTCTTCAGCCCTGGCAAGATTTAATCGCTGTGATTCGACAAACTCCCTGGCATCCTGAATACTCAATAAGGCACTGGTCAATTCAAATAAGGCGGTCTCTTCAGTATCAATCAAATCTATTTGCGCCTGCCTGACTCGTGCTTTCTGCTGAATAACCTCACCCTCGCGAGACAGCCCGTCAAATATAGGCATTGAGGCCATAACACCAACCTGCCACATATGCCCCCATTCAATCTCCATAGAGCTATGCGGGTCAGGTCTTGACCATATATTGTCATAGTATCCACTGACGGTCGGCCAATATCGACTTTGGGCAATTTTAAGCATCTGTTTCTGATACTTTATATCAAACTCACGGCTAAACAAATCAGGCCGATTGCGAAAAGCAGCCTTAACAGACTCATCCATCGTCATCTTAGAGGGAAGATAAACCAGCTCATCCGAGAGAACGAACTCACTATCCTGAGAAACACCCATTACCTTAATCAACTGTGCCTTTGCCAGATTTATGGCATTTTTGTTCTGTATGAACTCTGCCTGGAAGTTCGAAAGCTCCACTTCAGCTCGCAGAACATCGAAATCAGAAGCTACTCCCCCCTGCCGTTTCTGTTTTACATCATCAAGATGCGCCTTGGCAGAACGGACGGCATCAGCGCTAATCTGAAGCAGATGCTGGTTAAGCAGAACATCATAATAAGAATGAGATGCGGAATAAATTACATCCTGCACCGCCGCCCGAACAGTCTGGTCAGCAAGCAAAGAAAACAATTTGCCAGCCTTTATCGTAGCCGGTATCGAACCACCGGCAAAGAATGGTTGTGTGACCCGCAGATTAGTGGAATACGTGTGTATGTCGCCCATCGTAATTTTCTCGCCGAAATCGGGAATACTTATGGATGAAACCTCGTCAATCTCCTGCCATTCTCCGGTAAGGTCCACTTTTGGTAAAATTGCCGAGTATGATTTGTATCGTTCTCCACGGGCAATTTCCTTCTCCTGAATGGTCTGCTGCAAAACCTTGTTATTGACCAAAGCCAGCTTTAAGCAGTCCTCTATACCTAAATCGCCACTTACATATATCTGAGAACGTTGCTGATTCTCTTTACGGTTTTTCCACTGTCGATATGCAGCATCCCTGGACAAACCAACATCCTGATAAAGTCGCTCACTGCTGCCGCAGCCGGCCTGCAACAATGCTGCAATCACAGCCCAGCCAAAACAAATAACTTTTTTCTTCATCAAAGTCATACCCGGTACACGTTAATACACACAAGCTATAAGGACACAATTAACCATTTTAATCATCTGCTTTAACACTGTCATTTTTCCTCGGCATAAGTCCGAATCCCGGCAGCAGAGAATTTGACAATGTGATTAACTGCTTCATCAAGGCCAAATCCCGGCAATTGTATAGGGTAACTCTGGTCAAACAAAGTTTGCACACGGATTAGATGCACTAACTGGCCGATGATAGAAAACAAAAGGAAAGGAACTTTTGATTTGTCTAAACCTGGAAAGATTTTCGCCAAAGAATTCTGCATAGCATTGAAAGTAGGTATAATTACTTCTTCAAGAAACATATTTTTAGGCAGGTGCGGTTCTACCATTTCATAGTCCATAAGCTTGATGAGCTGATAGGCCTTTCTTTTATCCTTAATCGGTTCGATAAAAGCCGTAGCGAAAGACCTTATCAAATCCTCCAAATAAGTTTCTTTAGCATTTTCCAACGTCATCCTTTCGATACTGCTCATGATTCTTTCTCGCGTACTTAGCAGATGGTGTCTCCAAACTTCGATATATAGTTTATCTTTACCGCCGAAATAGTAATTCACCGCTGCAAGGTTGCAGCCTGCTTCCGCAGCAATTTTGCGGACACTTGTGTCATTAAAACCATGTTCGCAGAAAAGCTCTTCTGCTGCGTCAAGCAGCCGCTTTTGAACCGGCCTATCTAAACAAAGGGCTGGATTATTACTTGAAAGTTCCATATTTAGACCCCTAAACAGTCGTTTCATACTATAGTTTAAAACACTTGTTTGAAAAGTCAAGTCTTTTTCTAATTTTTTTAAAATTAAAGTGTATTCATAGCATAACCGTCTGATATAAATAAACTTATGCACTTTCCGCCTCATAAAAACGGTTAAAACTGTAAGTAAATATCAAAAACCGTATAAAACATAATAAAGATATATAGATAATTCTATTCAAACTGCTTATAGAAAATAGGAGTAAAGAATCTCAACGAAACTATATCATTTCAGTTAACCCCCGGCTCTTAAAAAAGCCTTAAGATTTTATCACTTGGCCTCATCAGTTCACTTATAGGACGAACAAGTAATTGCCTCCTATAATATTACCTCCTGCCCTGCTCTTACAGCAATTATCAACTATAAGCCCAGTTTATTAATGGCGATACGATATAATCTCGATAATCTAACAGACATAAAAGAAACCATAATCTACTTGACAAAAGCAGATAAATAAGGTAAATTATTAAAAAAGGAGAGCGGTGTGAAACACACTATGGGTTGGGTAAAATCCCTTGTTTTGAGGGCCTCGAAGAGGAGAGTGTTATAAACAGTGCAATCCTTAAGGGATTTATTTATACATTCTTGTCTTCGTCCATAAGTTCTTTCCTCAACCGCTCCAGTTAACAAGCATTCTATTATTTATGCAAGAATACATTTGTAAAAAGAGAACCGTAACAAGCAGGAAAAGAAATACAAGTTTTTGGCCTGTAATATTAATTTTGTTATCAATCATGGTAGGGACGTGTTTTTCGGGGCAAATTTTCGTCGATGCGAATGCTACCGGGAACAATGATGGTTCAAGCTGGACCAACGCCTACAATAGTTTAAAGGATGCCCTGACTGCCGCCTCAAGTGGCGATGAAGTCCTGGTAGCCAAAGGCACTTACAAACCTGACCAAGGCAAGTCGATTACACCCGGTGACCGCGGGGCGACATTTCAACTGATTAACGGAGTAACAATTAAAGGTGGCTACGCCAGCTCCGGTGAATCAAATTCCAATGCTCGGGACATCAATAACAACAAGACCATCCTGAGCGGCGACCTGAGCGGCGACGATGACCCTAACTACACCAAAAACAACGATAACAGCTACAATGTGGTAACAGGTATGGGGACGGATAGGACTGCTGTGCTGGATGGCTTTACCATTTCCGGCGGTAAAGCCAGCAGTAACGGCGGCGGAGTTTATAATTACAGAGGCAGCCCAACATTGATGAATTGCGTGCTTACAGGTAATTCAGCAAACGGTAACGGCGGTGGTATGTATAACGACCAGAGCAATCCGACGCTGGTAAACTGCATGTTCATAAAAAACTCGGCAGGCGGAGCAGGCGGTGGAATATACAATTCCACCAGCAGCCCAATACTTACAAACTGCTCATTCAGCGAGAACTCTTCCCTGAACGGGGGCGGGATATACTGCAAGTACGATAGCAACCCGACACTGACAAACTGCACGTTTATTAACAATTCGGCACGTTATAGTGGAGGGATGGCCAATTACTTAAACAGCAATTCAGTGCTGAAAAGCTGTATATTCAGCAATAACTCAGCAGATAACGGCGGCGGAATGCGCAACTATAACAGCAATCCAACACTTATCAACTGCACATTCAGTAAAAACACGGCCAAAAACGACGGCGGCGGGATTAACAACCACAGCAGCAAACCGACACTGACAAACTGTATGTTCATAGAGAACTCCGCAGAAGGATGGGGAGGCGGTATAAGAAATTATGAGAGCAGCACAAAACTGACCTGCTGCACCTCTATCGGTAATTCGGCAGGCTTAGGCGGTGGTGGTATATATAATCGCGAAAACAGTAATGCAGAACTAACCAACTGCCTTCTATGGTCAAATAAAGATGGCAGCAGCAATATTGAATCCGCACAGATTGATACGTCCGGTAGCACACCGGCTATCAACTACTGCTGCATTCAGGGCTGGACAGACACTTTAGGTGGAACCGGCAACATTAATAAAGACCCGCTGTTTGTGGACATAACCAAAGGCGATTACCATTTGCAGCCAACATCGCCCTGTGTTAATGCAGGTGATGCAAAATATGCGGCTGCGGCCGATGAAACAGACATTGATGGTGAACCAAGGGTGATTAAGAACAGAGTTGACATCGGGGCCGACGAATATAATAACCAACGCCTGGTGCCATCAATATATCCTACTATACAAGCAGCTATAGATGTTGCATACCCCGGCGATGCCGTTGTTATCAGCCCGGGCGCTTACACAGGAGCTGGCAACCAGGAAATTGACTTTAAGGGTAAGGCCATTTCTGTAGAAAGCACTAATCCAACACACCACCACGTTGTTGTTTCAACAATTATCAATTGTGAAAACGAAGGTCGGGCATTCTACATTCACAGCGGTGAAGATGCAAACTCAATTGTAAATGGTCTGTCTATTGTAAACGGCAACGCAACAAATGGCGGCGCTGTATATTGCAAAGACAGCAACCCGACGTTGAAAAACTGTATATTCACCCACAACACAGCTCAATACAACGGTGGCGCAATGCACAACGAAAACAGCAACCCAACCCTGACAAATTGCACGTTTAGCGAGAATACCTGCGAACATGGCGGCGGTGGGATACATAACAACAACAGCAATCCAACAATAATCAATTGTCCATTTAAAAACAACTGGGCCAAATACGGCGGGGGCATGCACAATCGTGACGACAGCAATCCGATACTCAAACACTGTATGTTCAGCAGAAACTCATCAACAGAAAGCGGGGCCGGGATAAACAACCAAAACAGCAATCCCACGTTAATTAACTGTATATTCAGCAACAACTCGACTGACGGCAGCGGAGGCGGTATGTTCAACCAGAGCGGCAACGCAAATCTAGCAAGCTGCAAATTCACCAATAACACAGCCAATGATAACGGCGGCGGAATTTACAACTTATACTGCGAAGCAATACTAACAGACTGCAAATTCGACGGCAACCGAGGTGAAAACCACGGTGGCGGACTGTTCAACAGCAGCAGCTCAACTTTGGTAAACTGCATATTCAACAATAACTCAGCCGGAAGCGATGGCGGCGGGATGTTCAATCGTGAAGGCAACCCGATATTGACAAACTGCATATTTAGTGGAAACCTGAGTAATAACAACGGTGGAGCGATGTTCAATAATAACAGTCCCAACATTACGAATTGCACATTTGGCGATAACTTTGCAAAGTCAGGCGGCGGGATTTACAACGACAACTCCAGATTCAATTGCAAACCGACATTCACAAATTGCATCTTTTGGGACAACAAAAACTACAGTAAGGATGCCAATTCCACACAAATCTGTGGTGGTTTGCCTACTGTCAGTTACAGCTGTATCCAGAACTCTGGCCCGAACGTATATCCGGGGACCGGCAATATTAATGAGAATCCCTGCTTTACTAAACCGGGCTATTGGACTGACCCCAACGACCCAAATGCACAAACCGCATCGGATGACCCAAATGCCGTCTGGGTTGAGGGCGATTACCACCTGCTGTCACATTCACCCTGCATTGACGCAGGGGACCCGAATTCTGATTATTCGCTGGAACCAGAGCCGAACGGCGGAAGAATCAATATAGGCACATATGGAAACACGCGTGAAGCAACATCCAAAAGCGGGACAGCTATCCTGTTTCGAGATATACACAATCCATTTATACTCAACGTATCAGATGAACCTCGCCAAATGTTCAGGAACTTTAAACAACCGTAGAAGAAAGTTGCCAATACTGTCGAATCAAAATCTCCGGCATACAACTAACTTGGACATAAAGACTTAATAGTATTTTAAACACCTTTCTTACCGGCCACATCTCATTACATCGCAAAGCATTTGTATATTCTCTTAAACCGGCTTGATAGAACCGCCTTAAAATGGCGGAGAATTGACCAACAGGTTCCCAAAACCGCCCAAAAACCGATAAAAAAGTTACAATCGATACAACCGGAGGATGGAAACAAATAAACGAAGTAATCAGGAAGCAATTTAAACTTTTTTTGTTGACTTTATTGCAAGGTCTGATATAATCGCAACATATAAGGATGGGTGAGTCTGAAGGGCCACACGGAAGTACCACACGTCTTTCTACTCGATGAGAAAAACGCAGAGTATATGTGCGGATAAACCTCTATTAGGAGAGCTATTCGCACAAAAATGGAAGATTTAAAGGTTTAAATTTGGAGGAACCGAGAGATGAAAAAATTAATAACGATTTGCATGGTATTGGCATTGATATTAACCATAAGCAACGTAGCCAACGCGACCTACTACGTTAAATACGATTTCGAAACGCCCTGGAGCGGCCCCTATACGCCGGGCTGGGACTGCTCAGGTTACCGTCACGGGGAAGAACCGGATACTAAAATGGAGCAGGTACAACTTACCGTCTTTGGCAGGTCCGGCTATGGTGTAAAAGTCTATGTAGACAGCGTTCCTGAAGATTGGATGTGGTGGGGAATAGTAGAGGTAGTAGATATGTTGGAAAACAGTATGAATACTGAATACGACCCATGGGTAAGCGTATATATGTATGATGCCGGCTACACATCCGGCAAAGACGCTACCGGCCAGTTGTACCCTCTTCCAAGCCATGTAACCGGCGATGATGACTGGACAGATGTGCAATTTGGTGGAAGGACGGTTGCTGAGTCAGTTTACTACTACACTTGGGCAGATGTTCCTCATCCGGGGTGGCAAGCAACTTCGGTCTCAAGACCTGACCTCAACAATGATGACAATCCTGTATGGGTTCAACTAAAGATACAACTATCCAGCTCAGACAACAAGTTGCATTACTACATTAATGGCAGCGAAGTTGGTGTATCAGACCGCAATGACTATCTTGACCTTGGCTCGCTTGGCTTAGGAGTTATGTTTGATAATCCACTATCAGGTTGGGGCGGAAACAAACCGTATGTCATCTTTGATGACTTTGAATTTGGCTCAACAATTCCTGAGCCAGCTACGATTTGTCTGTTAGGTCTTGGTGGATTGGCACTGCTGCGGAAGAAACGCTGATTCGTACCAAAAGTATTAGTCGACTAATGTTTTTGAATCAATTCGGGGCCTATATCGAAAACTCGGTATAGGCCCCGCTGAATTCAGAGTAGATAGAACGACCGACTTGTCGAAGACAAGTCGAGACAGTCAGCACACACCTTACACGTTAGTATCCCTCTTGCGTGTTGACAGAAGGATAATGTCTCCTATCGCCTCACTTCACCAGTGGGTCAATCGTCATTTTTTACGTCATTTCAAGGCCTTTTTCCACAGAGAGCCCTGCCACAATCTAACAACAACACATAAATAACCAATCGGTAAAAATGCTTATAACGAACCGTTAAAATAGCTAAAACCGATAAAATCGGAGGATAAAAAAAATAAGATAGATAATATAGAAAATATAGGTATTTTTTCTTGACTTTATTGCAAGGTCTGATATAATCGCAACATATAAGGATGGGTGAGTCTGAAGGGCCACACGGAAGTACCACACGTCTTTCTACTCGATGAGAAAAACGCAGAGTATATGTGCGGATAAACCTCTATTAGGAGAGCTATTCGCACAAAAATGGAAGATTTAAAGGTTTAAATTTGGAGGAACCGAGAGATGAAAAAATTAATAATATTCTTTGCAGCAGTTGTCATATTGTCGAATGTAGCGGTTGCAAATATCACCATTACCCCTGATATGGGTGCAAACTATACATACCAGCGATGGGATTTTGACACGATTGTGACCATTTTGGCCAGTGGCTCCCCACCTATGGCCATTTTTTCGAATATTGCGCCTGAGACTGATCAGAATCCGTACGGCTCCCCATCAGCCACGGTTGTTACCTATGGGAGTGACGCTGGTTGGTACGACAATCGCAACGGTCAAGACGTCATGCGTGCGAGCGCCTATAAGCTGATGTCGGTAACTTTGACGATTCCAAACCTGCCGAACCCTGAATGGTTTAAGATAGTTCAAATTGAGGCTGCCTACCAAGGCGCAATGACGGACCCCACCATCAGCGTGACGGGTGCTACGGGTACGGCTGAGAAAATCAGCGAAGTCTACGGCACAGACCAAGAGAGTTGGCCGGAAGTGACATCTACGTGGCACATCATCCCACAACCCGAATCGGAGACTATTTTGCTTGTCTTCATGGGTGGAGCAAATGGCGTTGACCTAAACTATATTGAGGTTGCAACGGTTTGTATTGTTCCCGAGCCGGCGACGATTTGCCTGTTAGGGATAGGTGGACTGGCATTGCTGCGAAGGAAGCGCTGATTCGCATCAAAGGTATTGATTAACCAATGGTTTTGAGTTGATTCGAGGCCTATACTGATTAGTATGGTATAGGCCTCGTTGTATTTAAGGTAATAACCTTACACGTTAGTATCTCTCTTGCGTGTTGACAGAAGGATGAGATTTCTTATCGCCTCGGTGTCTCTGGCAGCCAGCCATCGCTTTTCAAAGTCTTTTTCCTGAGCAATCTGAGCTATAGCCATAAGTGCCCTGAGGTGATAATTTCTCTCGTCCGGACTACCTACCAGAAAGAACAGTACCCTGACAGGGTCCGGCGCGTGCGGGAAGTCAATACCTTCACGGGCACGAACAATTAGAACATCGAATTTATTCTCACCTTCAAGCACAATGTGCGGAATAGCAAAGCCCGGCTGGACCACTGTTCCGCCTTCAGCTTCGCGATGGAGGAATTTCTCGAAGAGCACATATTCATTTGTTTCCAATCTCTGGGCTAAAATGGCGGAGACCTGCCGGAAGATTTTATCAGCAGGTCTTTTACCCTCGATATCCAAGATAACGCAATTTCTTATAAGGCGGTCGAACCTGTCTTCGATAATATCGTCGCGCTCGAACAGAATATCCCGCAGCTCTTTTTCGAGGGTGACGGTTTTTAGCTGCCTGTTAGTAACACGTTCGACGATGTGCATTGCCGCTGATGCCCTGCTGACCCGCTTGGAGACATAAAGCCAAAACCAGGCCACACTCAAAACGACAAAACCGGCGGAAATAAGAAGCGGGACTTTTCCCATATCGATGATAAGAGCGCTATAAGCAACAACAGCAAAGACATGGAGATATGGATATAAGGGTGATTTGAACTTCGGCCTATAACTTTGTATCCTGCTCTCGCGCATTGCAATGACACTTACATTGGTCAATATATAGAGAATTATCAAAAGGGTAGATGCGGTTTTCGCCAGCATTTCAATATCGAGGAAAATAATCGCCGTGACCATGAAGCCGGACGTTAGAACTATCGCAACGTCCGGTGTTTTGAATCGCTCGTTCACGCGAGCAAAAAAAGCCGGCAGCAGGCAGTCTCTACTCATAGCCATAGGTGAGCGTGAGGCTGCAAGTATCCCCGCATTTGCGGTAGTTACAAACGCTGCAATAGCAGCAATTGCCAGAATCACAAATCCGAACCCACCCATAAACTTGGCAGCAGCAGTTGATATAGGTGTGTAACTTGCAACCAGTTCAGCGTTGTCGACGACGCCAACCGTAACCGCAACTACAGCGATGTACAAAGTCGTCACAACAAACCAGGCCAGCAGCAATCCAAAAGGCAGATTTCTCGCAGGATTTTCCACTTCCTCAGCGACATTAACAACTTTGTTTAAACCTCCAAAGCTTACAAAAACCAGTCCTGTTGTGGCCAGCACTCCTAACCATCCTTTATCGAGAAAGCCCTCGAATCTGACAGGCCTGAGTGCTTTTAACCCCACAACTACAAAAGCAATGAGTATCAGCAACAGTATCGCCACAAGAATGACCTGAAACCTGCCCGTTTGTTTTACACTCAGTATGTTCAGCACAGTAAAACAAAGACAACACAAGACACCTATAGCTTTGAAATGATATTCATTAAGCTTAACTCCAAAAACAGTCTCTACCAAAAGGTCGACAAAAACTGCCATGCCAGCAACAGCAAAAGCGCTTTTCATCGCCAGAGAGAACCAGTCAGCCAGTCCGCTAAACAAACCCCCAATGGAACCGAGACTGCGTTCAACAAAAAAGTATGTCCCGCCGGCCCGTGGCATCGCCGTGGCCAGCTCTGCCTGGCTTAAGACACTGGGAACTATCAAAATCGCTGCAAAAAAATAGGATAAGATTACAGCGGGACCCGTTTTTGAATAAGCAATTGCAGGCAGAATAAACAAGCCCGAGCTTATCATAGCCCCAGCCGCTATAGAAAACACATCAAGCAAACCGAGTTGTTTCTTTAACGCTACTATCTTAAAACCTTCCGTGAGAACTTGGAATGTAACATTTAGAAATGCTTTTTCAAATAAACTCCATCTTTCCTTTCTTAATTCTCCATTTTAACTTCAGAAAAGCAACGCCTTGCTGACTTCGCTCAAAAAAGCTGCAACTTCAGCAAGCATTTTATCTTTATTGCTCAAATTGTTCTCAATCAAACTCACTATTTTTGAACCGATTATAACGCCGTCCGCACCTGCCCGGACGATTGCCGCTGCGTGTTCGGGCTTGCTGATTCCAAAGCCCACACAAACCGGAACGCTTGTCAGCTTTTTCAGTTCGCCAATCAGTCCTTCGACCACATCAGATAACTTATCCCTGCTTCCTGTAACACCTAACAACGAGACTGTATAAATAAAGCCGGTAGTCCTGGATGCAATGACTTTCATCCTTTCGGGTTCGGTATTTGGCGTAACTATAAAGACGGTGTCAAGACCCGCTGCAGCGGCAGCGGGCACTATTTCATCCGCATCATCGATACTTAAATCAGCGACCAGAACGCTGTTAACGCCGGCCTTGTGAAAATCGGCGAAGAATTTTTCCGTTGGGTACTGGTAAACAAGATTGTAATACATCAAAAGGCCGATTGGGACATCCTTATAGTCTTTGACTTTCCGGATAAAATCACGGGCCTTTGCCACAGTCATACCGCTTCTCATTGCGCGGATGTCGGCTTTTTGGATAGTGGGGCCATCCGCTATCGGGTCAGAAAAGGGTATGCCTAATTCCAGAATATCGGCGCCGGCATCAATTGCAGCTTTTATAATATCGAGACTCGTATCAAAATCGGGGTCGCCGATCACGAAAAATGGTATCAAAGCAGCTTTCTTTTGTTTTGCTAACTCAGAAAAAACCTTGCTGTATGTTTTCATCCGTCAAATACCTTAAACATTAATCGTTTTTTAGTGGCCTGCGTTTCTCCACGATTGAAACGTCCTTATCGCCCCTACCGGAGAGATTTACAACCGCGACGGTTTCGGCATCCAATTTATTCTTTTGGCTCATCAAATAGGCCAAGGCGTGTGCACTCTCCAGGGCGGGCAAAATACCCTCGGTTTTGCTTAAAAGCTCGAAGGCATCGAGAACCTGCTCATCTTCAGCAGCAACGTATTCAGCTCTGCCAGTATCTTTTAGTACACAATGCTCCGGCCCGACAGCAGGATAATCCAGGCCTGCGCTTACAGACTCTGTATCATAGACCTGGCCTTCGCCATCCTGCAGCAGATATGCCTTTGCACCATGAAGGATGCCGACCCTGCCAGCCACGAGTGTAGCTGCGTGTTTTCCGCTGGCCAAGCTCCTGCCGCCTGCTTCGACCCCTATCAGCTTAACATCTCTATCGTCATAGAAGGCGGAGAATATGCCAATAGCATTGCTACCACCGCCGACACAGGCAACGACCATATCCGGTAATTTCCCGATTTGGTCAAGACACTGCTGCCTGGTCTCGATGCCGATGCAGGTCTGAAAATGTTTTACAATCGTAGGATACGGATGCGGCCCACAGGCAGAACCGAAAAGATAAAATGTATCGGTAACGTGAGCAGTCCAATAGCGAAGGGCATCGTTAATTGCGTCTTTGAGTGTTCCCGTCCCGCCTTCGACAGGGATGACCTCTGCGCCGCACAATTTCATTTTATGGACATTGACACTCTGTCGTTCGATATCAGTTACACCCATAAAGATTTTCGTCTCCATCCCCAAAAAAGCCCCTATCATTGCTGTAGCCAGGCCGTGCTGGCCGGCACCGGTCTCGGCGATGAGCTTGGTCTTGCCCATATATTTGGCCAACAGGCCTTGTCCGAGCGTGTTGTTGCCCTTGTGTGCTCCGCCATGCAGAAGGTCTTCGCGTTTTAGGTAAACTTTGAAACCGACATATTCGCTGAACCTTCTCGCACAGTAGAGGGGGGTGGGTCTGCCGTTGTAATCTCTGGAAAGCTGCGCCAGCTCAGCCACAAACTGCTTATCTTCGTAAAAACGATAAAACGCCTCTTCCAATTCCTCCAAAACCGGTATCAAGACTTCCGGCACATAGAAGCCGCCATAGTCTCCGAATCTGCCTTTATATTTCATAGTAAATTTACCTACCCTCTTAAGTGCTCAATATTCTCAAATAGTTTTTTCATTTTTTTATGGTCTTTTTTACCCGGCTCGGCTTCGACACCGCTGCAAACATCAATTCCATAAACACCCAGCTTAACTGCCTCAGCGGCGTTGTCGGGATTTATGCCGCCTGCTAAAAAAATCCGTTTCCCGATATGCCCAACGATATTCCAGTCAAAGGTCAGTCCCGTGCCGCCGTATTTTTCAGGATGAAAAGCATCCAGTAAAATAGCATCAGTAAAGTAATTCTCTGCGAGCCGAATATCGTTTTGACTCTTCACCCGCAGCGCTTTCATAGTTCGGACGTTAAGCGAAAGAAACATCCGGCAGAACTTCGGGCTTTCATCTCCGTGCAACTGCACCCAGTTCAACCGGCAGTGTTTTATCGTTTCATTGATTTTACCAAATGATTCATTTTCGTCGCTGCCCGCCTCATGCACAAACACACCGGCAACATCCATAAAACCGGGCAGTTTGGCTATTATCTCTGCGGCCTTATCAGGCGTTATAAATCTCGGGCTTTTCTGATAAAAATTAAATCCCAGTAAATCAGCACCCATATCAACCGCGGCAGAAGCATCTTCATAATTGGTAATGCCACAAATTTTGACCTTAACTATCAACATAAATCGTCCCTCGTTTCCCGTCTCTCGTGACTCGTAGTTTGCCTTTCAATTACACTTTATTTGATACTTCGATTAATTTTTCCAGGCAAGTCGATGCTTTGCCGTTATTGACGGAGTTCTCGGCCAGTTTAATTGCAGTTCTGAAATTATCTGCCAAGCCCGCAACAATGATTGCCGCCGAAGCGTTCAGAATAACAATATCCTTGCGAGGGCCTTTTTCTTTACGATTCAAAATATCACGAATTATACCGGCGTTTGTTATTGCATCACCGGTTTTAAGTTCATCTATCGAAGCGCCAGAAATGCCAAAATCAGCAGGGTCCAGTTCCATCGAGCTGATTTTGTCGTTTATAAGCTGTCGAATCTGAGTTTTGCCCAAAATACTTATCTCATCCATACCCTGGCCGTGGACAACCATTGCCCTTTTTGCACCAAGAATCTTAAGGGTCTCAATAATCCTGTCCAGCAGTGCTTCTTCCGCGACGCCCATAACCTGGGCGGTTGCACCGGCGGGGTTGGCCAACGGCCCAAGAATATTAAAGGCGGTTCTGAAATCCAGACTCTTGCGAATCGGCTGAACGAATCTCATCGCAGGATGGAATTTCGGAGCGAACATAAAACCGATATGCGCCTGCTTAACACATTCAGCCACGATATCCGGCCCCGGGGCAATATTCACACCCAGCTCTTCTAACACATCGGCTGAACCACATTTGCTCGTGATACCCCTGTTGCCGTGCTTTGCCACATAAGCACCGGCTCCAGCCGCCACAATAGCGGCAGCAGTAGAGACATTGAACGTTTTTACGGTTGCTCCACCTGTGCCGCAGGTATCTATAAGGTTGTCAATATCAACCTCAACCGAAACGGCGTGGTCTCGCAGGGATTTCGCAAGGCCGGCAATTTCAAAAGAGGTTGCCCACTTCATTCTCATCATTGCCAAAAAAGCAGCAATTTGAACTTCTGAAACCTCGCCTTCGAAAACAATATCCAGCAGCTCCTTCGCCTGTTCAAATGTCAAGTCGCTGCCATTTAAAATGATTTCGAGATATTGTGTAATTGATACCATCCTCAATCTTTCTTTTTTCGTTCTTTCGCGATTGATAAAATGTTTTCGATGATTTTTCCTCCTGCGGGGGTCAGAATGCTCTCTGGATGAAACTGCACGCCGAATATCGGAAGCCCTTTGTGCTCAATGGCCATAGTGATACCTTCAAATTCGGCGGTCTTCTCCAGGCAGTCAGGAAGCTCCTGCGTATAGCAGCAGAGACTATGATAACGTCCCGCCTGCAGCGGATTCTCAACGCCGGCAAATAAGCCCTTTTCATTATGCGTTACCCTCGATGGCTTGCCGTGCATCGGGGCAGGGGCGTGGCTGATTTTACCGCCGAAATACTGCACTACTACCTGATGACCGAGGCAGACGCCGAATATGGGCAATTTATCCTTGAAATAATCAACGGCGGAAAGCGAGACTCCTGCAGTATCGGGTGTTCCTGGGCCGGGTGAAATTACAAGCAAATCCGGCTTAAATTCATCAACTACCCGCTTAAGCTCTCCGAGCTTAGTATCAGCCCTGTAAACCTTTGCATCGCAGTTACGCTTACAGAAATCGTCCACAAGGTTATATGTAAACGAATCGAAGTTATCGATAAACAAAACTTTTCTTTTTTTATCTTTCATTTTATCCACCACGAATAGCTCGCAGGCAGGAGCCGGCTTTATGCTCGGTCTCCTCAAATTCAGTTTTCGGGACGCTGTCGTGAACGATACCTGCGCCGACACGAATATAAGCCATATTGTCCCTGACCTGCAGCGACCTGATAGTAATACAACTGTCGAACTGGCCATCGACGGTCAGGTAGCAAACCGCCCCGCCGTAATAGCCGCGTTTGGTTTTCTCAAACTGGCGGATTATTTTCATCGCCTCGATCTTCGGAGCGCCTGTAAGCGTTCCCATATTCATCGTTGCCAGATATGCATTTAAGGCGTCGAGGTCTTTTGCAAGTTTGCCTTTGACATTGCTTACTAAATGCTGGACCGATTCGTATTTTTCGGCTATCAGCAGCTCCGTAACAATCCTGCTGCCGGGCTCAGAAACGCGGGCTATATCATTTCTTGCCAGATCAACCAACATCATATGCTCAGCTAATTCTTTTCGGTCGAGCT
>CAZBWE010000002.1:0-61934 GCA_964495465.1 uncultured Pirellulales bacterium
GGGGGTTATTGCAGGCCAGCCACTCAGCGACCATAGCAATCAGATCATACAAATCCACACAAGAGTCCGTCTCTCCGACAGGACCACTAATATCACCCAATAGTATGTCGCCGCGGAGCTGCCAATCGGCAGCCATAACAGCCATATCATACAAATTCACACAGCAGTCCGGCTCTCCGGCGGGACCACTGATATCACTTTCCAATCGATACCCAAGAGTAATGAGCTGCTCACAGGTCAGATTCTCAAAAAGCGGTTCCGGGTCAATGATGCCTACGATGTCCGTGTCGTAATTGGTATAACTGTAATAAGTACCCCGCATCCATAACAATACCGTATGCTGACCATCCCACACCGGCACAATTGGTCGAATATTATCGAGGGTGGAATCCATCGTAATGGGAGCCCATCTCCAACTGGCACCGTAATCATCAGTTTGGCCTTTAAATATTTCATAGTGGCGGTTCCCATCAGTGCGGGAAATTAACGCTTCTCCCGTAACCGGATTTTCGTTCGTGGAAATATACACCGTGTTGGAGTCGCCCGGAACAAGCGATATCAATCCTGTGTAGTCATTCTCTGCGGCATATAAACATTGACCGCCATAGGCGATTTCGTAATCGTGCCACGATGCGCCGTCAAAGCGGGCATAACGGTAACGATGGTCGTTATATATATCGACGGTTCCTACGCGAACGGAGTAAACGGCGACGGGATTGCCATCGGTGTCCAGTTGCATATCTGAGGTCCAGGCGCGGTGGGTCGAATCGGCGTTAAAAATCTTTGTTCCGGCCGAGGGCACTATGCCCGAATTGTCGGTCGTATCGAGAGTTCCGATTTGGATGCCAAAGCTATTATAAATTATAGAGCCCTGCAAATATGCAGCGTAAATATTTGTAATCACGTCACGGGGATGGCCGTCCGTATAGGTAAAGTAGATTCTGTCCGTATCATCGGAAGCGTATTTTGCATATGGGCGGGTGCCGGCGGCTGTTCTAATCAAACGTCCGGCAATACTCCAAGATGCTCCATCATCGAAGGAATACAAGACGTTCGGATTGTAGTCTTGGCCTCGATAGAAATCATAAGTTATGCCTGTGCTGCCGAGCCGGTATATGTTGGAATATGTTGCGCCGTAGTTGCTGTTCACGTTAAAGGTTTGTTCGGCTGCCCAGCTGCTCGTGTCGCCGGGGTTCGTCGAGATGCGGTATCGCACAAGGCTGTCGCCGCCGTGCTTGCAATACACGGCCAAAATCCTGCCATCCGGACGCATCATAAACGCCGGAGCGGCGTGATCGTCGGAATTTAAGATGGGGCTCAATGCTATTCTGCTCAGCGACAAATTCGACAGATCGTAGGTAGCAACCTCGATATTGCCGTCGCGCGTGCTCCCGTCGGTTCCTGATGCATCGGCAACCGAGCCGATAATCAATTTGTCGTTGTCAATGATGGCGCGTTCGTCCTGGAACCAGCTCCAGCCACCGTTATCATTGAAGACAATAATTTCGTTCTTCACTTGAGTGAAACTAATTGTAAAGCTCCAAACGGCGCCTTTCCAAATGTTGGGTTCATTAATCTCATCAATCCGCCAGTAATAAGTCTGGCCCCACTGTAATGCTTCAGGCGGAGTATATGTATTAGGTTCCTGTCGGCTGCGATATATGCCCGTGGTATCGGATGTATCGGCATCTTCCACAGTGTCCCCATCGATGCCAAAGTACACATCGTGCAAATGCGCCCCTATGCCTGGGCTCCAGGCAAGTTCAGTATCGATTTCCACATTTACGGCTGCATCAGGCGGGCTTGGATTAGAGGCAGTCAGCGCCACAGGAGCTATCAACAGGCCATCATACCAGGTTCGGTCATACCAGCCGCCCTGAGAGGCATCCGAGGGTTTATCATCGATATAAACCAGGATTTTACCATTGGTATCGGCTTGTATCCGACCGATAAAACCCGTCAGTTCTACCCTATCGCTTTGCGTTCTTCCGGTCGCCGAACCGGCGGTAGCACCACCTTGTCCCAGGTAATCGAAATAGAGCATATTATCCAAGCTAAAGCCGGCTCGGATCGCCCAGTTCTGACTTGTCGCCGACCAATAAACTATATTAACATCATACCTATCTCCGGGAATCAGACCGGAGATGGTTGTCATAATCGGAATGCAATCTTCATAGCCGGTAGTGTTTCCTGTGGCTTCAAAAATGTCGGCAGGAAGAGCAGTACCCAAATTGCCGGCGTCATCGTTGCCATAAGGTCTCCCGGCCCACAGTGTATCGGTCGGGGTCGTTGTTGTGGTCCACCAGGCATCCGGGTCTCCATCACTTGCCCGGATTGTATTTCCACCGGCGCCGCCTTCAGCATCCAGATAAGCAGCTTGAGCTGACGAGACAAAAACTATCATCAGGATGAAAGAAATGAGATAATTCAGTTTTATATATTTAACAAAACAATTGATAATTACTTTCCCCCTTGCTAATTCAAGTTTTGCATTTTTAATCCTGTAAACCTAAATTTGTCCGTATTAACAGGTTTCAGCAACTGCGAAAGTTCGCGTTGAAAAAACCGTGCTCAAAAGAATGCCCTTGCAAATAAGCCACAATAATATACGACATACTTAAAAATTTAAATATTAAAAAAACCCCCCCGGCTGAACAACACAGCCAAGGGGGGGTAAGATTCAACATATCCACTGATAGTATATGTTTTTAGTATTCTCTGCCTTTTACTACGCTTTTCGACGTCTGATTAACGCCAGAGAACCAAGACCCAGTATCATCATTGAGGCCGGTTCAGGAATGACGGTCAAAGTGCCCGTGCTTTCGCTAAACTGGTACCAATTGGTGGCGTCGATAGATTTCCTCCAAAGATCACCGCCTACGTCGGTGAATCCGAGAACGGTGAACGTGCCGCCAAAGGTCTGTGACGTTGCGTTCGCAATAATCCAGCTATCGCCAACGTTCGTGCTGGCGCCGAAAAGATCGAAGTAGAAATCGCCTTCAAAAGTAGCAGTTCCTTGTCCCGAGATGTCGTTGTTTACGCCGCTGGCCCCGATGACGAAGTTCATCAAGCTGTCGTCGGAAAAGGTGAGCCGAGAACGAGCATCGGAGGAACCAAGTAGAAGAATGTCGCCGTTATAAGCGTTCAGCCCAGAAGTGAAAAAGACAGTGCGGCCTGCTTCGCCACTGCCGTTGTCGGCAATGTAGATTGGTCCCGAACCGTTTATGGCTGAATTAATCATCAAGTGGCATTGAGCGGCGAACCCGCCACCTTTGCTGGTAACAAAAATATTTCCGTTCATTGAGCATGTTTCGCTGGTTCCCAGCCCATCTCGGATGGTTCCGGCGTCCAGGATCAAGTTGTTGACCGTAAGGTCGCAGCCATTGGCCTTGAATATCAAAGAGTTGTTGTTGACGCCGCCGTCTGTGCGAAAGATGTTGTTCGCGTTCCCACCTCCATTGCCTCCTCCAATCGTGAGTGAATAACCTGCGAAGGTGTAGCTTCCGGCAGCAGTCGGTGAACGCAGGAGATAACCTACAGTGGAATAGGTGTTCCCGGCGGCAGGTGCTAAACCGTCGCTCCACTTTCCAGCGGTATTAAACGAAGTGGTGCCATATCCATCATCGCCGGTCATAGTGACGGGTGCTGCCAGTGCATTCGTTGACATGAACAAAACCGCAACAAGAAGTAAGTAATAATCTAAATTTACACATAACACCCCTCCTAATATATCACAAAAACAATTTGTTCTTTTTGGCTATAAAGCCAACGCTCGAGCTTCCCGTGACTCGATACGCGTTCATAACACGTCAGCGGGTGTGGTTTCGTCCGGCAACATCGCCAAAACGACCGCCTCCAGTATTTACGCATATTTCACACGGCTTTTCGGAATTTGATTTCATCCTCCTCCATTCGGGAATGTTCATCAAAATCCATATACTACCCAGATTGTTACATCGTAATTTTACCAAACTATCCATTTCCACGTCAAGAAAATTCCAGAAAATTCCCGAAAAATGTTGAAATATTTGACATCAGGAAACAGGATGCAGGTTAAGAATCTGTTTGCCCTCAGGAAGCCTCACGGAGTCAGAAAGCCACTTGAAATGGGCGATTTCAGCTCTATAGCTGGGATTTTTATATGATTTTCACGTTTCCGCTTTGTGAAACGACTGGATTCACTGAATAAATAGCAAAAAATGCAAAAGAGATAGTTGGTTCCTAATTGTAGGCGGCAAAAACCTTAAAAGCAATCAATTAATTCTGCCAATTTTCTACAAGTTGTGCGAAATCAAGGAAATTTACTATACCATCGCCATCCGGCTGTGGCGCTACATCGGCTGAAGGGTCGCCCGGCGGGCCCAGCCATTGCTCGGCCAACACCGCCAAATCGGAAAAGTCAACTACGCCATCAACGATTATATTCTCTATTTCAGGAAGTCTTGCAGTCATTACCTGCATTTTTGATTCAGCTGTCTCTGTGTAATCAACTCTCCATGTAAGTGCCCCTTCAGTAATTGGTTCTGATCTGTCTACCTCGATTATGAACCAATCATCATATAAGTTACTGTCAACAGTGCTATATGCTTCAATTAAAGGGAAATATATTTCACCATCAATCACATTTGTAACCTGTTCTGAAGCATTTACCAACTTTATGTGTATATCCGTTATATCACTATGAGTAACATTAGTTAGTGACAAGCTTAATACATATCTGAAAACCGTTCGTCCGATGCGCGTCCTCTCTATTACATTAAATCCTGCAAATTCAAAGCTCCATGATCTTGGGAATGACTCCCACCAGAACCGTGGATAGTTATTACCCTCATTGATTGTCCAGATAGGCGTGTTAAAGTCCCAACCCGCTGAAGTGTAAGTATTTTTTGTCTTCATTTGAATAGTATTTTTGCCCGTTCCGCCGGCGCTGTAGGTCCGTCCACTTGCCTGAATATCCCAAAAAGAATTGATGACAATTTGCGGATTGGGCCAATAGCCCCCCACCAGTCCACCTGCCTGATCAAATCCTGTTACTCGGCCGGTAGAATAGCACTTGTCTATAATCGCTGTATCAAAACCGTCATAAGGGTAGAAGTAATTAACTCCCATCAAGCCGCCAACTCTATTATTGGCGCTCACTGCCCCCGTAGCATAACAGTTTCTGACAATAGAGCTGCCGCTTTCTCCCACCAATCCCCCGACCCTGTTATTTCCGGAAACATCACCAGTAGCGTAACAAAATTCGATTATTCCCATATACGGATAATATGTAGAGGTAACAATTGTACCCACCAAACCGCCGATATAACTTGAACTTGTTCCCGTTACTGAACCAGTGGCATAGCAATTAGTTATCATACCACTCCAACTTGTACCTACTAAACCACCTCCACACTTTCCTTTTAAGGTTATATCGCTGCTCGAAGTGCAATTGGATATTGTTCCTTCATTATTATAACCCACTAAACCTCCTACATCAACCCAATCTGTACTTGTAGATTTCACAGGCCCTGTAGTGGAACAATTATCTATTGACTCAAAATTTTGTCCCACCAAGCCTCCAATGTGACTAATTGCTCCTGTTACCTTGCCCGTGGCATTACACGAGGAAATTGTTCCACGATTCGTTCCCACTAGGCCACCCACGTTATGAAAGCCGGAAACATCACAGGTAGAATAGCAGTCAGTCATTACTCCATTGTTCGAACCTTTAAGTCCGCCTACTTCATAATTTCCGGCAATGCTACCACCTTCAACATAACAGTCTCGAATATTCCCACCACCCGAACCAACTAATGCACCGATATCTTCTCCGATGCCCCAATCAAAAGTATTTGTGGAGCCATCAACATGCGGATTCACTAATCCAAGATTCTTGATGGTTCCCTCGCAGACACCAAAGACACCTAACCTCATACCTCCGCGATCAATGTATGTAAAATTTGAAATTACGTGACCATTACCATCAAAAGTACCCCTGAAAGGATTTCCGCTAACACCTATGATATTATAAGCTGTCCCTGTTAATCCTCCTAAGTCGATGTCTGCCATAAGTTTAAAATACTTGCTCCAATCTACTGGATTGGACCCAATGGCATTCATATGCTCTGGTGTATAAATCAGGTATGGGTATCCGGCAGTTCCACTTCCGCCACCATATTTTCCACAGGCCTGATTGGCTGTTAAGCCCAACACTATTAAAACGGTCAATGCTAAACAGAATTTGAAGTTTTGTCTCGCTTTCAATATAGTTAGCTCCCTCATTTAGCTTCTAAATTCTCAACTCTACATTCTTAATTCTAAATTCTTCTTTCTTCGCAAAGCTATTCCGCCTAATCCAAGCAATAGCAACGTTGTCGGCTCCGGGATAGTGTAGCCGGAGTCGAGCGTCTCAAATGTGGTTGGGTCAATGATTTCATAAAGCTGCGAGCCCGGCTCGCCAGAACCGAGCCAATCGAAACTGACAGTAAATCCGCTGACCATCTCGCCAATACCGATACCAAGAGCCAAACTCAGGGCATCGTAATAGCCATCGTCTCCCAAAACCGGCTCCGGCTGAATAACAACCTCATTCCAACCGCCAGCAGGCGGGTCGGGCGTCTCGATGGATAGATTATCAAAAGAGCCGAAATCGAACCAGATGGTAAACTCCTCGATTACAGGCGTCAAGCTGATATTGGTTACATCATATGTATATTGCCACCTGCCGGAACCGAGGTCGGCTGCCTGGTATTGGATTTTTGTTACTGGAAGTGCAAAGCCGGCAGAAATAAAAAGAAATCCCAATAAGACCCCCGCAAAAACTATCCTTCTCATCACCTTCTCCTCTTTTTAGACACGGATACCCGCTTTCGCGAGTACAAGTTTACACAGATTAACACCGCTTATCAAAGAATTATACCTGGGAAATCTCCATATCTCCGCGAAATAGCTGCTGTCATAGCGTCAAGGTTATAGGTAATATACCATATAGGACGTTAAAAGGCAAGAAAATTATGATTCTTCGGGAACGGCCGAAAATGGGCAGGCAGCAGGCAAGGGGTAGATAGATTCGACAGGCACACTGTGAATTTGAGTTGATTGTTGGCGCTGCATAGCCGATAATTGAATGGTATAGGAATTTGTATTAGCCACAGAGGGCACAGAGAACACAGAGAAATAAAAATATAAATCTGTGAAAATCCGTGTTAATCCGCTGGTTAATTGTTCCTTTAAGACTGAGAAATCAATTTTTTACAGGCAAGAGATGGCAAAGAGCAATTTACCGAAACTGATAATCTTTGGCGACCCGAAAAAACCACAGGTTGCAGCGACTATCGAGGAATTCAAGGCCTTTGCAAAAGGCAAAGCCGAGGTAGCGGCAAGCTGTAGCGTGGATGACTGCAAGGCCGAGATTCCGAAAAAATGCGATTTTGCCATTGTTTTCGGCGGTGACGGCAGCATTATCTGGGCAGGCAGAAAACTAAGGCAGAGCAATATCCCTGTTATCGGCGTTAACCTCGGCAAGCTCGGTTTTCTGGCGGAATTCAGCGTTGACGAGCTTAAGCGATACTTCGACGATATCATCAGCGGCAAAATATCCATAGAAAAACGAATGATGTTAAGCTGTAAAATAACCGGCAGCTCCGATAAATACAGGCAGAAATTCGGCTCAGTGGCAATCAATGACGTCTTTATCACATCAGGATCATCGCACAGGATGATAGAATTGAAAGTTGCTGTGAACGGCCAGCCAGTAGCCGGTTTCGTAGGTGACGGCCTTATAATCTCCACCCCGACCGGCTCAACGGCCTATAATCTCTCGGCGGGCGGACCTGTTCTCGACAGCTCGATGGAAGCAATGGTAATAACGCCGATTTGCCCCCATTCGCTCAGCTTCCGCCCCATTGTTATAGATGCGGACAGCAAAGTGGAAATTTCAAGGGTGCAGCCCGATGAATCCCGCCCCTGCCGCAGGGGCCGGGATGAAGGCACAACAATATCGATAGACGGGCAGGATTCTTTCCAGCTTTCAGGCGATAATATGGTCATAATTGCCAGAGAAAACAGTGATTTTCTGGTGGTAAATAATCCCCTAAGAACCCGCTGGGACACATTAGCTGCTAAACTGGGTTGGGCAGAAAAGCCGAAGTATAAGAAAGACCCGTTGTCTAAAAAGTAGTAGATTGTCCAATTATGAACATATAGGGCGGCAGTGAGGTATTTAATTATGATGAGGAAACAACTAATCATTATAGTATCGATTGCAATATCAATCATTTTGCCGGCACCGAGCCGGTCTATGCAGAATCCCTATATCGTAAATCCCGCGGGCACAAGCACAACGCCTGCGAGCAGCGCTGCGAGCGGTCTGATTAAAAGCCGCAATCCGATAGACAGCAGCGGCAACCTGGTAATCACCGGCAATGTCCGGCGAGGCCAGCACTTTCAAGGACCTGTGCCGTATAGCTCAAGAACGAGCTTCGGAGCTCCACTCGGCTCAACAGGGCTCGATTCATTTTTGAGAGATTCGGTTAACGCAGAGGATTTAAGGTATAACTCCGGGAAATACACACCCCAGCCATACTATTCGCAGACGGGGACGGTAACAACTTCAACGCCGGGTCAGCGTAGTGTTTTCAATCCGGCGGCTACAAGGGTTGACAGCCGAGCAATGGCGACAACCGGCCAGAGAACCACAGCACAAGCCAGCGGCGAAAACCTGTCTCTGCAAGGTCAATATGCACAGGGCACAAAGGTTCCGGATTACGAATTGAGACCTCTGCGGATTAGCCCGTCGGAACTTGAGAAGCTTATCTCTGACGGCATTGCCATATCCGGGCGGGCCAGGCGAGTGGCCGACGAGGAAGACCTTGCGCAAATGCAAAGACTGCAACGTGACCTTGAGCAGCTAAGACTCAGGGCGTCCGATTTGAGACAAAGTCTGATAGTCCGCGACGAATCACTGCGGCCTCTGGATAAATATAAGTCGTCGGCTGAAGAGGCAATACAATTATCAACACCACAAACACTACAGAAGCCGACAGAACGAATGCCGGAACTCAATTTAACAAAACCGCTGCAGGAACAAGACGAAATCGCACTGCGCAAGCAGATAAAGCAACAACTCGAAAAATTACAAGAAGCCTTAGAGCAAACACCTATTGCGCAAAAGATAAAGGAGATTCAGGAAGCCGAAGGCGATGAAGAGAAATTAACGCCGAAAAAATCCAATTATGAAAAATACATAACAACCATAAGCAAGGAAAGCGCCCTCGAAGAAACCCACGAGCTATTGAGAAAGAAATTCCCATCGCTGGAACAAGATACGGCCAAGAAACTCTCCGCTTTCCCTGAAGCAGAAGAACAAACAGATGTTTCAGGTCCGGCCGAGAGCAGCATATCCCCGCGAGCTCAAAGCGTATTGAATGAATACAAGACCTTTACCGCTTTTTCAGAAGACAAGTTCGAACAACACATCAGCGATGCCGAAAGCTATCTAAAACAAGGCAAGTACTACTGGGCTGTTGACGCCTATACGCTGGCATCTTTTTACAAACCTGATGACCCGGCTGCTTATTTCGGCAAGAGTCACGCAATGTTTGCCGCCGGCGAATATATCAGCAGCTCGCTGTTTCTTTCCAGAGCGCTGAAGCTCTCACCGGAACTGGCCTGGACAAAAGTTGACTTTGTGACCATATTAGGCGACAAGGAAAAGCTCGATACAAGGATAACCGATATCGAGGAATGGCTTCAAAGAAGCGGGGCCGCCGACCTGGAATTTCTGCTGGGCTATGTCTATTACCAGACGGGAGATCTCGATAAGGCCAAAGCGGCGATAGACTCCGCTTACCAGAAGCAGCCGAATTCTCCGGCTGTGAGCACAGTTAAAGATGCAATCTACGATGCAATGGGCATAGTAAAGTAGCAACAAAGTTGAAAAAAGCTGAAGCCCTGATATATAAATCCGAATTTTCAAAACCCCACGTGTAACGTGGGGTTTTTATTTTTGTGAGATTGCTTCACTTCCACCCTCTGCAATAGCAGAGTTCTACAACGGGGCACCGGCCGCTCACAATGTGAAGGCCAACTATGCTCTTTGCTGGCCATATCCTTCGCTTCCTCCTTCGCTAAAGCTTCGGAGAACAAGCCGCTCAGGATGACAAATAATACTAAGGATGACAAACAACGTTAAGAATGAAAACTCTAACGATAACAAACAAATACTCTCAATGGCAACCGACACAGTGCTTGCTATAAGCGACGAAAGCCGGATAATATCTTATTATTTCAAATTGACCCTTGGTCAGTTTGGGAACGCAAAAATCAAAATGTAAAATGCAAAATTGTCGAACCCAGCACTTAAAGATTTTAAGTGCTGGATGGCTGATTTTATTATTGTTTTTATAGTGCATAATACCTTGTCAAAAGGCGAGTTGCGTTTACGGGTACGAACAAAATGGTCAGTTTGAGTTACTATTAATGATACAAAATAATACGCATTTTGATATAAAGAATGTATTTGGGGCGGGGGGGCTTTTGTCGCAATCATATTCTGGTTTTGAGGAGCGGCCGCAGCAGGTGCAGATGGCCTATGCGGTTCAAAAGGGGCTATTGGACGCCCAGCACCTTGTTGTCGAAGCGGGAACGGGCGTAGGCAAAAGCTTTGCATATCTTGTCCCCGCTATCGGCCTTATCCGCCAGGGAAAAGGCAAAGTCCTGATAAGCACGTTTACCATCACGCTGCAGGAGCAGCTAATAAATAAAGATATACCATTTTTAACGGATTGTCTGCCATACCATTTCACGGCGGCGCTGGCAAAAGGCAGGGGCAATTACTTATGCAGGCGCCGGCTGGAATTTGCACTGCGAAGGCAAAGCTTACTATTCGACAAAGGGTCTTCGGAGATTGCGGCGATACACAACTGGGCGACCCGAACGAAAGACGGCTCATTGAGCACGCTCGACTTTGTTCCAAGCGCGACGATATGGGACGCGGTCAACAGTGAGCACGGCAACTGCCGAGGCAGAAAGTGCAGATATTTCCGCGACTGCTTCTACTGGCGCGCAAGACGAATGCTGGATACCGCCGACATTATTGTTGCCAACCATGCACTGCTTTTCAGCGACCTTGTTCTCAAAGAGCAGGGCGCCTCGGTGCTGCCCGATTACAGGTATATCATTATCGATGAGGCACAGAATATCGAGCACGTGGCTGAAGAACACTTCGGGATAGATGTCAGCAATCACAGAATCAGATTTCTGCTCAACGGCCTGTATAATCCGAGGACGCACAAAGGACTGCTGGCCTATACAAAATCAAACAAGGCGATTGATATGCTGCCCGGCAGTATTGCCGGATTAAACAAGGAGTCGGACAGCTTCTTCAAAAAGGTCCGCAACTGGTATGACAACAATAAAGACGAGACCAACGGCCGGTGCTATGCAAACTTTGTCGATAACAACCTGTCGGGTCATCTGAACAAGCTGCGGTCGGAACTGAGTAAGATTGCAAAAGATACCGAAGATGCGGATGAAAAATTCGAGATTATGCGCTTCGCCGACAGGTGCGCTGTTCTGGCGGAAGAGATTAACTGCTTTATTCTGCAGAAAAGACAAGACTATGTCTATTGGGTCGAGGCCAATATGGAAAGAAGGGCGACCATCCGCCTGAAAAGTGCAGCACTCAATGTCGGAGAGGATGTCAAACGATGTTTGTTCGACAGATACGAATCGGTGATTATGACCAGCGCCACCTTGAGCAGCGGTGCAGCAACCGAAAAAAAAGGGTTCGAGTTCTTTGCACATCGCATAGGGCTGGAGAATTTCGATGCGATTAAGCTTGGTTCGCCTTTCGATTACGAGAAGCAGGTTACTATTTATATCGAAAAGGACCTGCCGGAGCCGAATGAGCCGGAATTTATCGATAAGGCAGCAGAGGCCCTGAAAAAATATATTCTGCAAACAAAAGGAAAGGCATTTGTGCTCTTTACCAGCTACGAGATGCTCGGCAATATTGCCGAGAAGCTGGCTGACTGGCTGACTGACAATGATATCGAACTATTACAACAAGGAGCGGGGCTTGACAGAACGGCGCTGCTGGTGCGTTTCAAGAGTCAAAATAAGTTTACCGCAGTGAAATCTGAGGAAAAAATTAACCACGAATTAACACGAACGGACACTAATAAAAGGGTAAATAATGAATTGGTGCAAATTCGTAAAAATTCGCGGCAAAAATCGGCGGTTTTGTTCGGCACGGATAGTTTCTGGCAGGGGGTGGATGTGCCGGGCGAGGCGCTGAGCAATGTTATTATTGTTCGGCTGCCGTTTGCGGTGCCGGATAAGCCATTGATTGCGGGGCGGCTTGAACAGATAAAACAGCAGGGTGGAAATCCTTTTTACGATTATCAACTGCCATCAGCAATTATCAAATTCAAGCAGGGCTTCGGAAGATTGATTCGCAGCAAGAGCGATACAGGCATTATCGTTATTCTTGATTCCCGCATAATCAACAAGCGTTATGGCCAGAGATTTTTAGAGGCGATACCGAGATGCAAAATGGAAATCGTCGCTCGTCGCTCGTGACACGAAAATCATTTCCTATGTTTTCTAAAACACAGAGCTCCGAGGCCGAGCAGCAAAATCGTGGCCGGCTCAGGTACGAGGACGATTCTGGCATCGTTGCCAATAAGAAATAAACAATTGATTGGTTCGCCGCTTGATAGTGTTCCGGTCAGGTACCTGAAAGGTTCGTGGTAGTAACTGCCGCCAAAAATACTTGCGAGTTCTCCGTAGCCAACGCTTTGGCCATCGACCGCAAAATCAGAACCAAAGATTTGTATCTTACTCTCACTGAGTAGTGTCAAATCACCTATTTCGCCTCCGGAGATATTTACTTGGCTGTTATCATAGGTGTAAAAAAGATAATTGCCTATCTCCCCGCCGGAGATATTTACATGGCTGGATTCCCAGCAAGCAAGGCGGACTGTTACACCACCGGAGATATTTAACTGGCTGGAATCGTAGGTATTAAGGTAGTGGCTTATTGAGCCGCAAGAGATATCTACTTGGCTGGATTGGTAGCACTCAAGGTTATTATATATTTCACCGCCGGAGATATTCACATGGCTGGAACCAAGACTGCCAAGAATGTTTATCGACCCGCCGGAGATATCTACTTGGCTGAAATCGTAGCTGGAGAGAACAAATATGCTACCGCCGGAGACATTTATCCTGCTGTGTTCATATCCACGAAGGTAATACGGGTCGTCTATGCTTCCACCATCTTGCCAGTTTACTGTGGTGTGCATCCACGGTGCACCCAAGTCCACCCAGACATTATCCTCTATGGCGTAGTCGATGTCGTGGGTCAGGCCGTCTTTGAACTCGACTACCCCCAGTGCGGGGCAGGCGCACATAAACAACACTACTACAGTTAACCAAATTGTTCTTACATTTTTCATTTTCATTCCTCCTCAAAAAATTGGTATTTATTTGTTTTTTTAACTTTTTCTGCCCTTACACAATGGCAGTCACGATACAAACTTAGACTGAAAGCGCAACATCCATGCAGGAAATAACGAAATGCCACTCCTCTTAAAGAGCAATTTCCTCAAATCTTAAACTTATTATAGGAAGTCTGTAATGAAAGTCAAGTGAAACTTCCGGGAATCGGTAACTGGTTATTGGTGAGTGGTAATTTGTGAGTCCGCACGGGGAGGATTTAACCAGTTACCATTTAACTATTCACCATATTTACGAGCATTAACTAGCGAGTTTATATGCTTGCTTCGAGCTGTGCGAGGACGGTTTTTGCCTTTGCGATTTTGTTGCCGGTTGGGCCTTGCCAGTGAATCTCGGCGTCCCGCGCAACCATATCCTCGACCTTTCTGCAGGCCAAAAGGACGGTGGCGTGGTTTTTATTGCCCATAAATCTGCCAACCTCCGAGGACGACATCTTTGTGTGCTTCCTTGTCAGATACATACTGAAATGCCGGGCAAGGGCAACGGTCCTGTCCTTCTTGGATGAGTGTATATTGGCAGGCGTCAGTCCGAAATACGTGGCAACGGCTGATTCGATATCGGATATGTGCACAATCGGGTCGGTCCTGGCAAGGTGTTCAGCCAGAACCGCCTGGGCCATAGAGATCCCGATTTTCTCATTCTGCAAAGCTGAAAATGCAATCAATTTCAGAAGAGCACCCTCCAGCTCCCGCACGTTGGTCCGCAGGTTCTCGGCGATGTATCTTACCACGTTCTCAGGAATTTGCTTTTGAGCGGGGCTTTTGGAAGCTGAGCCGGAGCTCGACCGCATTATATTCTCGGCGTATTGCCTGCATATTTCGCAGCGGGTATGGAAATCGGGATTGCCAATCTTAACAACCATACCGGAGATGAAGCGGTTGACCAGCTTCTCGGAGAGCTGGCCTATCATCTTCGGATGCGCATCGGAGACGAGAACAACCTGCTTGCCCGCCAGGTTAATAGAATTAAATGTATGCAGGAATTCCTCCTGAGTTGAGGGCTTGCTTGCCAAGAAGTGGATGTCGTCGATAGCCAGCAAATCGGTTTGTCGCATTTTGCGTCGAAATTGTTCGAGCTTCTTTATCTTCAGGGCAAGGATGAACTGATTTGCGAAGTCCTCAGCAGACAGATACAGCCAGTTAGTCTGGGGCCGATGCTTCGAGACGGCGTTGCAAATACCCTGCAGCAGATGCGTCTTGCCGAGGCCGTATCCGCCGTGAATAAAAAGCGGATTGAAGGGACTCTTTTCCTCATTTACGACGGCCTTTGCCGCGTTGTAAGCCAGCTCATTCGACTGGCCTACCACAAATGTATCCAACGAAAGCTTCAGCCGTTTCCGCGGAGGCCCATCGGCGCCGGTCGTATCGCCCCTGCGACTGCGGTCAAGAACAGAACGGTTGTGGGCCTTTGTAACGTGCTGCGCCTGTGAGTCAAGCTGGCTTCTTCTTTGCTGACCCGAAAGTTCGGGGTCGATGGTGAAAGTAATCTTTCGCCCGGCCCCGGTAATCTCCCGCACCGCCTGGTTTATATCGCCTGCAAAGTGATTCTCAATCCAGCTCGCAATAAAAAGATTCGGCACACCGACTTTAAGATAATCACCGGCAAGGGTAAACCTGGTCGAATTTTTAAACCAGATATGAAACTTCTGCGGGCCAACTTTCCTCGCAAGAGCTTCGTTGATAGCAATTATTTGCGCATCCTGCGAGCGGGGCTTATCATCCGTGACTATACCCTGCATTTTTACTTCTCCTGATTCTCAAAGGTTGATTATGCTCTTTCGATACACGACAAATAGCAAGTATCAAACATAAATCATCCGGTATCAAGCCAAATTTGGCAGATTTTTTATCCACACAGTGGATACTACTGTCTCTACCAGTCTTGCGCAAAAAAAAAATTTATTCTCAACAGGTTTTGCACATCATAAGCTCGCATTGTGGAAAAGCTGTGGATTCGACCCGTATTTAAGTATATCTCAGCCAGCGGATGATTTCTCGCAGACCCGGCTTTTTTCCATACATCAGTATCCCCGTTCGGAACACCCTTGCAGTAACCCACATCACGGCCAGCACAGATAAAGCCAGCACGGCCATCGTTGCAAGTATCTCAAACAGCGGCACATCCGAGCTTGAAGAAATCCGCAAAATCATAATCATTGGAGTCAAAAACGGGAAAAATGACGCAGCCGTCACCAAGGCCGAGTCCGGCTGCTCCACAAAAAGAGGCCAGGCCATAATCGGCAAAATAAAGAGAAAAGAAATCGGCATCATCATACTCTGGGCCTCTTTAATTGTATTACAGACCGAGCCGATGGCGGCGAGGATGGAACTGAACAACAGAAAACCAAGCACATAATAGACCGCAAAACACAGCAGCAGCTTCACGGGAACCCTGACATCCAACCCCTGCCAGTTGGCGGTTGCATAGGCGGCGGCGCCCCACAGTGACATCACCGTCAGGCCGACAGCGGCAACTCCCAGTATCTTGCCGGTCATCAATTGAAACGGACTTACCGCAGACAAAAGCACCTCTATAATGCGGGAAGACTTCTCCTCGATAATACTGGTAAGCATCTGCTGGCCGTTGGCGAAGATTCCCATAAACATAAGGAACATAAAGAAAAAAGGAACCATCGCTTTGATGATTTGTTCGCCCTGCCTTCTTTGCTTTTCGTCCGAGGCCAGAGAGATGTCAACGCGCTCGACCGGCACACGCCGGCGAAGCTTGTCCAGCAGCTCGCGAGAAACATCGCTCAACCTGCAGCGCCGGTTGACAACGGCACGATTGAGCACATTCTCGACTGTTGAGACAAGGTCGAGGTCCGACATCTTCGAGCCGCTGGTGTAGGAGATAATCCTGCCGGCACCTTCGATACTGTCTTTGTCGAGGACAAAATACGCATCCAGCCGGCCGTTGCGAACCTTTTCCTTGGCAGCTTCGCCCGCATTTTCGTCGGCGTGAAGCTCCTGAAGCAAAATCTGTTTTTCCGAATGCGATTCGTTGTATTCGTCGAACGATGCCTCAATCTCATCCGAAAGCTCTTTCGATAAATCCGCAACTTCAATCCTTCTCGGCGGACGCGGGCCTGATATGCTTTGGGAGACATAGCCGTTGATTATGACAATTGCACCAATTATAACCGGCGTCATTAACAAGCCGATGATAAACGCCTTGGTCTTGACGGTCTCAATATATTCACGGTGGGCAATCTTAAGAATCTTCTGCATCGTCTGCTCCGACCAGCTTAACAAATATTTCATGCAGCGAGGGCACCTTAATCTCAAAGCTAATCACATTCGCCCGCTGCACCAATTCGCGAATAAATCGCTGGGTGTCGCCGTTGGCCAGTGTTATTTCCAGCAGCCCTCCATCGGATTTCACCGACTCCACCATAGGCATCGTCTCGACAAAACTCGTATCGCCCTGAAGCTCGACGCGTATTACCTGTGAGCTGTGCTGCGAACGAATCATCCGGAGCCGGTCATCCAGTATTACTTTTCCTTTATTTATAAGAAGGATACAATCGCAAAGCTTCTCAGCTTCGTGCATCACGTGTGTGGAAAAGATTATGGTTTTGCCCTCTTTACGCATCTGGAGAATGATTTCTTTGAGCAAATCCTGATTCAAGGGGTCAAGCCCGGAAAACGGCTCATCCAGAATCACAAGCTCGGGATTGTTGATGACTGTGACTGCGAACTGAAGCTTCTGGTGCATTCCCCTCGAAAGCTCCTCGACTTTTTTGTCGGCCCAGTTTGCCAAATCGACTCGCTGTAGCCACTGCGGCACGGCCCGGGCAAGCTCATCGTCCTTCAGGCCCTTGATAGCCCCAAAATATGCAAGCACTTTACGGACGGTCATCTTCCGATACAAACCCCGCTCCTCGGGCATATATCCGATGCGGTTTTTGGCACGCTCCGCCGAATACCCCCCCAACACCTCGATGGTTCCGCTGTCTGGGCGGATGATATCCATAATCATTCGAATGGTAGTAGTCTTGCCTGCACCATTGGGGCCAAGAAAGCCATAGATACAGCCGGCAGGAACCCAGACGCTGAGACCATCCACAGCGCGGACGCTACCGAAGGACTTGCTCACCTTCTCAAGAGATACTGCGTTCATAACGGATGATTGTATTGGCAAATGCGGATTAGTCAACCTGTTTGCAGCTCTGCAGGCGACATCTACTTTCTCACAATTACCGCCGTGTATCCTCCATCGTGGTCTGCAGGTGATTCGGCAGAGGGAAGTATGAGCCGTTCTGATTCGAGCTTGAATTCAGGATTTCCCTCAAGAAACTCCGCTACGACTTCCCGGTTTTCCCGTTTCTGAATGCTGCAGGTGCTGTAGCAGATTTTGCCGTCTGGTTTGAGCATTAAAGCCGCGGTTTTCAAAAGCTCTGCCTGTGTTTTCGCAATGGCTTTAACAGCATCCGGCGTTATTCTGTAGCGGGCCTCGATGCGTTTTGCAAAGACGCCGGTATTGGAGCACGGCACATCCAACAAAACACAATCGACAGAGTCAATTGTGAATTTCAATTTTCGATTTTCGATTTCCGATTTTTGGAAAAGCTGTTCATACTCGATAATCTTAATGCTTTTCAGGCCGAGGCGGGTGACATTTTCTTCGAGCATCTTAAGTCGTCCGGCGTCGATATCGGTTGCGATAATCTCTGCTTTATCACCGGTCGCCTCAGCTAACTGCGTTGTCTTTGTGCCCGGTGCGGCACAGAGGTCAAGGATTCTCCAGCCCGGCTGCGCATTTAAGATACGCACCGGCTGAGCGGCAGATATGTCCTGAATAGTAAACCAACCATCAGAAAAGCCGGGCAGGTCTGTCACTACTTTAGGGCTTTTGATTTTTAACATCCTCGATTCTTGATGCTCGATGCTCGATGCTCGCGGAGTATCGAGAGGAACTATTTCAAAACCGATGTCTGCCTGACGGAATTTGTCTGCGATTTCATCTGTTTTTGTTTTCAAGATGTTGGGCCTGATGTAGATGCTCGGCCTGCGGTTGGACGCAAAGCAGATTTGCTGCGAATCTTCTACGCCGTATTCTCCAAGCCAATCTTCAACAAGCCATTTTGGAATTGAAAACGCCGCGCTTAGATATTCAGCAGGAGAAACTTTGGGTTCCGGCAGGATTTCCGTATCAAATTCGCAGCCGGTTGTTAGCGTTTGCGGGAGCATCCTGCAGACATTTGACTGCGAGAGCTTGCTCTGTCGATTCGAAATGTGCCTTGCAATTTGCCGAAGGGCCGCGTTCACAAAGCCGACCTGCCTCTTCCCTGCGACGGCCTTGGTGTTTTCAACCGCTTCATTAACGATTGAATAATCCGGCGTTGCAGGCGAAAAAATAAGCTCATAAGCCCCTATACGAACTATATTTAGAACTTTTGCCTGAATTCTCTCGGTGGGTCGAGTAGTGAATTTCGTTATCACTACATCAATGGCGGTTCGGTTTCTTAGCGTTCCGAACACGAGGTCGGTAGCCCGCTGCCTTTCGCTGGTTTTGTGTAAAAGTTTATTCAAAATTGAAGAAGCATAATCCCGCTTCGGGTCGAACCGATTTAATACTTCGCAAGCAACAGCACGTGCGGAACTGGGTTTATCGACAGGCATTTGCGTCTTCAATCTTAACGAATGTATCGCCGGTCTGGGTGTGCCAGCCGTTGACAAAATCTTTGAAATTCATAAGGGCAGAACCGGCTGGCCTGATTTTCGTAACCTCAAGAGCATCCCGTCCACAGATTATATTAAGGTTTTCATCGAGAGTCCCGGTCGGCAGGCCGAATGCCTCTGATGTCTCAATTACGTTAGCTCGCGCTATTGTTACCCGCAAAGATTTCGAGGTCTTTTTCGAGATATAATCAGCGGAGGCGCCCGGCCAGGGCCAGAAGCCGCGTATCTTTCTCTGCAAGTCTTTCGCCGGCTCAGTAAAATCCAAAAAGCCATCCGATTTTTTCAGCTTTGGCGCCAATGTCGCCTTCGAATGGTCCTGGCTGATATAAGGGACAGTTCCATCTTCAATTTTGTCGATGGTTTCCAGTAATAATGGTGCAGCTAATTTTGCGAGCCGGTCGTGAAGCTCACCTGCTGTCTCATCAGGTCTTATGTCCGTCTCGGCCAGACCGAGGATGTCACCTGCGTCCATTTTTTCAGCCAGCGTTATTACACTGATACCGGTTTTACTTTCGCCGTTGACTATCGCCCAGTTTATCGGTGCAGCGCCTCGGTATTTCGGAAGCAAAGAGGCGTGAACATTGATGCAACCTTTTGGCGGCAGATTTATCAGCTCGCTGCCGATTTTCTGGCCGAATGCCACAACAATAATCAAATCCGGATTATGCTCTGCTATCCTCCGGAACGTTTGTGGAGTATTTACATTATCCGTTTCAACAAAAGCAATCGAGTGCGATTGTGCCCAGGTAGCTACCGGGGTTGGTGTCGGTTTTCTGCCTCTACCGGCCTGCCGGGACGGCTGCGTTACGATGAAACTCAGACTATGACCCGATGTCACCAAGACATTGAGACATTCAAGGCCGAACTCACCACTTCCCAAGTAAGCTATCTTCATAATAAACTAAAAACTTAAAGCGAAAAATGGAAAAAAACAACTGAAAATTCAAAACCATGTCAGTTTTAAGCTTTGCACTTTGGTTTTATATTTTTCGTTTTACGTTTTTCATTTTTGCTGTTCTTCTAAAAGTTTCTTTAGTTGTTTTCGGTGCGCGATTCTGGCCACATTGCTCATACGGTTGACGATGGTCATCCCCTCGAGGTGGTCGTGCTCGTGCTGAAGCGCCCTTGCATAGAGACCTTCGCCTTCCTCGGTGAACTCATTGCCGTCGAGGTCTGTAGCCGTGACTTTGCACTTTTTGTATCTGCGAATTTTCGTATAAATACCCGGGACGGACAGGCACCCTTCATCGAACTCCGTAAGCGGACCTTCGGGGGTAATTGTGGGGTTAATATAGACCTTTAGTTTTTCCCTGCTGCCGTCGAGCGATATCATAAAGAGCCGCAGTGACACGCCCGCCTGCGGCGCCGCCAGGCCAACACCTTTGTTTTTCTGCATAATCTCGAACATCTTATCGACGAGTCGGCGGATATTATCATCGATTTCTTCAACCGGTTTGGCACGCTCAGCCAAAACCTCGACCGGGTAATGAGTGATTCGACATTTATCTATATCAATCATCTTTATCTAACGCCCCTATTATTAAACATACACGGGCAGTTTTTTCAGCTTATTTTCATTCGAACTTTTGATATCCTTAAGAGTGTTTCTCTCCCAGAAGACCCCATCATCGTATCCCTGAATTGTGCCATCCGGCTTTGCCATATCGAGTCTTTTCGCTGCATACAGGCAATACTGCTCATCCATCTCCACCATAACAAAATTTCTCTTTAGCTTCTTCGCAACAACGCCTGCGGTTCCGACTCCTGCGAAGGGGTCGAAAATAACATCCGCCTCGTTCGAGCCAGCAAGAATAATTTTTGCGAGGAGCTTTTCCGGTTTTTGGGTGGGGTGGGGCGTATTTTCAGGCATCGACCAAAAGGGCATCGATATATCCGTCCATATATTCGAGGGATAGGTCAGCCGGAATTTGCCGTTTTTGTCTTCGCTCCAATCCTTCGGCATATTATTTTCCCGATATGGGGCGATGACCTTCCTTTTTAATTTTACCGCATCGGCGTTGAAAGTCCAATCGTCGGACATCGTGCAGAACCATATATCCTCAGAATTATTTTTCCAGTTCTTTTTGGCTCCCCGTCCCTTTTCCCTCTCGAACGTTATCCTGTTTCTGACAATAAAATATTTTTCGCAAAGCAGATGAATCGCCGAAGAAGAACGCCAGTCGCCGCAGATGTAAACAGAAGCCGTCGGCTTAAGCAGCACAATCATTTTTTTCAGCCAGGATTCCATCCAGTCCATATACTGCGTTACGGAGACCTGCCTGAAAAAATTTGCGTTGAATGTCTTTGTCAGATTATACGGGGGGTCGATAAAAAGCAAATCGACAAACTCCGACGGCAGGAAATCCGCAACCTCGAAAATGTCATGGTTGATGACTTTATTCAATATCTGCTCAAGTGAGGCCGGGCTATCAATCTTCAGCAAGCTGCGCTGATACCTTCTTATCTCCTCATCTCTAAGCGTAATGGTCCTGTTTCGTGGCGCAGATGACATTTTTCTTTATTCAAAGCAGTGTTGTGTAACCTTTTTCGCTTTATTAACACAAGCGCTATATGCCTTTTTTGGTCAATTTTTTGCCGTCGAAAGTGCTGCCGAGATAGTGTTTTCTGACGGTCTCGTTGCGAATGATTTCAGCCGGTGCGCCGGCGCCGATTACCCTGCCGTGGTCGATTATGTAGGCCTTATCAACGACCTCAAGCGTCCTTTCGACATTATGGTCGGTAACAAGGATGCTGACGCCGGAAGCAACAAGCCGGCGGATTTCGCGCTGCAAATCCTCAACGGCAATAGGGTCAACGCCACTAAACGGCTCATCCAAAAGAACCAGTGAAGGGTCTGTCACCATAGCTCGTGCGATTTCGAGCTTTCTCCTCTCTCCGCCCGAGAGGAATCTGCCCTGACTGCGCGCAACCTCTTCAAGGGCAAAACGCCTGATGAGCATATCCGCTCTGAGGTCGCGCTCGGCTTTGGTGATAGACATCGTTTCCAGAATCGCATAGAGATTGTCGCGGACACTTAGACGCTGAAAGATGCTCGGCTCCTGTGAGAGATAGCCGATGCCGAGACGCGCCCTTTTATACATCGGCAGCTTTGTAACGTCTTCGCCTTCAAAGACAACCATCCCTTCGTTGGGGATTACCATACCCATAATCATTCTGAAGGTCGTGGTCTTCCCGGCGCCGTTTCGTCCCAGAAGGCCGACAATATTACGCTGGCCAATCGTAATATTTATCCCGTCAACAACAACCCTGCCGGAATACTTTTTTACCAGCCCGCGAGTTTCAAGAAGAGTCATATCCATTAAGATTATACCTCTGTCAGTGTTTAACGTTCAGCGAACAGAATACAGTAAAAAGTCGAAAACGTAAAGCGAAAAGTGGAAAACCAAAGTAAAGGGCCCTGAAATTTCTGCCTTTTAACCGCCGGCTCTCATTATCGGCCTTTAGTTTTTCGTTTATTTCACTGGCGTTCCTGCGATATTTCTGCTATAAATTCCTTTTTACGTGATACAGGCGTCATTTATGTTAATCCGGGAAAGCGTATGTTTGCGATTATAAGCGATATACATTCGAACCTCGAGGCACTGACCACTGTTCTCGACGATATTGAAAAACGCGGCATAAAGGAGGTTTACTGCCTGGGTGACGTGGTAGGTTACGGGCCGAATCCAAAGGAATGTCTCGACCTGATTATAGAAAACACCGAGTGGTGCGTCCTGGGCAACCACGATTATGCCACCCTATATGAACCGACAAACTTCAACTATGCCGCTGAGCAGGCAAGCTTCTGGACACGCGAAGTCCTGGAAGAAGAAAAAGACAGGCAGTCCTGTAACAGGCGCTGGAGCTTTCTGGGCGAGCTGCAAATGCGGCAGACGCTCATAGCCGGGCTGGGGTCAACCGAAACAACGATGGATTTTGTTCACGCCTCACCGCGAAGGCCGATTAATGAATACATCTTCCCCGATGACGTTTACACCAACCCGCTAAAGGTTCGGCTGCTTTTCGAGCGGGTCAAGCATATATGCTTTGTGGGTCATACGCATATGCCCGGGGTATTTCTCGACGAACCTGATTTTTATTCACCCGATGAGCTGGGGCATACATATCCGATTATTGACGATGAGAAAGCAATCATCAATATCGGCTCCGTAGGCCAGCCGAGAGATAAGGACAACCGGGCAAGCTATGTGTATGTGGATGAAAATCAGGTGCACTTTGTCCGGCTGGAATACGACTTCAAAACCACAATGAAAAAGATACTCGCCATAGAGCAGCTTGATAACTTCCACGCTGAGCGGCTGCAGGACGGAAGATAACTCGTGGCTCGATGCCCGAAGCCGGTAACGAGAGATGATGGACGAAGGACGACATATAAGATGCGATATTTATTAACTTTATTTGTAGTATTCTTTGTAGCTTTCTGCGGGTGGCTTGTTGTTGAAACCGGCATTTTTGAAACGGCCCAGACAAGCGGCCAACCCTGTATCTTATTGCAGCAAACGACAGCCGATGAAAAACCGCAGGCGATGAACGAACCCGCAGAAATCGAACCCGGCAGTCCTGCCGGCTTGGAAATGACCGCCGCTACAAGCTTCGAGGCCTATGGAGGCCCTACTGAGACTGTAAAGCTCGGCTCGATAGACAAAAAAAGCGGCTTTAAGTACCAACTCGAACTAAGCACCAAAGGGGCGACAATAAGAAAAGCCATCTTCAGCGGGTTTGACGACCGAGATTATAAAAATCCTCAGCCTTTAGTGATTCTCTCGCCTATGAAAGCGTCCGACGGCTCTGAAATCCTGCCGATGGCGAACAGAGAATTTGTTTTTATTGACGAGAAGCTGCAGCTGCCGCTGCAGGATTTGCAATGGAAGAGTCTCGGCAGGGAAACGGCAGAGGACGGCTCAGAAACGGCCCGGTTCGAAGCGGTTATCAAGACATCAGCCGGTGAGCCGGTAGTGAAACTAATAAAAACATACAAAGTCCGCCGCGACAGCTACCTTATGGATTGCAGCATAGCGGTCGAAAATCTCACCGACGGCGAGCTGAAGTATCGACTCAATATGGCCGGGCCGGGAGGGCTCGGCAGAGAGGCCTTCAGGGGCGATATGAGGAAAGCCGTAGCAGGATTCAGGGATTCGCAGGGCAAAATTATCAGCACAAGACTCAATACGAGAAAACTCATCAAGGCAAAAACCATTCACGACAGGCGTCTTGAAATACCCGCAGCAAAGTTCCTGTGGGTGGCCGCCGTAAACAAGTATTTCGCCGCGATACTGGTTCCGGTTCCGGACGAGGGCAAAGATTATTGCGACTGGCTGACAGACAGAACGGCGAGGTTTTACAATCCCGACGGCGACAAAAGGGCCGACAGCGGCGATGAAACAATCGGGCTGGATTTAAAAATCGCCACAAACGCCCTTACAAAGACGACATTATCAGGCGGGACGAAAACATACAACTTCCAGCTCTACATAGGCCCCAAGGATAAAAGTCTGTTCGATGACAACGAGATGTATCGCAAGCTCGGTTTTGTAGAGGTGATAGACTTTATGCCGTGCTTTTGCTGCCCGACGGCGATAATATACCCGCTGGCCTTCGGGATACTGGCGATAATGAAATGGATGCATGCCTTTATACCCAACTACGGATTTGTCATTATCATACTGGTCTTTCTGATGCGTCTGATTATGCATCCGATTACCAAAAGGAGTCAGGTATCGATGAGCAAGATGGGCAAGCTTGCTCCGAAGGCCGAGGAGATAAAGAAGAAATACGCCGGCAACAAGACGGAGATGAACAAGCGGCTGATGGAGCTTTACCGGGAGCAGGGTGCTTCTCCGATTTTCGGTTTTCTGCCGATGTTCGTGCAGATGCCCGTCTGGATTGCGTTGTGGAGCGCTGTGTATGCCAGTATCGACCTGCGTGGAGCCGCATTTCTGCCGTTCTGGATAACCGACCTGTCAATGCCCGACGCCCTTGTCAGGTTTTCGACGATAACCGTGCCTTTGCTGCAATGGAAGATAGAATCGCTGAACCTGCTGCCGATTTTGATGGGCGTTGCATTCTACCTGCAGCAGAAACTTATGCCTTCACCGGCATCGGCTTCGACAAATCCCCAAATGGCCCAGCAGCAGAAAATGATGATGATTATGTTCCCGCTGATGTTTCCGCTTGTTTTATACAAGGCGCCGTCAGGCGTCAACCTGTATATTATGGCGAGCACCTTTGCAGGCGTTTTCGAGCAGTATGTTATCCGCAAACACATCCGCGAAAAAGACGAAGCCGAATCGAATGGCCTGGTTGCCGCAACGAGCAAGACCGGCGGAAAAGCCAAAAAGAAAAAGCCCAAACCGTTCTATAAAATTTAAAGCTTAAAACTAAAAACGCAAAACCAAAGCTCAAAACTTAAAAATCTTATTTTTTGTCGGTGAAAGGTTATAAAGTCATTTTGAATTTAGGTTTATGGTTTTGAGTTTAACACTTTCAGTTTTTCGTTTCTTATGTATGGCCTTAACGATACCATTGCAGCGGTCAGCTCGGCTGGTTCACAGGACAGGGTGATTATTCGCATATCGGGGCCTGAGACAATCAACACGGTCAATCGAATCTTTGCACCAACAATTTCCGCCGGACGAAGGACGAAGGACGACAGGCGACCCTCCGACGCCCTCCGGGCTATGCAGGGCAGGCAGACGAGATTAATATCCGGCAAAGTAACCATCGACCGTGAACTTGAAATAGACGCGCTGCTATATCTATTCCCGGCGCCTAATTCCTATACCGGTGAAGATGTCGCTGAGCTTCACCTTTTTACAAACGCCGCAGTTACTGAGGCACTAATGAGCAGACTTTTCGAGGCCGGCCTTCGGATGCCTGGGCCGGGTGAGTTTACCGCACGGGCGTATCTTGCAGGCAAAATGGATTTGAGCCAGGCAGAGGCCGTAAACGAAATCATTATCAGTTCCAACACGTTCCAGTTAGCCGCCGCTGAAAAACTTCTCAGCGGAAAATTGGCTGAAACCACAGCCAACGTGCAGGCGCAACTGCTGGATTGCCTCAGCTTAATCGAAGCAGGGCTGGACTTCAGCGGCGAAGATATCGAATTCATAAGCCAAGCGGAAGCGGCTGAAAGACTTGCGGGCATAAAAACAGAGCTTGAGAAGCTGCTCGCCGGCAGTATCAGAAACGAAACGTTCATCGACCTGCCGGCGGTGGGAATCGCCGGCGCTCCCAATGCCGGCAAGAGCCAGCTGCTGAATAAACTGCTCGGCGAAGAAAGAAGCATCGTCTCGAACAAACATAAAACCACCAGAGACGTCCTGACGGGGCTGTTGACACTGGAGCACTGCAGATGCGTGCTGTTCGATTGTGCGGGACTGCTGGCGACTACGGACAATATCCTCGACGAGCTGGCGCAGCAAGCGGCCATTGAGGCCCTGCGGAACAGCTCTATAGTGGTGCTTTGCGTGGACATATCAAAAGATGACTGGTCCGAAGATGCGTCAATACTCGCCATTATAAGTGGTAATTGGTTAAATGGTAACTGGTTAAATTTGCCACATACGGACGAATCACCAGCCACCAATAACCGGTTACCAACTGTGATACCTGTTGCGACAAAATCCGATTTGCTATCGAAAGAGACGTTGGCAAATCGACTTGCCGAGCTAAACAGTTTATTCAACGCAGACTTTCTCCCGACCTCCGCAGTAACCGGCGCCGGCCTGGAGCAGCTTCAAAATACAATTGATAAAAAACTAATCGGGCTGTCACTGGGCACAGGGAGTGAGGAACTTTCCGAGCGGGCATCAGGCGTTGCGCTTACCGCTCGGCACAGACAGGCCGTCACGGCGGCGATTGAGAATGTCAGAGAGTCAATCAGCGAATTGAAAGCCGGTAACGATGAAGTTACCGCAATGATGTTACGTGCCGCTTACCAGAACATTTGTGATATTGAACAGCAGCACGTTGACGAGGAGATTCTGGACAGGATATTCAGCCGATTCTGCATAGGAAAATAAGCCGGTGCAGGCAGCAGATTTCGGACTTTAATTTTTATTCAATACCGAAATCTTCATGCTGTAATGCGCCGGCTTATATATAAAGACTCGATTTTGTTTACTGGTCTTTCGCCTCGAATTCGGCGTCGATTACATCATCGCCGCCTTTTCTCTCTACCTCGCCTTCCGGCGGTGGCGGCGGCTCCTGCCCAGCCGAGCCGGATGCCGCTGAAGCGGCCTGCTTTTTGGCGGCCTCTTCGTAGAGCACCTTACCAAGCTCCTGGCTTGCAATGCCGAGATTTTCGATGGCCTTTTTTATAGCGTCGGCGTTATCCGTCTTGACAGCTTCTTTGAGGTTGTTGACGGCGCTTTCAATCCTGCCCCGGGTCTCGGCGGAGACCTTATCGCCGTGCTCTTTCAGAGTCTTATCTGTGGAATAAAGAAGCTGGTCGGCCTGGTTCTTCAAATCCACAACCTCTCTTTTCTTTTTGTCCTCGGCGGCGTGCTCCTCTGCTGCTTTGGTCATCTTTTTAACTTCGTCGTCGCTGAGGCCGGAGCTGGACTTAATCTCGATCGACTGCTGCTTGCCGGTGCCGAGGTCTTTCGCCGACACGTGCAGGATGCCGTTGGCGTCGATATCGAAGGCCACCTCAATCTGCGGAATGCCTCGTGGAGCTGGCGGGATGTCTGCAAGCTGGAACCTGCCGAGCGTGCGGTTGTCGCCGGCAAACTCGCGCTCGCCCTGAAGCACGTGGATATCAACGGTAGTCTGGTTATCCGCTGCGGTCGAGAAAATCTCCTTTTTGCTGGTGGGGATAGTTGTGTTGCGTTCGATGAGCCGGGTCATAACTCCGCCGAGCGTCTCGACGCCGAGAGAAAGCGGCGTTACGTCAAGAAGCAATATATCTTTTACGCCCGCATCACCTGCCAGCACGGCGCCCTGAATGGCGGCGCCGAGGGCAACTACCTCATCGGGATTGATGCTCTTGTTCGGTTCTTTAACAAAGATTTCCCTGACGATTTCCTGAACCTTCGGGATTCTGGTCGAGCCGCCTACGAGCAGGGTCTCGGTAATGTCCTTAGGTTCCAACTTTGCGTCTTTCATTGCTTTATAGCACGGTTGTTTTAGACGTTCAAAGACGTGCTCGACGAGGGATTCGAATTTGCTGCGTGTGATAGTCATCTGCAGGTGCTTGGGGCCTTTTGCGTCTGCGGTGATAAAGGGCAAATTTATGGTCGCCTCAACCTGAGAGCTCAGCTCGCACTTTGCCTTTTCGGCTGCCTCTTTGAGCCGCTGATGTGCCATCGGGTCTTCGCGCAGGTCGATGCCTTCTTTCTTTTTGAACTCATCGGCTAAGTAATTTATCAGGACCGCATCAAGGTCGTCGCCGCCTAAATGTGTATCGCCGTTTGTGCTGAGGACTTCGAGGACGCCTCCTTCCTCGCCGAAACCGCCTATATCAAGAATTGAAACATCGAAAGTTCCGCCTCCGAAATCGAAGACGGCCACCTTCTGGTCTTTTTTCTTCTCGACGCCGTAAGCAAGGGCTGCCGCCGTCGGCTCATTGATAATCCTGCGGACACTGAGGCCTGCTATTTTGCCCGCGTCTTTTGTTGCCTGCCGCTGGGAGTCGTTGAAGTAAGCGGGGACGGTGATGACGGCATCGGTAACTTTTTCGCCGAGATAATCTTCAGCGGTCTTTTTCAAATCCTGAAGGACCATAGCCGAGATTTCCGGCGGAGTGTATTCTTTTCCGCGGACGTTGACTTTTACAAGCTCTTCCGGTCCGCCGGTAATTTTATAAGGAACGATTTTTTCCTCGGAAGCAACCTCGTTGTGTCGCCGGCCCATAAAACGCTTGATGGAATATACGGTGTTTTCGGGGTTGGTTACCTGCTGGTGCTTTGCGATTTGGCCGACAAGCCGCTCGCCCTTGTCCGTAAAGCCGACCACCGAAGGCGTCAGCCGGGAGCCGGAAGAATTAATCAGGACCTTCGGGGCCGTGCCTTCCATAATAGCGACCACGGAATTGGTCGTTCCCAAATCTATGCCAATGATTTTAGCCATAATTATCTCCTTTTTTGCCACAAGGGGCACAGAGTTCACAGAGATTTTATTTCTATAGCCCGCAAAAACAGCGGTTAGCTATTTTAATTCGCAAAAGCCGTGCCAGAAGTCAAGCATAATCTATATAAGCAGCTAAGACCTTTTATTTCAGGCAGTTACAGCTTCTGTATTCTGCATCCTGACTTCTGTCTTCTTGTTAATAGTGCCATTTTGGCAGATTCGGGACGGATTTACCGCTGAGAACGCAAAGACCAGGGATAAATCCTAATATCTAAATCCTAAATTCTAAACAAACTCAAAAACCCAATGTTCCAATTTTCAAAACTTGATGTTTTGGTCATTTGAGTTTTGGTAATTAGATATTGTTTAGGTTTTCGTGCTTAGGATTTAGAATTTATCCCTTAACCATTTAGTGCGGAACGGATGATTTGTGCGCGGAGTGCGTCGCGGTGGGTGGAATCAAGCTCCTTGCCGTAGTTCAACTGCAGATGAGCAGGCAGAGTCAGCATAAACAGCCGATTTATTGTCGCAATTGAAAGATTATTCTTTCCATCCGCTTCGCTGATTTCGGAGAGCCGGTCGAGCGCAGGAGTGGAAGCGCCTAAATGCCGGCGCATATTCAGGCCCAGCCGCAGATGGCTCAGCAAAAACAACGCCTCGTGTGAGCTTATCAACTGGGCGTTTTGCAGCAGGGCCGTCGCACGGGAAATTTTATCGTCGAGAAGCTCGGACTGCTTCGACAAAAGCTCTTTTCGGGCGGCATTTTCATACTCGACTATTTCAGGGATAATGGCATTCTCAAATTGCGAGACGATTGCCTCCTCCGAAACGCCAAGCGTTACCTGGTTGGAGAGCTGATAGAAGTCGCTTGCCGCCTCGGAGCCCTCGCCGAAAAGCCCTCGAACAGCAAGACTCATATCCCTTGTGGCGTGAAAGAACTTCTCTATCTGGTCTGTCATCTTCAGGGCCGGCAGGTGCAGCATCACCGAGACCCGAATCGCCGTGCCAAGATTTGTGGGACAGGCGGTCAAATACCCGTAACGTGGACCGAAGGCATAGTCAACCTTCCGCTCTATCAAATCATCGATTTTGTTTATCTGCTCGAGACATTTTGAGAGCTGACAGCCGGGTTTTAATACCTGGATTCTAAGATGGTCCTCTTCGTTAATCATAGCGGAGAAGAATTCCCGCTCGGCGACGATGACACCACGCGGGCCTTTACCGAAAGCGAGGTGGCGGCTGATAAGATGTCTTTCCACCAGGAAATTGCGATTCAGTTGAGGTGTCTTGTCCACACTGATGTAAAAGACCTTGTCGCCAAGGTCAATTGACATAAGGACATCCCTGAGCTTTTTGAGAATTTCAGATTTCTCGGCGTTCGAGCAGCGGCTTATGAACTTGTATCCGGCAAGGTTTCTGGCCAGGCGAATCCGCGAGGAAATAACGGTATCGGCCATTGGCCCGGAGCCGCCAAACCATTCGTTTATATCATTACTTATATCGGTTAGCTTCATCTTTAACAGAGTCAAAACCTGCGATAATGGACTTGGCCATGCCTGACGGCAAACCGCAGTTTAAATATTTCGATATTGCAAAGTCCGCCTGTGCCGGACTCGCAATGGCACACTCGCATCGCTGTAGCGTATGGCGTTCTTACTTTTCAATTTTGTTAATTTCGTCGCGCAACTTTGCGGCCTGCTCATAATCTTCGCTCTGCACGGCTGCTTCAAGCCGCTGACGCAGGTTTAAAAGCTCCATATGCTTTTTCGTATCCATCGACGCCTTCGAAGGGAGCTTGCCGCAGTGTGTGGTCTTGCCGTCGTGAGCCCTTTCAATGAGCGGCAGCAGCGGCTTCTCGAAGACCTCGTAATCGTAAGGGCATCCCAGGACACCTTCCTTGCGGAAATCCTCAAGGGTCAGCCCGCAATGCGGACACGATGCCTGCACCTGCGAAGGGTCTGATAGCTCGTCGTCCGTCGGCTGAACTGCCAGCAGGTTGCTGAGCAGCTCATTGAGGGGAATCTGGCTCTTGATTGCCAGGCCCTGCTCGGCGGCACACTGCTCGCAAATGTGCATCTCGGTGCGATTGCCGTCGCTAATCTCGGTCAAATGAATAGTGGCATCATTTTCATTACAAATTTGACATTGCATACTCGCACCTCGGTTCTCGATACTCGTTATTCTTTTACGAATGTCAAACATCCGGTATCGAGCTTCACCATCCACTATTATACCAAAAATCCGCTGAACACGCACGGAAATAAAGGACAACAGGTTTTTTTACACACATTTTTTTACTGAGAATCAGAAAAACCAGCTTTTTCCTCAGCCGGGTCAATCTCTAAAAAATATCGGCAAAATTATAACTCCTCTAAAAAAGTAGATTTACTTAGTTTTTCTTTATTCATCTTTGTCCAACTCATCGGCGGCGAACCCGGCCGAATAGCCCGGCTCCTCGACAACCGTAACGCACCGGAGCCGGACACCTTTGGGCAGTTTGGCTCGAAGTCCGCCATATATATACCTGGCTACGTTCTCAGCCGATGAGTTGTTCCGGCGAAAAAAAACGGCTTCTTCCAAAGAAACATCCTGGAACTGTGCCACAATTTCATCGAGCATTGCTTTCAATCGGCCAAAATCCATCACAAGTCCCATTCTGTTGAGCTTGCTGCTGCTGACCTCGGCAGACACTATCCAGCTATGACTGTGCTGCGGCTCTTTTGAGCCGTCCGGCATAGTTAACTGGTGCGACGCCCGGAAGTGCGTTTCAACACTAATTGTAAACATATCTCGTAACTGGTTATTGGTTACTGGTTATTGGTTACTGGTTACTGGTTACTGGTTACTGGTTATTGGTTAACCATTTAACCGTTTTACCAGTTACCATTGAATTACCTGCCCCTATCAAATCGCTGCTTGAGACGATTATGGACGTTTTCCGGGATGAGGTTCGACAGGTCTCCGCCTAAAGAAGCAATCTGGCGAATCAAAGTCGAGCTTGTAAAGCCATACTTCTCACTGGTCATAACGAATACAGTTTCAATTCCCGCCACGGCCCGGTTGGTCATCGCAAGCTGAAATTCGTATTGAACGTCGGTCAAGCTCCGCAGGCCACGCAGGATGACATCGGCTTTTTTCTTGGCGGCGTATTCGACGGTCAGGCCGTCGAAGCCCTCGACCAGAACGCCCGACATTTTCCTTTTTCGAATAATTTCTTCTATCATCTCCACCCGCTCTTCCGGGGTAAAGAGCTGGTTTTTGACCGGACTTTTGCCCACCGCTATAATCAGCTCGTCGAAGAGCTTGATGCCGCGTTCGATAACATCGAGATGGCCGTTCGTAATCGGGTCGAACGAGCCCGGAAAAATCGCCCTTACAAATTTTCTACCCATCAGAACTCCTTTTTCTCACACTTTGTAGTATTTACTACGCATAAGCAATTGATATAGCCATCAGTAAAGTGTTGTATTATAATGCCAGCGTCTGGAAAGGTCAAATACTACTCTGCGAAGCAACTTCGCTACGCAGCACGAGTATTCCTTGCTGGGTGTTGATTTTGGGTTAAAAACGTATAGGCAGGCCGATGGAAACACGGACAATCAAATTAACGAAGGCATCCATCAAATACGGCAATCTGAATCTGCGCCCCTGCGGCAAGGATTTTTTCCCGCCTGACGTCTTTGGCGGCCCTAACAAAAAATCCGGCCTGGGCAATCCGATTACGCTGAAAGTTGAAGGACTTGACGAAGAAATACAAACCGACATCCCCACCGATGCAAAAACCCACAAACCCCGCTGGATTTTCCGAGAGCGTAGCTGGGTCAAAGAATTTATACGTTCGCATAAACTGATAATGAGTAGCATTCTGGCTATCACACGAATTGACAAGAGAACCTATAAATTAGCTCCAGATGGTTATGGCCAGATAATCGAAAAAGGGAATGGTATCGCTTTGGCCGAGAGCGAAGAAAACAAAGGGATAAGTTATGAGGGACAAAGTAAATCTCAACAGGTTGACATATCCAAAAAGTGGTTAAACAATATTATTTGTATGGATTGTGTAGAAGGAATGAAACAGCTACCTCCTAATTGCATTGATTTGGTTGTTACATCTCCTCCGTATGATGGTATTAGAAAATATAAAGGATTTGAGTATGACCTACATGCTACTGGACAACAGATCTTCCGGATTCTGAAAGATGGCGGAATTGCGGTAATGGTTATACAAGACCAAACGAAAGATTTTGCTAAAACACTTACGTCTTTCAGAACGATTGTGGACTGGTGCGACAACATTGGCCTTCGATTATTTGAAACAGTTATTTATAGAAAGTATGGAAGCGAAGGTGCGTGGTGGAAAAAACGTTTTCGAATAGACCACGAGTATATGCCAATTTTTATGAAGGGCAAGAAACCACAATATTTCAATAAAGAACCTTTGAAAATCAAATCCAAGCACGGGGGCAAGGTGATGACAGGAAGTGGCAGCAGAAGAACAGATGGTCGAACAAACAAGACAGTTACACGTAAGATAAACGAAACGAAATGTAGGGGAACTATCTGGAACTACCTTATGGCTGGGGATAAGAACTCATTAAAAAGAAAACATCCAGCACCATTCCCCGACAAAATTCCATATGACTTCATTCAGTGTTTCTGCCCGCCCAATGGTGTTGTTTTAGATCCGTTTGTAGGTAGTGGCTCTACAGCCGTCGCTGCAAAAAAACTTAAGAGGAATTTTGTTGGTTTTGATATATGCAAAGAATACTGCCAGATTGCTCGTGAGCGTCTTAAGAGAACAGACGATTATTTATTTGGGTAGCCTTTAATCAATCGTGTCAGGTTTTTCAATCGTATACTCAAGCCGTTGCCCTGCGGTTATCGCCCAAGAGAGGGGTCTTCGTTTTATTAAGTTTTTGTACTTTTGAGTATTAAGCTTCGACAGGGCTTGTTTTTTGAATTTGTAAAGCTTCCAGTTGCTCCAGGCCCACTTATCAGGGGTGTATGACCATTGCGTAAGCTGTGATAACATCTGTATAAACCTTGTAATACGTTCCAAAGCATTGCAATTTAGTTGATGTCCGGTGTTGCTTGCTACTATATTATAAGGTTCACCTTTTGTGTCGGATATTCTTAATCGGTCTCCTCGTTCTTTAGGTATTGAGATTTTATCTCTTTCCCTGAAAAATTCGTCCATAGCATGCATAAGGCGGAATACAGAAAAGTCATCATTTTCAAATACTGCTTTTAAAGGGCTTTGGAATTCATCGGCTCGAAGATAATTCAACCAATTGAGGACGTTTTCAGGGTATTTGAAAAGCACCTGATATGTTCCATCTGTGAAAAGTAAAGGAAAAATCGCAGATTCAAGAATTTCTACTTTTGCGTCAGACGAGACGATTCCAAGCAGCAGGTGTATAGTTGCCAGAGGGTATTTTAGACGAAATGTATGAAGATAGTCATATCCTCTTAAAATGTTCGGTTGAATACAATTGTCAAAGTTGTCCCAAGTATTAGGCCTATCATTTACGTTATAAAGAATCATGTGATGACCTACACTTCTTATATTTCTTCGAAAAATTTCCATATCTAAAAATATACAATCTTCTGCTGATATTCCTTCTTCTAAAACCATTACCTTCCCATCATAAAAGCCCTTTATCTGCCAATTAAGTATGTGTGACATAAAAAGCCCACAAAGAAGCCCATCGCTATCTGGACTAATGATACATTGTTGGTTTGTCTGCACTATCCATGGATGCTTTTCGATAATATCATCGTAATCGATTCTCTCGTTCCGGCCATGCAGTAGTTCTTGAATCTTTGCCATATTACTTGATAAAAAACTTGAGGTCCTTTTTATATAACTTTGCAAATTGAGATAATTGAACCACATCTACTCGGTATTGCCCGGATTCGATTTTGGAGACAAAGGACTGTGTTACGCCTAAAAGTTCAGCAACTTGTTTTTGCGTAAGATGTGCCTTCTCTCTTGCCTCTCTGAGGCGCGCTACAACGTGTCTATACTCTTGCGAATAAATGGTTTTATTCATAACCTTTGTGCAAAACTGTAATGTAGAAGCGGAAATATTCCAAATTGGAATATTCCAGAATCATTTGACATGTGGGTTGCTTGCTGGTGCCCCTATAATATTACTGTGGAAGTCAGGCCTTTGCGTAATTGTACAAGTAACTGGTTTGAGATGGTGATATTATTTCGTCCACTGATTAAGCCAGGCGAGGACGGTTTCGTGCCAGAGAATCGAGTTGGCGGGTTTCAAAACCCAGTGGTTCTCATCAGGAAAATACAATAACCTGCTGGGAACGCCAAGCCGCTGCAGGGCGTTAAAAGTGGCCATCCCTTGCGTTTCCGGCACGCGATAATCCAGCGCACCGTGGATAACCAGCATCGGCGTCTTCCATTTGCCGACTAAATCTATCGGGTTGTGCCTTGCATAACCATCCGGATTTTCCCAGGGCGTTCCTTCGTGGTCCCATTCGGGAAACCAAAGCTCTTCCGTATCGAAGTAGCTCATTCGCTCGTCAAACGAGCCATCGTGATTGACCATACACCGGAATCGGTCCGGCCATACCCCTGCGAGCCAGTTAATCATATACCCGCCGAACGATGCGCCCAGCGCCGCCACCCTGTCGCCATCCATCCAGGGGTATCGCTTCAAAGCGGCGGCCAGGCCTTTCTGCAAATCTTCAACCGGCTTTCCGCCCCAGTCGCCCCGAATGGAATCGCAAAATTTCTGGCCATAGCCGACCGAGCCGTGGAAATCCACCATAACACAGGCGTATCCGGATGCCGCATAGACCTGCGGATTCCAGCGGTGGTGAAATGTGTTGCCGAACGAGCCCTGCGGGCCGCCGTGAATGAGAAATGCCACGGGATATTTCTTGTCGGCGTCGAAATCTATCGGCTTTAGCACATAGCAATAAACGGTTTCATCGTTCCAGCCCTCGAAAGAAAACTGCTCGTATTCGCCCATACGGACGGCTGCGACTTTTTCAGAATTTATGCTCGTGATTGGACCGATGTCACCGCCATCAGGTTTAATCGAATAAAGCTCCACGGGACTGCGCAGGTTCTTCAGGCCGAAAATAATCCTGTTATCCGTAACACCGCCCAAAACGACATAACCCTGCTCGACGATTGTTTTAACATTGGCGGTCTTGACGTCAACGGCGAAGAGTGATTTCTGGCCGATGTTGTCAGCCGATGCGTAGATGGTTTTGCCGTCGGCTGACCAGCAGAACGACGATGGGCTGCGGTCCCATTTTTCCGTCAGGATTTTCTTTTTACCATTCGGCCAAGGCATAAGAACAATCCGAAATCTGTCGGACTCATAGCCGGGCCTTTCCATTGCCAGATACGCAAGCGTTTTGCCGTCGGGAGAGAAAACGGGATTTGTATCCCAGGCCTGGTTCTCTTCGGTCAGACATTTCGGCGGCTGCGAGCCGTCAACGGGCACAAGATACAAATCGAAGTCGGTTGACCAGGGCTCCTGTCGGCCGACATCGCGGGCGGTAAATATAACGGCTTTGCCATCGGGCGTGAATGTGATTTCCCCCGGGCCGCCAAATGGTTTGGAAGGCGTATCGGCGTCCATACTCCGCATCACGTCAACTGCATCGTTTGAATCAGCAGGCATTACGAACAAATGCGAGCGCCTGCCGTCTTTGTAGGTATCCCAGTGGCGAACGAAGAGCCGGTCGTAAATTCTGCCCTTTGCCTTTTTCTTTTCAATTTCATCGAGGCGGTTCTTTGTCTCTGCCGTATTACAGTCGGGGAAGACCTCCATCGTAAAAGCGATATGTTTTCCGTCCGGCGAGACGACAAGATTTGCAGCGTCGAGCGGCTGGTCGGTAACCTGCCGGGCCTCGCCGCCGTCGATTCTGATACGCCAGACCTGCGACGTATCCGAGCGCTTCGATATGAAGTAGATAGTTCTGTTGTCCGGCGCCCATCGCGGATTGGAATCGTTTTCTATGTGCGTGGTCAACTGCCGAAGCTCTGTCCCGTCAGCTTTAACCAGCCAGAGGTTTTTTCTACCCTTGTCTTCTTCAAGGTCGGTCTTCTGAATTACAAAGACAATCCAGTCTCCGTCCGGCGAGACCTGCGGGCCGGAAAGCTGCTCCATCGCCAGCATATCGTGGATAGAGAACGGATGGGTATCCTCACCAGCCAGCTGGGCCGAGAGAGTTACACACAAAGAAAGAGACAGAATTATAAGATTCATAATTTTCCCCTTGAGTTGGTTAATAAGCTATCGCCCCGGCTGCCGATTAACCTGTTACTGCCGGCCGGGCTCGTCTCTGGTCAGCACTACCGGTATATCAAGCCAGAAGGTTGAGCCCTTGTCGGGTTCGCTCTGAAGGCCGATACTGCCGGCGAGCATATCAGCTAATTCCTTGCTGATAGCCAGGCCCAGGCCGCTGCCTGTCGATTCGCGGTTAATTGTGCCGTCCGCCTGGCGGAATTTTTCAAAGATTTTTTCCTTATCAACATCGGCAATACCACAGCCGGTATCCGTTACCGAAAACCGCACCATTTTTTCATCGAGCATTTGCACGCAAATTTCAATTCTACCCCGCTGCAGAGTGAACTTCACGGCGTTGCTCATAAAATTATAAAGAACCTGCTGAACCTTGCCAATATCCGTCACAAGAATTGGGATTTCATCCCGGACAGTAAGCTTGACCTTGATTTTCTTTTCCTTTGTCTGCAGCGAGAACGAAGCCACAAGTGATTTAAGAAGCTCCTGCACAGAGGCCTTTTCTATGTGCATCTGGAGTTTTCCTGCTTCTGTTTTGGCCAGGCCCAGCAGGTCATTAATCATATTCAACAGCCGGTTGCCGCCGGTGATAATATTCTCAATATACCTGCGGGCTTTTTCCTGATTCAACTGCTTCGGCTTTTCTTTCAGGACCTGCGCAAAACCCAGTATGGCATTCAGCGGTGTCCTGAATTCGTGCGAGATGTTTGCGAGGAACTCGCTCTTGACCTTGTTCGCTTTGAACAGCTCGATGTTTCTGCCGGAAAGCTCCGCAATTTTGTCATCGAGCTGCTTGTTCGCCTGCCGGAGCTTTTCCTGAGCGGCCTGCAGGCCATCGAGCATATTATTGAAGGCGGCGGAGAGCTTTTCATATTCGTCGCCCGTTTTTATTGCGCTTCTTGTATCGAGGTTGCCCTCAGCAACGTTGTTGGCAAGCGCCCGTAGTTGCCGGATTGGTCGAAGGATTACCCGCTGGGTTATCATATAAAAAGCAATGATGGCACCGGTACCGCCTATGAGCCCGGCAACAACAATACAGACCAGGTTGAACAACTTTGTGCCGGCGACCTCGCCAGCGGGCTGCTGAATAACAACCGCGCCTATCAGCTCATTTCTGCCCAAAGGGCTGGCAGTGCCCTGCGGATTATGACAGCTTATACAGCTATCGGTGGCCCTGAAGACCCGCACATAGCTGCTGGACAAAGCGCCGCCACGCCAGGAAAAGGAAATATTCTCGTCCTCGCTCTCATCGGCGATTAAAAGCTCGACCATTTCCTTCTGCTCATCAGTCAGGGGCTGGAGCTGCTTATCGTATTGTTCTTTTTTCAAGCGCAGCCACTGCACATCCGAATCATTCACATCAAATACATCACCTGCATTGTCCAGAGGCACAAGGGCGGAATCGACAGTCTGTACCGCCTGGAAGTGTCGGCGCAACAGAATTTGTGATGCTGCCCGGCTGGCATCCAAACCGGCTTTTTTTGTGAGCTGGCTCATCCAGATATACGGCAGCAGAAGCGCAATGGAAAGGGTAAAAATTACCGCAGCTCCAAACGCAAGCTGGACCTTTCTCGCCAGCGAAAGCGGCGTTAACCGCAAAAATACCAGGACCTTACGGTAAATTCTTTTTATATATTTTCGCATAAGCACCATTATCTATTATCTGCGAGCAAAAAACAAGCCGTGCCTGCGATAATCTCGGACATTGCTGATTTATAAAGAACGTGCAAATGACACCAACCCATCCCCAAAAGGGCGTTTTCCCATAAAGCCGCCTGTTTTTTGTGTCGATAAATTATCCGGCCCAGCAACTTTGCGGACTTAGACCGCAATCTCAGAGTTCTTAGCCCAAACTGGGGGATTGATATATGTACAGGTATAGAAAATATAATATGCAGAAATCCGCACTTCTATCAGCACTGCTGCTTGCCGTTTTTCTCAACGCCCGACTTTTCGCAGAGCAGGAGGAACCGAACAAGCCGGAAAACTTTTTTGAGATGTCACTCGAAGAGCTGATGAAGGTGGAGGTTGTGTCAGCTTCCCGGCAGCCCCAAAAGATGGGTGAAACATCGGTCCCCGTAAGCATAATTACCGCCGAGGACATTCACTACAGCGGCCTGACCGATATCCCCGATATGTTGCAGTTCAGCCCGGGTGTTGATGTCGTCAAGCTCAGCCGATTCAGGTACGCCGTTGGAGTGCGCGGCCTTCACGATTTTATATCAGACCGGACACTGACGCTTATCAACGGCCGGATTGCCGACAGCCCGCTTTTCGGCGGCTCGGAGTTCTACCGGCTGCCGGTATTTCCCGAAGACATAGAACGTATAGAGGTGGTCAGAGGTCCCGGCGGTGCGGCCTGGGGCGCCAATGCCTTTACCGGCGTGATTAACATAATAACGAAGAAGCCGGAAGATGTTCTGGGATACTTCGGCACATCGACTATAAACGAATTCGGCGATACCTTTACTCATCTGCGCTATGGCACAAAACAGGGCAAATGGAGCTGGCGTGCATCTGTCGGCTACGAAGACACCGAGAGTTCCGACGAAGCCGGCGCCGGCCGATATGAATCGAGACAAAGCGCTGTTGTAAAGGGCTTGATAGGTTTTCCCGGCAACTATGACGCACTGGACTTTTCACGCAAATTGCGATTTGACGGAGAGGCCATATACAATTATTCCGACCGGACCGATATATCGTTCGGAGCCGGCTATACACACGGCGAGCTGGGAGATTATGAGTTTCTCGGGGTTTATCCGAGGGTAAACGCCTGGAACGAAACGGTTCGGCCCTATGTGAGACTTAATCACAGGTTTGAAAACGGCAGCACGGGCTATCTGCAGTGGTTCGGTAATTTTGCAAATACCAAGGCGCCCACCATTATGAAATATTACACTATGGAGAACGACATCGAGGCGCAGTTGAACTTCGAGCCGGTCGAAGGACACCAGATGTCAGTCGGCGGCAACTTTCGGTTCATCCGACTCGATACCGAAATGCATCAATCATATCAGCTCCAGTTCAATGGCGAACCGGTAGATGAACAGATGGCAGGTGTGTTTCTGATAGACCGCTGGAAAGTGAGCGGTCGGCTGGCCATCGAGGGGCAAATTCGAGGCGACTGGTATTCGGAAACTCAGGAGGACTGGTCAACCCGGCTAACGGCACTCTATGCGCTGGACGAACAAAGAAACCATACGCTGCGGTTCAGCTTCGCCAAGGCATTTCGGGCGCCGCTGCTGTCGCTTCGCAAAGCCGAGACACATCGGCTCGCTCTGTCGACGCCTCCATACCCACTTGATTCGCATGTGTTTAATGCACTACCACCCAGTAATCTCGAAAACGAAGAAGCCTGGGCACTCGAATGTGGATACACAGGGAAAATCACCGACCACCTGACCCTCCGTGCAGATACATACTATCAGCGCTTCAGAAAACTAATCGGCTATCAAATCACCAGCACCGCCTACTCGACCACCTATAAGCCGGACAATATCGATGGCGCCGATTCCTGGGGCGCCGAGGTGGAATTAGCTCTGCAGGGCAAAGCAGGGCGGCTATCGGCCTGGTATGCCTACAATGACTTCCAGGAAGATGCATCGCACCAGCATATACGCAGTTATGCCCCCGCCCAGCATAAGGCGGGTGTAAGCGGTCGGCTGTTCCTGACAGGCGGATGGGTATTCAACGCAAACTTCAGATATACCGGCACAACACCTGTCATCGGCGATACTACGATTTATAATATCGGCACATCGCACCGTCTCGACCTTACCGTTGCAAGGCAATTCTCCAACGGGTGTGGTGAAATTATGATTGGCGTCAGCGATGTATTCAACAATACCAGAGGTCCTTACTTCGCGATAGGCGGACTAACCGCACACGAGACGCCGGGGAGGACTTTCTTTGCCCGAGTGCAATTAAGATTCTAAATCCCTCAGACACTTCATTGATAATAATCAATTTGAACTGTATCAGAAAACAGAGACGCTTTATTGATTCTGCTCACCGGTTTTTTGAGCGGGTTTGTGCGAATGTCTTTGTGTTCGCAGGTTCAGCTCGTCAAGCTGCTTCTGGTCAACCTCGCTCGGCGCATCGGTCAAGAGGCACTGGCCTCGCTGGGTCTTTGGAAAAGCAATAACGTCCCTGATATTGTCCGTGCCGGTAAGGAGCATAATCATTCTGTCCAGGCCGAGGGCAATACCACCGTGAGGCGGAGCACCATATTCGAGGGCCTTTAGAAAGAAGCCGAAGCGCTCCCGGGCCTGCTGCTTAGTGATTTTTAAAAGGTCAAAAACCTTCTGCTGAACCTTCGGATTGTGGATACGAATACTGCCTCCGCCGATTTCAGAACCGTTGACGACGATATCGTATGCCTGCGAGCAGATATTGGCAGGGTCGGTTTCGAGCTTTTCCAAATCCTGCGGCACGGGAGAGGTGAACGGGTGGTGCAGAGAATCAAACCGCTTCTCATCCTCATTCCATTCAAAGAGCGGAAAGTCCATCACCCATACAAACTCGAATCTTTTTTCGTTATACAGTTTCAGCTCCTTCGCCAGCCGGCATCTCAAAGGCGCCAGGGCCTTATTGACGACCGGCTCTTTGTCTGCCAGGAACAAAAGCATATCGCCGTCTTTTGCGCCGAATAGCCCGATGACCTGCTGCTGCTGTTCGGGAGAAAAGAATTTTGCCGAGCCGCCGGCCATTGATAACCTGTTGTTTTCGGTTTTGATTTTTGTCCAGGCCAGCCCTTTCGCACCATAATCACCCACAAAAGCGGTCAGCGTCTTTTCGATATCGCTCCTTGAATATTTTTCGCCGGCTGCACAGAGGCCCTTAACGATACCGCCATTTTCAATCGCCGAAGTAAAGACCTTGAATGTGCTCTGCTTTGCGATGTCGGAAATATCCTTTAACCTCATATCGAATCGCAAATCAGGCCTGTCTGTGCCGTAATTTTCCATCGCCTCTTTGTAAGACATCCGCCTCATCGGCAGCCTCGCATCCACGCCGAGAACCTCCTTCCAGATTTTGGCTACGAGGTTTTCGTGGACCGCGATGACGTCATTGCTGTCAACAAAGCTCATCTCAACATCAATTTGTGTAAACTCCGCCTGCCTGTCGGCTCTTGGGTCTTCATCGCGGAAGCAGCGGACTATCTGGAAGTATTTGTCGATGCCGCTGACCATCAGAATCTGCTTGAAAAGCTGAGGCGACTGCGGCAGCGCATAAAAGCAGCTCTGAAGCAGCCGACTCGGCACGAGAAAATCCCTCGCACCTTCGGGCGTGCTCTTTGCCAGCATCGGCGTTTCAATCTCCCAGAAGCCCAGCGCATCAAAGTAGTCCCGCGCAATTTTTTTTACTCGATGTCGGATTTGTAGCTTGTGCTGCATCTGCGGTCGGCGAAGGTCGAGGTAGCGGTTTTTCAGCCGAAGCTCCTCGCCGATTTTTTCCGCAGCGTCGATTTCAAAAGGAGGCGTCTTTGCGACGTTGAGAATTTCCAGTTGTTCGACGGCCACTTCAATCTGTCCGGTGGGCAGCTTCGGGTTTTCCATTCCTTCGCTTCTGGGCTGGACGATGCCCCTGGCTGCTATCACCCATTCGCAGCGGACGGTTCTTGCCAGCTTGTGGGCGTCGGGCTGTCTTTCGGGATTGAAGACGAGCTGGGTCAGGCCGTATCGGTCGCGTAAATCAAAGAAAACCAGATTTCCGTGGTCTCGATAAGAATGGACCCAGCCGGCCAACGTTACTTTTTTCCCGGCATTTTCCAGCCGAAGCTGCCCGCAGGTATGTGTTCTTTTGAGCATAAAAAAATCCTTCTGAAAAACTCCCCCTCAAGGGACAAATTCATTCTTTCTTTCCTTTTCTAAGAACTGTGTCTCCGAGACTTTGAGGGGTTACTTTGTAGATATCGAATTCATTAATATTTTTATGTGTTATCCCTATCTGATATTCTATCCCTCCTCTATGCTGAGGGCTCAGGTACTTGCTTTTCTTTATCTCCTTATTAGACATAACCCAATATACTATCTGGTCAACCCACACACCGATAAAAATAAAGACGTCTGCCATATCCGGTTTAATCTGTTGGTAATTCATCCAAAACGGTTCGTTCGATGAATACCTTAAGGCCTTTGCCATTAAGTTTCCTTTTTTCTTTGTATTTATTGACCTGCAGGCCTTCACTTCAACCTTTATACCTTCAAGCCACAGGTCATATTGGCCCTCATATGAAGGGGCTAAATCTTTATCGGCTCTTTTAAACCTGTCGCCGATATCTATGATGTGAGGGTGACCCCATACTTCTCCAAAGGCACGAGGTGCGATGCCGTAGAGTTCTAAATAGAGATTAGAAGATATATATTTCTTTCTCAATCTTTCATATTCCTGGAATGTAATGATTTTTTTACCCAGAAGAAACATTAAGGATGTATTCGTATTCATTAAAAGGAAAAACAGATATTAGACTTCCTAACCGTGCCTTGAAAAATTTGCTGTCTTCCGGTTCCAAAGACTTAGTTAGATTCTCTAAATATTGTTTTAACTGTTTTATGTCCATCTCATCTCACTTTTCTCCTGTTCTATTTCGGGAAAAGGATTTCTCCATTGCCAGCCGGTTTTCCCCGTTTTTCTGTAATTTTCTAATCTTCTTATGGTAATCTCTGCGAAAATCGGGTCGATGTCGAATGTAAAAACTCTTCTTTTAAGTTTTTCTCCCGCAATAAGTGTAGTCCCCGAATGGGCAAAGAAATCTAAAATAAGGTTACTCTGTTCACTGCTGGTAAGAATTAATCTTTCGATTGCTTTCAAGGGCTTCTGTGCATAACATCCGGGGACGTTTTCTTCCAAGCGATAAAAAACCTGTTGAATGTCTATCCAGACGTTCCCAGGCCTTATTGTGTTTGACTTACTTCGTTCTAAGTTTTCCAGTAATTCCCCATTTATAATTTTATAATATCCCTTTAAGACTTTGGGGATGTCGGTGTAAACAACCTTAAATCCCGGGTTGCCTTTTATATAATGCAAGAGTTCTTGCCTTATCCACATCCAATTTTTTTGAGTTCCATATCCCCTTTGATTTCTCAAAGTGATAAGGTTTCTTGGTTCTATTTCCCTGAATTTTCTCATCAAAATCATAAAATCCGGAAGCGGTTGGAAATTATCTTTGTAATCTGCCCCTATCCATACATACAAATGAGCATTCTCATCCATTACTTTTGTTGCATTTTTAATCCACTTTCCCGAAAAGTCCAAATAGTTCTGTAAGCTTATCTTAAACAGCCTATCCGTATTGGCATTTCCTACTACTACATTGTAAGGTGGGTCGTTTATTATAAGTTCGGCTCCTTCGTGTCCTACTATTTTTTCAACATCTTCAACCTTTGTAGCATCGAGCACGCCTACCTTGTGTCCTCTGGATTTGTCCTCCCATATTTCGCCATATTTTAATCTGCAAAGTGATAATATTTTGCCTTTCAACGCCCCGTGTAAATCCAGGCGTTCAAGTTTCTCCGTAGTTTCCCCTTTTTTATCTTTTTTATCGATAGCGCTTACATCAGGAAACAAAGCCAAACTTTGTGATTTCATTGCGTTCATTGTTTCGATACTCCAATAATGCCAGCCAAAGGACAGACGACCTTCTTGGCCGGGCGCAATCTTTCTATGTCTTTCTCTTTTTCGTCAAGCGGGGAAATGATAATAAGATGAACAGACTCATCCTTCACTTCCGACATCAATCTGGAATCGCCGATTATTACTTTATGGTAACTCATCTTTTATCAATTCGTTAGATTCCGACTACAACCGGACATACATCAAGATAGTTAAAATAAACTGCTTCGTCAAGAATTGGTTTCAGGTGTCAGAAGTCAGGGCGACTCGTTGTGTTGGGCTATTTAATTTGGTAGCCGGAAACCCTCCAAGCGCCATCTTCGTCCAGCATAGGCGTTACCGTCTCTATGGTAAACCTTCTCTTTTCAAAAAACGTGCTGTATTGAATAACAACATACTCACCCTTCGGCGCCCCCGGAAGTGATTTTGTGTATGACGTGGAAATCAACTCTCTTGAAACCATTCTGCCCAAAGGTTCCCTGAGCGAGCGAAAATACATCAGCCAGGCCTCTTTTGCTATGTTGGCCCTGAAACTGCTCGCTGCCTGCTCCCAGCTATCGGCATATCTGCCGGCATCGACTAACCAGAGCCAGGCCTCAGCCGAGGCAGCCGCCGCCTTCTCGGCTGCAGGATTACCCTTCTTCCCCGACTCATTCTCCTCACAGCCACAGAAAGTCAGCACCACCAATGCTGTAAGGATTACTTTTCCCATCGTCCCCTCCGTTTCCTTTTAAATCTTCCTGCATACCTTCTCTGCCAACCTCTGCACATACATTCGTCTCCCCAGCCCCTCGGCGATACCAGCAGCCGATGAGAAGGATTTATGTGTATATATATATTATGACCACTTTTTCAAAAAAATAAAGGAAAATCTCTTTGAAATACAGATATTAAAGAAGTGTTTCCACCCCATTTTTGACGTCTTGTGGTGGTCTAAATGAACAAGCCGGCTGCCTTAAAGTTTTTTCAGGCACGATTATATCTAATCGAGGAACAGCTTTTTGCTACAGAATGTCGCTGTTAAGACCGAATTTGCTGGTGCTCATATCAGAAACAATCAGAAATTTTTTTGCATTTAGCCGATTTTTTTGTTGCATTTTCTGACTTTTTTGTTATAGTCAGCCGAGCATATAACTGATTGTGACAGGAGGTCATTCAATCCTGCCTACAGACGAGGATGGTGTCTAATATAAGCAATTTTTCGAACCGTATTTTTGCCGGTTGAAGCAGTATCTGACTGTATATTGAATCACGGGCTTGGGTCATAAGCTCCTCTAAATCTCTCCCGGCCTCAGCCCGTATCCTGTTAAGCAGGTCAGATTTAAGCTCCAACCTCTGGGCTGAGGTATCTCGCCCCCCACCTTCTTCTCCTGACCTCAGCCCTTTTTTACTATATGCTCACAATAATATCAAGCTGCCAACAGGAGATTTAAAAAACAACAATCAAATATCTATAAATTAAACAATTACGATTATAAGGTATCACATCAAGGCGGTGCTAAAATATCGCTCAGCCCTGTCCGGCAGGACAGTCGTGATATTGCCGTCAATGGTTTTCGTTAATCGGCGTGCCGCCCAGACGTTAGCGCCGGAGCTGATACCCACCAGCAGGCCGAAGTCCGTGCCAAGCTGACGGGTTGTCTGGATAGCATCATCATCACTGACCTCCACTACATCATCGACCAGCGAAACATCGAGCACGCCCGGAATAAAGCCGTCGCCAATTCCCTGAATCTGGTGCAGGCCGGGCTCGTGCCCCAATAAAGCAGAGATTCCCTTCGGCTCAACGGCTATAACTTTGGCATCGGCTTTGTGCTCCTTGAGAAACTTTCCTACGCCCTGCAGGGTTCCGCCGCTGCCGACGCCTGCCACGAAGCAGTCGATATTACCGCCCATCTGCCTCCAAAGCTCACGAGCGGTGTGCTCATAATGGACGCGTGGATTTTCGGGATTTTCAAACTGCTGCGGCACAAAAATCCGGCTGTCTTCGGCGGCCATTTGCTCGACCCTCCGCACCGCACCCGGCAGGCCTTCAGCATCAGGTATGAGAACAAGCTCGGCGCCGAGGGCCTTTATGAGTTTCTTTCGCTCCTCGCTCATTCCCTCCGGCATAACGATTCTGACGCAATAGCCCATCAATCTTCCGACCAGGGCCAAGCCGATGCCCGTATTGCCGCTGGTGGGCTCGACAATAATCGAATCCGGTTTCAGCCGGCCATCCCGCTGGGCGGCCTCGAGCATAGCCAGGGCAACGCGGTCTTTGATACTGCCGCCGGGATTGAAAAACTCGGCCTTGGCGAAAATCCTCTCGCCCTTTAACTGCAACAGGGGCGTATTTCCAATAAGTTCGAGGATATTGTCTGTAAGCATAGGATAATCCTAATAAACGCCCTTACCTTTTCCTACTTTTTATACGAATTACGTAAATTTAAACAATTTAACTTATATTTCCTACCAAAATGTTCGATAAATATCAACGATTAGATTCGTATGAGCGTGTATTGGGGCGGTTTACTTGATTTTTTCCACAACAGGAATTTTTTTTGAATTTGAACAAATATTTTTAAAAAAAGTATAGACATATAGAAATCCTTGAAATATAATAATAGTTAAGAGCGTCTTATTTGATGATAACCAGTTTTTAAGCATTCAACAGGGCTGGGGATATCTCGCTTTTTCCTCTCCCTCCGCACCCAGCCCTGTTCTCCTTTTATAATCAAATCACTTCAATTCTTTTTATTATCAATACCAGGCGATTATATAATCGATACCATCGCTATCATCCGAAATATATCTTCGCAGCGTTTAAAACGGATTAAGGACAAAGAGATATTCCGTTAAAAAATGGTGGTTGGATTTGCCAGACGTGGAATACTTCAATACTCGTTGTTCAAAAATTTTATCAGCTCATCAGGAACGTAATCGTCGGCAAAAGCAAGGATATCATTTATCTCGGCGGCTGTCAGATTATTCTTGATTTGAAGATTATTTATATCGACGTTTACAATCAGGCCGAACCTTATATTTTCACCGACGGCCATATCCGCTTTGCCGGTTCGTCTTGCCTGAGTCGGCCTGATTTCAAGATTAATATTTTTTTCCTGCGCCGGGGCCTGAAGGCGGATTGTCAAATTCCTTATCCTCTCTCTCCAGAGGTCGCCTTTCAGATTGCTTGCCAGAATCTCAACGGAGTTTATTTCGCCGGTGTCAAAAACAATTTCGTTGACCACGCCTACGCGCGGGACCGTTATACTGGTAAATGTGCTTCGTAATTGCTCAAGGGCCTTGCGAAAAATTCTGTCCTTTTCGCTGATGTTGATATCCTGCACTTCGTTAATGAACATACGCTGGGGGAAAGTGAAGACCGGCCCGCGGGCGGTCAATAGAAAAGTCGGCAGCTCGACCCTGCCACCGTTTGGCAGAACAAAAGCTTTCTGGACTCTCAAGTCCCTTGGGCCGACGATGATGGTCTCAAAGACTTCGGGGAATTGTTCAATCAGCCGGTTGCAATAGTCCTGCAGCCGGGCCTTTTCATCCCTGACAGACACAGCCGGTCGAACATCAACGCCGTATTTGACCACGTGCTGCGAAATGTTCTCTTTGTCGAACTGATAGTTCATAATTTAGCCGCCGAAGATATTAATTCTTCACAGTGTATAAGAAAATCTATCGCAAGTCAAAGAAAACCAAAGGCGGCAAATTTATTACTCCAAATATCTTCTTGAAGTGGTTTTGGCCGGCTGGGCGTGATTTATGAAGAAATACCGCAGGGCGTCGATGGGATGGTCGTAAACGCCGTCCTTTAGAGGCAAGTCAAAAGCCCTGCCTCTTCAATAAATTAATCTGTCGGTTTAAATTGTCAAATTGTCGTTTTATTTACGACGACGCAGGAAAAGTCCTCCAGCGCCGAGCAGCAAAAGCGTTGCAGGTTCGGGAATATACCAAAGACGAGTTTGGTCAATAATAGTTCCTTGTGGTAGTTCCTTTCCGTCAACTTTTGTATATCCGTTAACGGTTAAAGTCAAAAGGCAATCATACAGCACTCCGCTTTGAGCCAGCACATTGTCCACCAGAACAGCAGCGCCTTGCACTGGTGGACTTGAAAGCTGCGCAGCCAGAACACTAATATGCGCAGTACTTGAGTCGTAAACTTCACCAGGAGAGTCAAAAAGAGTTGGAAATGTAACAGCATCAGGGTCGATAAAAGTCACCTGATTATTCGAAAGCTGGAATGTCACTTCGTAACTGCTGCAACTTGAACCAGATGTTAATACCATGCTAAATGAAATTATCTCCGAAGGTGGAAAGCAAATATCATACGGCGCAGGATCGCCGTTAGCGAATAGAACCAAACCGCCATTAGCTGCTGAAGCAAAGCCAAAAACCAAGACTATGGCTACATATCTCTTCATATACTCCTCCTATTCTTCCTAAATGTACTATTTTATCGGAACAATGTCAAGAAAATTCTTCAAAAATAGATATGCTATATTTAAAATACGGGTAATTTCATAAATACTTCAAAATAAAGGTTTTATTGACAAAAAACCAAAACCGTTCGCAGGACAAACAAAATAAGACCCCCTTTCAATACCACTTAAATTGCCCATCTGGTGATTTCTTTCACAATCAATATCTCCTGCTGGTGGTCTTGGCGGGCTGGGCGTGGTTTATGAAGAAATAACGCAGGGCGTCGATGGGTCGGCCATAAACGTTAAAGCGTTTGAATCTATTATGCTGTTTATGTTTTTGAAGATAAAAAATAATCTAAGAGTCTATAACAAAACCTAAAATAACTTTAACGAAATTATCTGGATTCCCGCTTTCGCGGGAATGACAGAGAGTAACGAGTAGTTTCGTTACAGGCATTAATAAACATTAAGGGTACCTCTAAAAATTGCATTTTAGAGGCCAAAATTTTCAGTTAACAGTTTTCGAGTAATAAAATTGAAACCTCTACTACAAAATTGCGGTTATTCCCATCATTGCGGCTGCATTAGCCATTGCCATCAAGCTGCATCATCTGTTTTTTCAGTTCCACTGCGGAACCTCCATTGGCTAAGTCTCTGCCAGCAGGCAATACCTGTCTATATTATACGCAAGATTTCGCAAACCTATTTTCGCCTTGGCACGCACCAAACCAATTGTCTGTATGAGCAGATTACCCGCTCGCATCGCCTAAACTCCGAATATGTGTTCAACCCGACTGCGAATCTTTGCTCGATTATAGTTGCCCTGTATCTGACGCTGAGTCAACTTCTTATAGCGATAACCTTTTCGCTGGATATGGCTGCGAAAACCCTGCCCGCAAAGAGATTGTCGCTCTTCAAAAGAGCCGTAAGCAGAATCTGCCCACACATCTCGGCTGCTGTTATTTTTGTCAAGCAGCTGCTCAAAAACATTGCTGTCATGAACAGAGACAGGCGTGACCTCGTAGTTGCGAATAAGCTTATGTTCAACATCTATGTCAATATGGTTTTTATAACCAAATTGGTTTTTGCCGTTCTTCTTTACCCAGCGAGCATCTATATCTTTCTGGCGTTTTTTATTACCGCTCCAGTCCTCGGGAGTATTGTCGTTCTTGATGGCCTTGTTCTCTTCTCTGCTGTTACGCTGTTTGGGTGCGGCTACTATGCTTGCATCAACTATCTGCCCCTTTTTAGCAGAAAAGCCGTTTTCGCTGAGAAATTTATCAAACTGCTTGAAAAGTTTTTCGACAATGCCGGCTTCGGCAAGCTGCTCTCTAAACAGCCAAATGGTTTTGGCATCAGGAACAATATCACTAACAGAGAATCCCAAAAAACGCATAAAACTCAGACGGTCTCTGACTTGAAATTCAATCTGGTCATCAGAAAAATTATAAAGCGACTGCAATACCATTATTTTGAACATGACAATTGCATCGAAAGGCTTTCTGCCTGCATTGGACTTTCGTTGTTTGTCCCGAATAATTTCAATAGAACGGCGAAATTTCTCCCAATGCACTATTTCGTTGAGTTTAACGAGCGGAACACCGCCTTGTTCAAGTTGCTCAAAACGTCTTTGCCAATCGAAAAGCCCTGCCTGCATCATGTTCAATCCTTTGCCAATGATATGAATAACCGTAATTTAATTGTCAATGAGCTAAATATATCAAATGTGCGACAAACTGCACTGAACTTCATTAATTTTTAGAGACACCCTTAAGTTTTAGAGATACCCTATTATATTAAAAAGGAGTTTTGGAGATACTGAATCGACGAACAGATATATTGTGCAAAGCCGCTGTCGTTTTAGTAACACTATTTACCTTCACGACCAGCTGCAATAGTTCAGGCAACAACAGCAGGAAAACCGCCTCTGCCAAGAAGCCAGAAGAATCCGAAGTCGCCGCCGGCAATGCAGAGATTCGCACTCTGCGCGACATTGAATACATCCCGAATGGCCACGAGCGCAACAAGCTGGATTTGTATCTGCATGAGAAGGCAGGCAACGGCGGGCCGATGCCGTTGATAATCTGGGTGCACGGCGGTGCCTGGCTGGGGGGTGATAAAAGCCACTGCCCTGCCCGGCGGTTTGTCAGCAGAGGCTATGCGGTCGCCAGCATCAATTACCGATTGAGCCAGCACGCAATCTTCCCTGCCCAGCTTGAGGACTGCAAAGCGGCTGTCCGCTGGTTGCGGGCAAATGCAGGCCAATATAATATCGACCCGAAACGCTTCGGCGCCTGGGGCGCATCGGCGGGGGGGCATCTTGTCGCCTTACTCGGCACTACGGGCGATATAAAGGATTTTGACAAGGGCGGAAACCTTAAATTTTCCAGCGGTATTCAGACAGTTTGTGATTTCTTCGGCCCGACCGATTTTACGAAGATGAGCCAGTTTGCCAGCAGTATGCAGCACGATGCCGCCGATTCGCCGGAGTCAAAGCTGGTTGGGGGCGCAATTCAGGATAACAAAGATGCCTGCCAAAGGGCCAATCCTATTACTTATGTAAGCAGGGACGACCCGCCTTTTTTGATTGTTCACGGCGATAAAGACCCGCTTGTCCCGCATAACCAGAGCGAGCTTCTCTACCAGGCACTGAAAGATGCGGGTGTGCCGGTCAGTTTTCATACGGTCGAAGGCGGCGGCCACGGCGGATTCACAAGCACGGACATCGATAAAATGGTCGAGGATTTTTTCGACAGGTATCTTATGCCAAATGATTCCTAATCCGCCTGCAATTACTCCCGCAGGATTACGATATTGTTCGCCGGTCAACACGATAACAGCCGAGGCAAAATCTATAAGCGCATAATTTATTCATTCAGCCAGTCCCATAAAACATATCTTTGAGGTGCACAACCGCCAAAAAATCAAAAACAAAAAGATAATCTAAATAAAATTGGTAAAATAGGAAACATTTCTCTTGACTTTAGATTTCAAAAAAGATAAAATACACTTTACAAATGGGGGTGAAGATAAGACACACGACTTAAGTAATCCAACACCTTGAAAACAATCTTCACAGAAAATTACTAACAAATCAAATGGGGGTAGAAAAGATGAACAGAAAAACACTAACAATCACACTGGCGGGCATTACTCTAATATTGTCATCACTTGCACAGGCCTGCATCAGCACGGTAGATGTCCGGCACGACGGCTACAGCGCAGGCGGCTTGGCTCGGCTGTGGGGCGGCGGCCAGAACGGTAACAATGTAAGAATCGGCGTGTATATGCTCTATAAAAGCGATGGGACCGGCGAAGGCAAGCTCTGGGAGAACGGCTTGATTGCAACATTCTGCTTAGAGCTGTCGGAATATGCTCCGAACTATACGAAGACATACGAAGTAGTCCAGCCGGAAGATGCACAAAAGCCGGGCACATCACCCGGTGTAATTATCGGTTCTGAAAAGGCCGAATATCTCCGCGAGGCCTGGGGCAGATTCTATGACCCTGCCTGGTCCGCCGGCGGAACTTATACAGAACAGCAAAACAGCGACGCCGAGGCCTTCGCAGCAGTAATTTGGGAAATCATTTACGAGGACCTGCCTGCATCACCAGCTTTGTGGGATGTTACCACTGACGGCACATGCGGCTCAGGCGGATTTTATGCCACAGGGCTAGACACCAGCAAAGCAAACAGTATGCTGCACGCACTTGACGGAACAGGGCCAAAGGCAGATTTGCGGGCTTTTGTTTACGACGGCAAGCAGGACTATCTGACCCTGATTCCGGAGCCGGCAACAATCTGGCTGCTGGCGTTTGGTGCGATAACGCTTCTTAGAAAAAGAGGCAGATAAAGAACGATTAAACTGGAATAGTTCATGGGGGCGCTACTATAGCCCTGGCGCCCCTCCCCCCTTTCTCATACTGAATCACTCTTTTAGCTCAACGGTCGTTACTTTCAATTCCTCAAACCGGCTCACGGGCTTATAAAAATTATTTGCACTTGCCGCCGAAGAGGTTATACTGATATTTCGAAAAGGATTTCTCAAACGCAAATAGCATCGAAGTCCCGGTGCTCTGTAACAAGTGATTTGCATTGCTGTCATTCCGCACTTGATGCGGAATCCAGGACATTCGAAACTATGGATTCCTGCTTACGGGCTTGTTGCCAAACTCGATATTCAGCGGTTGAGATTGCTTCGCTCCGCTCGCAATGACGTAGAAACGCACTTTTTGTCGTTGCGAGGAGTCCGTCACTTTTTCAAAGTGCCGGACGATGAAGCAATCTTTACTTCGGCAACAAACCCTTTCGCAGGAATGACACCCAGGATTCTATCTATTACAAGGTACTATTAAAACCTTCGCAGCAATAAGGACAGAAATGCCGGCGAGAGTTCCCAATGTAGTAGTAATCGGCTCAATATAGTCGTGACTTCGCCGGACCAGAACGCCGTGCTTGAACCCGGTTTGGTCGACGTGAAATCCGTCAACTACACTGTAGAAACCATTCAGGTGAAATTTTGATTAAAGAGGATGCTACAATGAAAAAATGGACAGGTATTTTTGTAAGTCTATCGATAGCCGCGGTATGCTATGCGGCTGACCCGATTATTCAGACCAGCTTTACAGCCGACCCGGCCCCCATGGTGCATGACGGCGTCGTCTATCTCTACACAAGCCATGATGATGATAACGCTCCCTCAGGCCAGGGCAGATTCCTCATGCCCGACTGGAAGTGCTACTCATCCACGGACATGGTGAACTGGACGGATCACGGAACGGTCGCCTCTCTAAAGACGTTCCCGTGGGCGGTGCAGGAAAACGACGCCTGGGCACCTCACGTCATCGAACGGAATGGCAAGTTCTACTTTTATGCACCCGTGAGCGTGCCGGGATGGCCCAAGAACGTTATCGCCGTCGCTGTGGCAGATACCCCGTTGGGGCCCTTCAAGGACGCCCTTGGCCGCCCCCTCATCGACAAGAAAACCGGATACATTGATCCTGCAGCATTCATCGACGATGACGGACAGGCCTACCTCTACTGGGGAAATCCGAATATTTGGTATGTGAAGCTCAATGAGGACATGATTTCCTACTCCGGCGGAATCGTGCAGGAACCCACGAAGCCGGACAACTATCAGGAAGGCCCCTGGTTATACAAACGCGACGGCCGGTACTATATGGCTTATGCCTCCACCTGCTGCCCCGAAGGTATCGGATACGCCATGAGCGACAATCCCACTGGCCCTTGGATCTACAAGGGCTATATCATGCGGCCGGACAGACGAACAACCGGCAATCATCCGGGGATGATTGAGTACAAGGGCAGCTCCTACGTTTTCGGTTTCAATTACAAGTTGAACTTTGCCCTGACGGATCAACACCACGAACGGCGTTCGGTTTGCGTCGCGAAATATGAATACAATCCGGACGGCACGATTCCGGAGCTTCCCTGGTGGGAAGAAGTCGAGAGCGTTCCGCAGATCGGCACACTTGATCCTTACGTCCGCACCGAAGCGGAAACCATCGCCTGGAGCGAGGGCATTAAATCCGAGCCGTGCAGCCGGGGCGGGATGAATGTCTATCCCACGCGCGATAATGCCTTCATCAAGGTCAAGGGCGTGAATTTCGGTGAGGGCGCCGGCACCTTCACCGCCTCCATCGCCTACGACACCCAAGTCGGGGCCTCGAAAAGCGGAGCTATCGAGCTGCATCTCGATAGTGTGGACGGGCCGCTCATCGGCACGCTTCCGGTAACCTACACCTGCGGCCAATGGAAGATTGAGACTACAGTGGTTACCGGCGCCGACGGTATCCATGACCTTTTTCTCATCTTCAAAGGCGATTCCACCGGCAATCTTTTCAAGATTGACTACTGGCAGTTTGCGAAAAAGACCGCCACGCCGCAGTTGGTCGCTCTTGATGCCACGGTAGATCACTACAAGATCGACTCCGTCCATGGTGCGGCAAATCGGGTTCGACTAAAGGTTTTTGCGATCTATTCCGATGGCACGAGCCGAGATGTCACTGGCAGTGCCCGAATTACGGTGCGGAAACCCGATGTCGCGTCCGTGAGAGACGGGATCATCTCTGGTGTAACTCCCGGCATGACCGAGATCGACGCCGTCTTTGCAGACAAGTCGGATGTCCTGCCCGTTATCGTGAAGGATTTAAAGAGCGAATTTGTCCCCCGCAAGCTGACCGTCAGTGTAGCGGACACGCACCTTATAGCTGGCAACACGCAGGCCTTTACCGCAACGGCGGAATTTCTCGACGGCCACACCGAAGACGTCACGGACAAAGCCGTCTTCACCGTGGAAAATCCAAAGGTTGTTTCCGTTAGGGACGGCCTAATGACCGCCTTGGAAAAGGGTGACACCACCATCCACGTGGTGTTCAAGGGCGATCTTGGAAATCCGGTCACGGCCCTGATTAACATTGCGGTTTCCTACCGTGATCCCTTTGTTCAGAACAGCGCTGCGGAGTTTAATGAAGAGAAGGGGATCCAGACTGAAGACAGTGCTGAAGGCGGTAAAAACATCGGCTTCATAGAAAATGGCGACTGGGTGAGATTCAACAGGCTCGATTTCGGCGCAGGCGCAGGTACGGTGGAACTCCGCGTTGCATCTGCGACCAACGGTGGCACAATAGAAATCCGCCTGGACCGTGTGGACGGACTGCTCGTCGGGTCCTGTAAGGTGAACAACACCAGCGGTTGGCAATCCTGGATCACCCAAACCTGCGAACTGAGCGGAGTGAAGGGCCGGCACGATGTCGTCTTCAGGTTCGTGGGCGGCCCCGGCTTTCTCCTTAATATGCATGGCTGGAAATTTAATCAGAATCCTGTTCAGACGCAGAAGCAGATTTACCAACCTGACTTTGAATCATTGGAGAAGGCAAATCCTGTCCCTGAATGGTTCAAAGACGCCAAATTTGGTATCTATTTCCATTGGGGGGTTTACTCGGTTCCGGCCTTTGCAAACGAGTGGTATCCGCGCAACATGTATCGAAAAGGATCATCGGAGAACAAATACCATCTGGAAACCTACGGCGAGGTATCCGAGTGGCCCTATCACAAATTCATCACCGGGGCAAAAGACAAGCAAGGCCGTTTCATGCAGTTTGCCCCCAAGCTCAAATCGGAAGGCGGAAAATTCGATCCCGACGAATGGGCGCAGTTGTTTGCCGACGCCGGCGCGAAATTTGCCGGACCCGTGGCCGAACACCACGACGGCTTTTCCATGTGGGCCAGCAAGGCCAATCCCTGGAACGCCAAGGATACGGGGCCGCAACTGGATCTGGTCGGTTTGTTAGCGGATGTCATACGAAAAAGGGACATGAAGGTCATTCTTTCCATGCATCACGCCTACAACATCACCGGATTTTACGACGCTGTGCCGAAGACCGACGATCCAAAGATTCAAATGCTTTACGGCCAGCAGGGAAAAGAAAAAAATGAGGCTTTCTGGCTGAATAAGCATAAAGAAATTATCGATAACTATCAACCCGATATCCTCTGGCAGGATTTCAATCTGCACGTGATCTCCAAGTCGGTTCTGCTTGAGTTTCTGGCTTACTATTACAACCAGGCGACCGCATGGGGCAAGGAAGTCGTCGCTACCTATAAAGACGGACTGAACCCTAAATGCGCGGTTCTCGATTATGAGCGGGGAGGCCCTGCCGATATCACTGAAAATTACTGGCTGACAGATGATGCCATCAGTTCCTCGAGCTGGTGCTACACGGAGGGAATCGGATATTATTCCAAAAAACAGATTCTTCATGGCTTTCTTGACAGAATCAGCAAAAACGGCAACCTGTTGCTTAATATCTCACCCAAGGCAGATGGCACTATACCTCAGGAACAGAAAGACATACTACTCACTATGGGTGCATGGCTTAAAAAATACGGCGAAGCTGTTTATGCCACCCGTGCGTGGGAAAAATACGGAGAAGGCCCGACGAAAATGGGAGCGGCGCATGGCGTCATGGGACCTCCGAGCGAAGGAACAGCCAAAGACGCTCGCTATACCCGGTCGAAAGATAACACGACTCTGTATGCAATTTTGCTCGGATGGGAAAAAGACCAGAAAGAAATAAAGCTTGCTTCATTAGCTTCTGACAGAATCGATATCAAAAACCTGAAATCCGTTGAACTAATCAATGGCGAAGCCGCAAAATACCTGCCATTAACTTATAAGCAAGATACAGAAGGATTGACCGTTTACTTGCCCGAACGCTCATTCGAAGAACTGGCGTACGTACTAAAACTCAATTTCGAGGACAGGATTCCGCCGCTCGACAAGTATGCTGACCTCAATTGCACGCCACATTATCATCTCGTTCCGGGTGACAACACAGGCAATCTGGTGCTTGGTTCAGATTTGACACTAACTGGTAAAAGAAAAGTCACTGCGAACCAATGGAAGTTGGAACCTGCCGGTAAGGGCATTTATAAAATTCTGAATAGGGAAGATGGTAAAAAGGTATTCGAGTGTGGTGTTAATAATGATCTTATGATTTCAAATGATAACGGGAAAGACAGTCAATTTTGGAGAATTGAAAACTCATATAATGGACTATTGAAAATTTCGAATAAGCAATTTCCAAATATCATATTATCTGTAAATACTCCCGTTGTTGAAGGTAGTAAAGCCGGATTACTCAACTCGGAAAACAGTTCCCTTTTTGGTTGGAAGCTCATGGATGTTTGCGAGTTGAAGCAGGAAGCTTTCAAGCCACATACTATTCCTGGGACCATTGAAGCTGAAGACTTCGATACCGGATGCCCGGGCGATGCTTACTATGACAGAGATGAAATTAATGAAGGCGGGCAATATCGGCTCAACGAAGGTGTGGATATCGAAAAATGTGCTGCAGGTGGTTACAATGTAGGTTGGACTCATATCGGAGATTGGATGGCATATACAGTTACTGTCAGTAAATCTGCATCGTACCAGATTTCATTCTATATTGCCTCAGCTTTCGATAGTGGAAAATTACATCTCGAATGTGATGGTGCAGACATAACGGGAATAATATCAATTCCAAATACTACAGGATTTCAAAACTGGGAAGTCGTTACAAAGACGGTTAACCTTGATGCCGGTCAGCATTTGCTGAACCTGGTTGTTGACGGTGATTACCTTAACCTCGACAAAATGGTTTTTGAAGAAATGAAATAGCCAAATAAGTAGGAATAACCACCATGAACTGTCGAATTCTCATGATACTGTTTGTTCTGGCCGGCTTTGCGAATCAGGGATATTCCCAAGTGACACAACGTGAAAGGCGTCTACGATTTATATTTTAAATCAATCGGAGGTCGCTGGCCGGTGCTGAACTTCAATTGGTGGAAGTTCGAGTAATTTAAAACCGCTAAGAATTTGGAGAAAACTATGAAAAGATTAGAAATTCAGAAACGAGTCACAGGTATCATGCTGGTCTTTACGGCAGCTTTAGGGACAACATGCTGTGCGGACAATCCTATTATCCAAACCAGATATACCGCAGATCCGGCACCGCTGGTTCATGACGAAATGGTGTACATTTATACCAGCCATGATGAAGACGTATTAGTGCGGAACTTCTTTACTATGAATGACTGGAGATGTTATAGCACAACCGATATGGTTAACTGGACAGATCTCGGTTCGCCATTGTCCTACAAAACATTTAGTTGGGCAAGAGGCGATTGCTGGGCCGGTCAGTGTGTCTTCAGAGACGGCAAGTTTTACCATTATGTTCCTATGAACCAAAAAAATGGCGGGATGGCAGTTGGCGTAGCGGTGGCAACAGACCCCGCCGGACCGTTTAGCGACCCTCTTGGACATCCCTTAGTATATACCGGCAAAGGCGACATCGACCCGACGGTATTTATCGATGATGACGGGCAGGCCTACCTCTATTGGGGTAATCCCAACCTGTATTATGTAAAATTAAACAAAGATATGATTTCCTATTCAGATAAGATTAATAAGGTGCCTCTGACAACAGAGAGTTTTGGAGTGCGTTCCAAAACTGATAGGCCGACTCAATACGAGGAGGGCCCGTGGCTCTATAAGCGCAACGGATTATACTACATGATTTTTGCCGCCGGTCCTATCTCTGAACATATTTCTTATTCAACCAGCTCCAGTTCTACCGGGCCCTGGACTTTCCGGGGTGTAATAATGCCTACGCAGGGCGGCAGTTTTACAAACCATCCGGGAGTATGCGATTATAAGGAAAATTCCTACTTCTTTTATCATAACGGTGCGTTGCCGGGAGGCGGTGGTTTTACCCGTTCGGTATGCGTTGAACAGTTTAAGTATAATGAAGACGGTACAATCCCGACGATCAATATGACCAAAGTTGGTGCACCCCAGATTGGAACACTTAATCCTTACGACACAGTTCAAGCCGAAACGATTTGCTGGGAATCAGGCGTTGAAACGGAAAAATGCGATGAAGGCGGAATGAATGTCTGCGATATCGAAAACGGAGACTACATTAAAATCAAAGGTGTGGATTTTGGCAAGGGTGCAAAATCTTTCAAGGCCAGGGTGGCTTCAGAAACAAAAGGAGGAAACATTGAGATTCGCCTCGATAGTCCGAGCGGAACACTGGTGGGAAGCTGTGCTGTTTCGGGTACCGGCGGTTGGCAGAACTGGGTGATCTCATCTTGTTCAGTAAAAGGCGCTGCTGGGGTACGTGACTTGTATCTGGTATTTACCGGTGGCAATGGGAAACTGTTTAATTTTGACTGGTGGCAATTCAATTAAAGAGAGACGGTCTGTTCTTTTGCTTTGGCAGGTGATATCAACAATGACTGCCGGGTGGACTTTTACGACTTTGCCCGAATGGCTGAAAGCTGGCTGATAGATTGCAGAGCGAACCCTTTTGACCCCGCCTGCATGTCGAAATAGAATATCTGTGAAGAAATGTCGGCGGAGGATGGAAGACAGCCGGCTGCTCACGCTGGAAAGCGGTGAAAAACATCGGAAAAACCCCTGCCAAATAACTTTACCTGCATATCGACCGGCTTTTGAAAAATAGTTTGCAATTGCAACCAAAAAGGTTATACTGGTTTTACAAAAAGGATTTCTCAAATGCCAAAGGCATCGAAGGTTCGGTAAGGGCCTTCGCAGCAGTAAGGACAAAAATGCCGGCGAGAGTTCCCAATGTAGTAGTAGTCGGCGGCACATACGTCGATATGGCGATAAGGTGCAGCCAGGTCCCGTCGCCTGGTCAAAGCGTAGCCGGCTCGGCCCTTTCATACACAGCCACCGGTGCCGGGCCCAACCAAGCGGCACAAGCTGCGCTTTGCGGCTGCGAGGTGCATCTTATCAGCAAAGTCGGAGGCGACCCTTTTGCCGAGATGGCCAGAAAGAGTCTAACCGACTTCAATGTCAATACCGATTATGTCTATACGGTCAAGGCCAAGAATACCGGGGTTATTGTAACGCTGGTCAACGCCGAAGGCGAAAATGCGACCTGCTACTACCCGGGCGCCAACAGCGCGTTAAGCTTGCGTGACATCGAGGCCGCTGAGGAGCTTATCTCCAAGGCGGACATATGTTTGATACATGGCCGACTGCCGCAGGATGCGATTGTCTCGGCTATACGGTGCGCAAAAGTGCACGGCACACAAGTCATCCTCGACCCCGTCAGGCCAGTAGAAAGACCCGGCAGCAAAACCCACGATTTGCCCAACGAATATTTCACAGCCGACATACTCATCCCGAACCTTTACGAAGCCGCCGACATCACCGACCAGTCCGATGCCAGTATTCGAACCGCCAAAATGGTTGGCTCTGACCTGGTTGCGCGAGGGGTCGGCTGTGCCGTGATAACGATGGGCAGGCGCGGCTGTATGGTTGTTGACAGAAGCGGTGCCGACCATATTCCTTCGTTCGAAGTGGAGCTTGTCGACCAAGCCGGAAGAGGTGACGCATTTGCGGGCGCACTTGCCGCATCCTGCGCCGTCGGCGACAACGTACGAAAGGCGCTTCGGTTCGCATCGGCGGCGGGGGCGCTTGCCTGCACGAAGTTCGGCTCGATTGAGGCGATGCCCACAAAGGCGGAGATTATCCAGATGCTGCAAAAAGAGGAGATGGAATAACCCTTATCAGAGGACGGACGACGGAGGGATAAGGATGCCTGAATCCTTCGCTTCGCTCAAGGTGACGGAATATACAAGCCAGACCCTTCGGCTGCGCCTCAGGATGACAGGGGTAAGTGCGCCTCAGGATGACATACCGCCTTGTCATTCTGAGCCCTTCGCTTTGCTCAGGGTGACAGAGTAGTTGAGCCAGACCCTTCGCTTCGCTCAGGGTGACAGAATAGTTAAGCCGGATGTTTCACCTTCGGCT
>CAZBWE010000003.1:0-51694 GCA_964495465.1 uncultured Pirellulales bacterium
TATCTTTGACAACGCTGGTCATATCGGTTGCTATGATGCCGGGCCTGATTTCAAATACTCCAATACCATATTCAGCTAACCTGTCCGCATAAAGTTTCGTCATCATAGTGACGCCCGCCTTGCTCACGCAGTATTCTCCGCGTCCGGTCGAGCTGGTATATGCCGACATTGAGCCGGTATTTACGATTCTAAAGCTGCGGTCGCCGTGCTGCTTTTGCTGCTCAATCATCCAGTTGGCCACCATTTGAGTCAGAAAATAGGGGCCTTTGAGATTTATGCTCATCACCCTGTCGAAGCTTTCCTCTGTCGCTTCGAGGAGGTCCAGCCGTTTCAAAGGAGCAACGCCCGCATTATTTACGAGCATATCGCATCTGCCGAATTTGCTTTTGGCTAAAGACACGAGTGCATTTCGGTCCTCAACACTGCTGACATCGCCGCTCAGGGCTTCACACTGTGCCCCTGACTGCTTGATTTCCTTTTGCGTTTGCGATGCTCTTGATTCATCGGGTTTGCCATCTGCGGTAAAATCAAAATGGTTGATAACGAGGTCGTAGCCGAGCGAAGCCAGCTCTTTTGCAATTGCTTTTCCGATACCGCGGCTTGCGCCGGTAACGATTGCTAATGGTCTTTCCGACATTTCAGAATCCTTTCTTTGTTTATTGTTTCAGGAATTTATCTATTTCCTTTGCGGCCTTCATTCCATCTGCAACCGCTGCAACTACGGTCGATGGCCCTCGGACGAGGTCGCCGCCGGCAAAGACGCCCTGCCGCGATGTTGCCAGTGAGTTTTTCTTTGTCTTGATAAGGCCTTTTTTCAGTTCCACACCGGGCAGAATTTCGCTGATTTGGTCCGGCGACTTCTGGCCTATTGCTTCCACAACAATATCCATATCGAGGTTATAAGCGCTTGATTCTATAAGCTGCGGCCTGCGTCTGCCCGACTCATCCGGCTCGCCCAATCTGGTCGGACACACCCGAATACCTGTCAGTTTTCCATTCTTGCAGTTGACGTCCAGCAATTGCGTCAGTATAAGAAAATGAATACCTTCGTTCAAGGCCTGGTCGCGTTCGTTTTTCGAGGCAGGCATCTCTTCGAAAGACCGGCGATATACGATGTAAACATCCCTGGCCCCAAGCTGTTTTGCAGTTACCGCAACATCGATAGCGGTATTTCCGCCGCCTGCTACGGCGACTCTTTTTCCTTTAACGTCCGGTTCGCCTGTTTTTTTTGCCTTCAAAAGAAAATCCAGCGCATTCCATAACCCGTCAACTTCCCTGTTAATAATGCTGACCGAATTTGCCAGGCCGATGCTGATAAAGGCGGCATCGAAGCCATCAGCCATAATCGTATCGAGATTTAAGCCGGCATCTAATTTTTTGCCGAGCTTCTTTATGAATCTGTCCGAAGTGACGTCTTCGAATACGGCTGTAATTTCATTTTTTAATGCAGCGCCCTGTCTTTGCGATGGTATGGCCGATTCTATCATCCCGCCGAATTCGCTGGCACTGTCGAAGACAGTTACCGTGTAGCCGGCCTCAAGCAATGTTGCCGAACAGGCAAGACCTGCAGGCCCGGCACCAATCACGGCTACTTTTTTGCCGGTCGATTCTTGTGGTATCCTTAACTTCGACCAGCCGTTTTTGTTGGCGGTCGAGGCGAGGTATCTTTGTATAGCAGCAATCGGCAAAGGCCCGTCGCCGATGAATCCCTGCAGACAATTGCCTTCGCATTGCTGCTCGACCGGACACAGCCACCCACAGACCTCGCCGAATATATTGGACTGCCTCAGCACTTCGTATGCCTGTTGTTCTTTGCCGTCTAAAAAAAGATTTATGAATTTCGGTATGTCAACACCTGCCGGGCAGGCCAATTGGCACGTTGGTTCCTGGCAGGTCCGACAGGCCTTTGCAAGACGGAGGAGATTGTCCCTGTCGCTCATCCTGCCGTGTTTGAATATAGGCCCGTAAACTTTGTTGTCTCGCACGACACAGCCGGTCATTCCGGCGTCGCGCATTATTTGCGTGCACCCGCTGCAGGCCACGCATACTTTTTCCGGAAACATTCTGCCTTTGGTGATAATGTCCTTTGCGAAGTCCGGATACGCAAAGGCCATCCTGCCGGCGCCGATTAGTGTAATCAGACCGTTGGCTTTATTTGCCGCAGCTACGTTAGCAAACAACGTCCTAAGCCAGCTATAGCCGGTGCCGACAAATGCAATATCAGGAAATTCCTTTTGAATTTCTCCAGCCAGCGTGATGAGCCGGTGGACACCGACGAGCGGATGTTCCGGCTCCTCGTATCCGCCGACAATTGGTTCATTGAAGGGCCTGCCTACGTGCGGGTTGTAATACGGATTTGCTATGGTGATGTTAATCAGCTTCACGCCGCGCTTCTGCAAAAGAGCGATGAGCTTTTTCGGCTCTGTCAGGTCCGGCTTGGTGTAATCGGTCTTATCGACCGCCCAGCCGAACGGATAAGGTATTGCATCGTAAATGCCCAATCGGGTTGTTATCGTTTTATCTTCGCCGAACCGGCTGCGGATTTTGTCGATAACCTCGAGCAGAAACCTGGTGCGGTTTTCAAATGAGCCGCCGTATTTGCCTTTTCTCTGGTGGCAGGCGAACAGCTCGTTAATTAAATAGCCGTGGCAGGATTTTATATCGACCGCATCGAAGCCGACTTCAAATGCAATTCGGGCAGCCGTGACATATGACTCCTGAAGTTTATCGAGGTATTCATCTGTAACTATTGGCTGGTCTTTTGGTATTTTGCTGTTTGATTTCGGATTAGGAGTTTTTTGCGGAACCATTGCATCGCGGTACCGGTCGCGCTGGACAATCATCGGCTGGGCGACGCCTTCGGGCTTGCTGTATCGTCCTGAATGGGTGAGCTGAGCGACGAGGACAGATCTGTGCTCTTTGCCCATACTCGCAGCGGCAGCTTCTCGCATCATTTTGAGCATCGCTGCAAAGCTGCTTTTGTTGTCTTCGTTGAGCCAGAGCTGTCGTGGGTTGGCTCTGCCCTCCGGGACGACCGCCGTTGCCTCGCCCCAGATTAGCCCTGCCCCGCCTGCAGCGAATCTTTGATATCGCCGCAGCGTCAGTTTGCCGGGCCGGCCCTCGGAGTCGCCGTCACAGCCCTCCATAGGATGAACTGCGAGTGAATTGCCGATTGTAAGTTTGCCGGCCTGGACGGTTTTTTTCAGGATGCTCGTATCTTCTATGGCATCGATACTGACACCGAGCTGCTCGCATAACTGCTTCAAATCCTCGATTGTGCTTAGCTCAAATTCCCACATTTTTGAATCTCGATTAGGGCTTATTATTTCTCAGACTGTAATTTTTCTTTGAGGAACTTTGCCGTATAGCTTTTCTTGTTTTTGATAATTTCTTCAGGTGCTCCTGCGACAACCACGCTGCCGCCGGCATCGCCGCCTTCGGGGCCGAGATCTATTATATAGTCGGCCATCTTGATAACGTCAAGGTTATGCTCGATTACAACAACAGTATTACCGAAATCAGTCAGCCGCTGCAAGACATTTAAGAGGTTGTGAATATCGGCAAAGTGCAGCCCCGTTGTCGGCTCATCGAGCAGATATAAAGTGTGCCCTGTGGCTGCCTTGCCCAGCTCTGCGGAAAGTTTTACCCGCTGGGATTCACCGCCGGAAAGCGTCGTTGAGGACTGGCCTAACTGCATATAACCCATACCAACATCGTTCAAGGTCTGCAGGATTCTGGTTATCTTCGGGAAGTTCTTGAAGAAATCAAGCGACTCGGCAATCCTCATATCGAGCACATCGGCGATATTTTTGCCCTTGTAAGTAACCTGAAGCGTCTCCGGATTATATCTTTTACCTTTGCAGTTCTGACAGGTTACGTAGATATCCGGCAAAAAGTGCATTTCAATCTTTTTGGTTCCCTGCCCCCGGCAATGCTCACAGCGTCCGCCTTTGACGTTGAAGCTGAATCGCCCTGCCTTATAACCGCGAATCTTTGCCTCACGCGTCATACTGAACAGCTTTCTTATGAGGTCGAAGACGCCGGTATATGTAGCCGGATTGCTGCGCGGCGTCTTGCCGATTGGCGACTGGTCTATCTCTATGACCTTATCTATCTGCGAATCACCGTAAATAGTCTTATGCCTGCCTGGCTTGTCGCGGGAGCCGTATAACCGGCGTCTGCAGGCCGGTAATAAAATCTGGCTGACTAAACTGCTCTTGCCGGAGCCCGAAACGCCCGTCACACAGCTAAACACACCAAGCGGAAACTTCACGTCGATATTTTTGAGATTGTTCTCGCAGGCCTCTTTGACCTCGATGCATCTTCTCAGGTCATATTTGCGTCGGCAGGTCGGCAGCTCTATCCTCTTTCTGCCGCTGAGATATTCGCCTGTCAGCGATTTTCTGCAGCGTTTCACGGCCTCGAAACTGCCCTGGACGACAACTTCGCCGCCGTTGGCACCTGCAGCCGGGCCGATATCGATAATATGGTCTGCGCTTTTGATAATGTCTTCGTCGTGCTCGACAACAATGACCGTATTGCCGAGCCGGCTGAGCCGCTGCAGTATCCCCAGCAGTCGGTTATTGTCCCGCTTATGCAGGCCTATTGTCGGCTCATCAAGCACATAACAAACCCCGACCAGCCCGCTGCCGACCTGTGTTGCAAGTCGAATCCGCTGGGCCTCGCCGCCTGCCAGGGTGCCGCTTCTGCGGTCGAGCGTCAGATACTCAAGTCCGACATCAACCATAAACTTCAGCCGGGCCTTTATTTCCTTTAATACCTGTGCGGCTATCAGGGTTTTTTCTTTGTCCAGTTTAAGTTTATTGAAAAATTCCTGTGCCTTTTCGATGGAAAGTTTTGTCAATTCGTGTATGTTTTTGCCGTCTATGGTAACGGCGATTGCTTCCGGGCGGAGTCGTGCACCGCCGCAGCTGCGGCAGGGCTGCTCCGAGAGGTAGCCCGACAGCCGAAGCTTGACGTATTCGCTGTTGGTATTCTTCCATCGCCTGGCCAGGTTCGGGATGACACCTTCAAACCAGAAACCGTATTTTTCTTCGTCAGCGGGCGTTGAGCCATACATCAGTATCCTTCTTGGCTCCTTTGGTATCTGCTCAAATGGTATTGATTTGCTTATCCCTATCTTGCGGCAGAAGCGGTTGACGAGCCGGTTATAGAAGATGTTCATTCTCTTTCCGCCTTTGCGCCAGGCCTCGATGGCCCCGTGCTCCAGCGAGATACTTTTGTCCGGCACAATCAGCTCGGGGTCAAATTCGAGAATCGTCCCCAGCCCGTCGCAGCTTTTGCACGCGCCGTAGGGGCTGTTAAAGCTGAAAAGCCGAGGCGATAACTCTTCGAGCGATGCCTGCGGGTGCTTCGGACAGGCGAATTTCTCACTGTAGATAACCTCCTGCCATTTGCCGTCCGTGCCGCTGTTATCATTGTCCGCTTTCAGGGGAGACATCACCACCATCGGCTTCGCCGATAGGCGAGAAGGTGGGTCCGGCTCCTGTACCAGCACCAAAAGTATTCCGTCAGCCAGTTTCAGCGCCGTCTCCACCGAATCCGCCAGCCGGATGCGAACGCCTTCTTTGATAATCAATCTGTCAACGACCGCTGCAATATGGTGCTTTTTGTTCTTATCCAAAAGCGGGACGTTGCGCACATCGTAAATGGTCCCGTCAACTCGCACACGAACAAAACCTTCACGTTGTATCGCAGTGAAGATGTCTTTGTGCTCGCCTTTTTTGCCGCGAACCAGCGGCGCACAAATCTGGATTTTCGCGTCCTGCGGCCGAGCGAGAATCGATTCTACTATCTGTGAAGAATGCTGGCTGGTAATCTCTTTGCCGCATACCCAGCAGTGCGGCTGGCCGACGCGGGCAAAAAGCAGACGAAAATAATCATAAATCTCTGTGGTAGTGGCCACCGTCGAACGCGGATTACTGCTGGCGCTTCGCTGCTCTATGGCAATAGTAGGCGGCAGGCCTGTTATATCAGACACAGCCGGTTTTTGCATCTGCTCGAGAAACTGCCGGGCATAGGTACTGAGCGACTCGACATATTTTCTCCTGCCCTCGGCGTAAATGGTATCGAAGGCAAGTGAGCTTTTGCCGGAGCCGGAAATCCCCGTTATAACCACCAGCTTATCACGAGGAATGTCTATATCGATATTTTTCAGGTTGTGCTCGGCTGCACCTGTTATCCTGATAGCTTTTTCCGTCCGTTTGGCCATATTGCTTTACTGATGGAGTAGTGTAATTTCGTTAAATTCTGACAATAGCCCAAACTAATCATTGTAACAAGTCATCGCAAAAAGGTAAAATGTTTTTTGATAGTTCGAAGGTAGCCGATGCTCAATAACCTTAATAATCAATGAAAAAGCTGCATAACTGGGATTTGTCATATTCGCAGGCGGTGGCCCTACAGAAACGCCTTGCCGGCAAGGTGCAGTTTACGCCGGTAAGCAAGCCGCCAAAATTAGTCGCGGGTCTGGATTGCGCTATAAGTAAGGATGGCCGGAGAATTATTGCCGCTGTTTTAGTGTTACGGGTGCCGTCGGCGAGGCAGGATGATTTTGAAATATTGGAAACGGCAAGCGCCGTTGAAAAGGCCGATTTCCCTTATATACCGGGTCTTTTGTCTTTTCGCGAGGCGCCTGTCTGCATCGCGGCGGTTGAAAAGCTAAAGAGCAAGCCGGATATATTTATGATTGACGGCCAGGGTGTCGCTCATCCACGTCGGCTCGGACTGGCGGCTCATCTGGGCCTGTTCTTCGACAGCCCCACCATCGGTTGTGCAAAAAGCAGATTAACAGGCCAGTTCGAAGAGCCGCCGCCGGGAAAAGGATCACATAGTTTATTGAAAGACAAAAATGAAGTTATTGGTGCGGTGGTTCGGACACGCACAAATGTTAAACCGGTTTTTGTTTCTGTTGGTAACAAGTGTTTGTTGGAAGATGCAATAAAAATCACGCTGGCCTGCACAACAAAATACCGAATTCCCGAGCCGACCCGCCTCGCACATAATACCGTTAGCAAGCTGAAGCTGAAAACTTAGTCCTGCACGACTTCAGCCGATTTTATTATCACCGGCTCAACAGGAACATCACGCATACCCATTCGCGCTGTTGTCATAACCTGTGCTATCGCATCCACGATATCCATACCTTCGATTACTTTTCCGAACACCGCATAGCCGGGATTTTGGTTCTCAACATAATTTAGAGGGTCGTTGTTTCTGTGATTGATGAAGAATTGTGAAGTTGCGCTGTGCGGGTCGTTTGTTCTGGCCATTGCGACGGTGCCTCGGTCGTTTTTCAGGCCGTTGCCGGCCTCGTTTGTTATTGGAGCGTGCGTCTCTTTTCGCTTCATCTGCTCTGTGAACCCGCCGCCCTGTATCATAAAATTCGATATGACTCTGTGAAATATCGTTCCGTCATAAAAACCTTCTTCCACATACGTGAGAAAATTCTTTACTGTAGCAGGCGCTGCTTCTTCATTGAGCTCGATAACGAGAGCGCCCATGCTTGTTTGCAATTTTACCATTTTCGCCTGCCTGCTTTCCTTTTTTGTTTCGTTGATTTCTTCTTTCGCCTGTTTGTTTTGCATTTCCTGTTTTTCTTTACATCCAAAGCTCAGTATAACAGCCGTGCATAACGTGAATATCCGGAATTTGCTGCCGCTCATAAAATTTGCCTTTCGTATCTATATTATTGTAAACAGAGTATGTATTATTTCATTGGGTCGTCTGTTGCGTAGTGTATGCTATTTCATCCTTCCATTTGTGCTTTTTGACGGATTTTAGAATCATATCGGCGCATTGAAGTGCTGCCAGGCCCTGCTCGGCACTGACCTCCGGCAGCAGTGTTCTATCCGTAACGGCCGCCAGAAAAGCCTCCTGCTGCAAACGGATTGGCTCCTTATCGTCTATTTCAAGCTGCTCGATGTGTAATAAATCCGGCCAGTTCATCATTGTCAGGTCAAGTTCGCCTTTTGCTCTTTGTTCTTTTATCCACTTAAGAACATTAACATTCGGGTCGGCCTTTATGATAATGCCGCTCTTTTTGAAATAATCCACGCTCAAATACGCCTGCCTGCTGAACACCCTGACCTTCCTTTCGGTTTTCAGTGCCAGCCGGGACGCCGTAATATTTGCGATACATCCGTTGTCAAAAATAATCCTTGCATTGCAGATGTCTTCATTTTCTTCAACGACACTAACGCCTACCGCGTCTATTTTCCTGATTTTGCTCGCAGCCAGAGAAAGAATAATATCTATATCGTGAATCATAACATCCAGCACAACTCCGACGTCGGTCGAACGGAAGGGATACGGGCTGATGCGCATGGCTTCTATAAACTTCGGCTCGATATTGAGACGTTTCATCGCCTGCACAACCGGATTGCACCGCTCGGAATGGCCCACGGCTACAAGGCAATTATTTTTCTTCGCAAGGGAAACGATTTTTCTGCCGTTTTTTACATTGGCAGCTAACGGCTTTTCTATCATTACTGCAATATTGTTTTTGATAAAGATTTTTGCCAGCTCCAGATGTGTTACCGTCGGCGTCGCTATGGTTACTGCATCGACCTTGTCCAGGATATCCTCACAACGGGTTGCGGCCAGGCAGTGGTGCTGTTCAGCCAGCTTCTGTGCCTTGTTTTCTACGATGTCAACTACGGCAACAAGCTCGCACTGCGGCAAGCTGCCATAGACATTAGCGTGTATCGAACCCATTTTGCCTGCGCCGACAACAGCGGTTCTTATCTTGTCCATTGATTATCTTTCGTTGGTTAAAGAGAATATTTCTTTTTAATGTCTGAACTTTTCGAGGTATCTGCCATACCGATGCTCGCTGCTTCTCGTTATCATATCAATCATAGCCCGAACATTTTCATCGAGTTCGTTTTCTGCCGTCAGATATCCCCCTGCGGATTGTGCCAGGGCTTTTGCATTCCCCAGCAGTGTTCCGCCCTGGCGATAGAGTGTTTTGTATGCCTGGTATATATTTTCTTGTTGCCGCTGGCTCAGTCCTGCTCGTTTCATGCCTCGTTTGTTAACACCCCGGACCTTTGGCGGATAATGTCCGCTGACGATGAGAAAAGGCGGAACGTCCTTGTTAATTCCGGCAAATCCCGCGGCATAGCACCACTTGCCGAGAGTAACAAACTGGTGCAGCAGAACCATACCGCTTAGCCAGACACCGGTTTCGATTCGGCAGTGTCCGCTTATCTGCGAATAGTTACTCATAATAATCTTATCTTCAAGAGTGCAGTCGTGCCCGATATGCACGCCTATCATAAGGAGGTTGTCATTTCCTACTTTTGTAAATCTGCCTTGATAAATGCTCGTGTGGATTGTTACCTGCTCACGGAAGATATTATTATCGCCTATCACAAGTCCGCCAATCGGGTCATTCGAATTTAAACCCAAAAGCTGTGGACTGCCGCCTATTACACAATTGGCAAAAAAGTGGTTGTTGTTCCCGATAATGACGTTTTGGTTAATCACGACGTTGGCTTCAAGAGTTGTGCCGGCCCCGATGGAAACCCCGCTGTCAATAACACAGTTTGGACCGATTGTAATATCATCAGCCAGCTGGGCATCCTCGTGTATCACTGCGCTGGGATGTATCTTAAGCATTTTCGTATTGCAGTCTTTCATTTTTGTTCCTCAGGATTTTCAATTGTGCATTACGCCTTATCATCGTCAACAAGCATAAATTTTATTTGCGCCTCGGCGACAACCGTTGGGCCGACTATTGCCTTGCACCGGCATTGGGCGGTTCTTTTGCGAAGCCGTATCGTCTCGGAGGTGAGGATAAGCTGGTCGCCGGGAACGACGGATTTGCGCAATTTTACGTTGTCCATACTCAACAGGACGGCGAGTTTGCCGGTGTGTTCCAAACGCTGTGCAAACAACAGGCCCGAAACTTGGGCCATCGCTTCAACGATGAGGACACCGGGCATAATGGGCGTGCCCGGGAAATGGCCTTGGAAAAACTGCTCATTGAAGCTTACGTTTTTTATGGCCTTTATTCGGGTGTCGCCGTCGATTTCAATTACCTTGTCCACTAACAGAAACGGGTATCTGTGCGGCAGAATCTTTGCAATCTGCCGAATATCTAAAAGCGCATCGGTGCCGTATGCCTGTATTCGTTCCTGCTGCTCGGCCGCCTCATACAATCTTCTCGCAAGCTGCTGGTTCAGCGTATGGCCGCTTTTATAAGCCACGATTCTGCCTTTGATGGCCCTGCCGACCAGTGCAAGGTCTCCGATTAAATCAACAATCTTATGCCTTGCACATTCGTTGGGAAATCTGTAGCTGTTCTTGATGGGGCCGTCCGAGTTGATAACAAGAATATCGCGGGGGCTGATGTGCGTTCCCACGCCGCGGGCTTGGAACTGCTTTGCCTCGGCCTCGAGCAAAAATGTTCGAGCCGGCGCCAGATGCTTTTCAAAGCTCTCCGGTGTAAGCCGATAACTGAAAATCTGTCTGCCGATTCCGGTATGGCCGCTATAATCCAGGTCGTAGGTGATATTTAATCCGTCGTCCGCATACGGAAGGGCATATATCGAGGCGTCGCCGACAACAATGCTGACCGGCTCTCTGATTATAAATTCTTTTCGGTCTGCCTGCTGCTCATTTATCCCTGCGCGTTTGAGGACCTTGAAATACACAGAACTGCTGCAATCAGGCGCCGGAAGCTCCGGGCCGCTGACTTCCACAACCAGATTGTCAATCTCCATTGCTGCTATGGCAGCCAAGCAATGCTCAACAGTTTCAATGCTGATGGAACCTTTCTTTATCGTTGTGCGCCGGCTCCGCTCGGCAAGATTGGGCACAACTGCGCTTATCCTGACCGCATCGGGCACATCAGTACGGATGAAAACCACGCCGGAATTAACAGCAGCCGGGCGAAAAGTAACATTTGCCTCCTGACCGCTGAACAGGCCTATGCCATTGAGTTTGCATTCGGTTTTTATTGTTTTTTGCGGCTTCATAATAGTGAGTCAGGAGCATTTACGATTTACGATTTTTGATTTCCGATTTGCAATTGGCAATCGGCAATCGTAAATCGGAAATCCCAGTCGCTATTTGTCCTTTTCAAGTTCTTCTATTCTATTGACCATCTGCTTGAACTGCTCAGCCATTTTCGGCAGACGCATCAGCGAGCTGACTATTCTGAATGCTTTTCTCTTGTCAATCGCAGGTGTCCAGGCTACCTGCCGGCCGGCTTCGATGTTATTTGCAACACCGGCCTGGGCACTTATCATTGTGCCGTCTCCTATCTCGATATTATCTGCCAGGCCGACTTGGCCGCCTAAAACCACACCGTCGCCTAGCTTGCAGCTGCCGGAAATACCGACCTGGCCGGCTATCAAACAGCATTTGCCAATCACCACGTTATGAGCGATTTGCACGAGGTTGTCTATCTTTGTGCCGGCCCCGATTATAGTATTGCCGAACTTCGCCCTGTCGATGCAGCAGTTGGCGCCTATCTCCACAAAATCTTCAATCACCACTCCGCCATTGTGCGGAATGAGTTTATGAGTGCCGTCGATAAACGAATAACCAAAGCCGGTCGAGCCGATGGTGCTGTTTGCCTGGATGATGACATTGTTGCCTATTTGGCAGTTATGGTGGATGACGACATTGCTGTCAAGTTGGCAGTTTTTGCCGATTTTTGTATTCTCGCCTATTTTGCAGCCGCTGCCGATTATGCTGTTCTCGCCTATCTCGACATTGTCATCGATTACGGCATTTGGCTCGATGGATATGTCCTCAGCCAGTTTGACATTCTTTCCGAGCCTTGCGCTCGGGTCAATTTCTCTTGTCGGCTTTTTCAATTCGGGCGCAAAGATGTTCAATACCTCTATCAAGGCAGTATCAACATTTTTGACAATTAGCTGAGCCCCGTTGTAACCCTCGATGCTCTTTTGCACAATAGCCGCCGCTGCCCGCGATTTTATGAGGGCCGCTATGTGTTTGTCGCTTTTGACAAACGTGATGTCATTCTCGCCGGCTGCCTCTACAGGACCGATGGCGCTTATCTTCCCTTGGGCCTGGCCGCCTGTGTTAACCAGCTCGGCGCCGAGGCGCTTAGCTAACTGTTCAACCGTCAGTTTCATTTTAATTTAATCACCGAGTTCACAAAATTTATGCTGCGAAGTTATCAGGGCACGATGTAAAGTCAAAAATCCGGCATTGAGAGTGTCCAATTCTGATTTCTGTATTTTTTCCTGTTTTGCTTTCGGAGTCGTTTTTCTATTTGGCATCGAGTTTGTTTGTTACATCATCGGTGATATCCGGACACCCGTCGCTATACAGCAGTTTGTGCGTGCTCAAAGTCAGCATAAGCTCATCGGTGCTCATTGCGGGAAACTCGACCTCGCCCTTTTCGAGGACCAGGTCGAAACCTTTTGCTTCAGCCAGTTCACGCGTTATCTGCAAAACTTCTTTATAAAGGTTTTCGGTCCATTGCTGGTCTTTTGCCATTCGCTGCTGGCTGTTGAACTGTCGGCTGGCTTCGAGTTGTGCCTGTTTTTCCAGCACTTCCTTGACCTGTGCCAGATAGTCGCTGCTGCCGGATTTCAGCGCTCTAATCCCGATTTTCTGGGTTTCGATTTCATTTTGAAGCTTCTTTTCTTCCGCTTCCCACCTGGCCTGCTCAGAAAGGGCATCAGCCCTGTAGCTTGCGTTTCTCTTGCAATCGCGAAAGACCTTGCGAATATTGACAACGCCAATCTTAACGGCGGTTTTCTCCTCCTTCGGCTCACCCTGGGTAGGGCCAAAGCAAATAAACAAAACAACTGCTATCATCAGGCAGCTTATGACCATCGCTTTAGTTTTCATAAATTATCCTTTCCATTTATGCTCTGATTGACGACGTACCACAGCCATCTTGGCTGTGGTATCACGGGCTTCCAGCCCGTGATATCCTGAACAGCGGCTCAAAACAGTGCCCCAACGGAGAAGCTGAAGACCCGTGTATCATCTTCGCTGTCTTTCATAAACGGCGTAGCAAGCTCGAACCTCATAGGCACAGGCCCGAACCACTGCGGTATCATTATCTGGACGCCGATTCCCACGGATGCACGGACACCGCCGGTGTCAATCGCACCGCCGTCAACGAAAAACAGCGCCGCAAAATCCTGGCTTGTTATAGGCACACTCACCTCGGTGCTGCCGAGGATTATCCATTCGCTTCCGATTGGGTCTTTCCGTTCTGGATTGGCGACACCCGTCTGAAGACCTCTTTTACTGACGCCTCGATAATCAAAACCCCTTATGCCGTAATAACCGGTGCCGCCGCCGTAAAACCTCTCGAAAGGCGGCGCACTGCCTACCGTTGTTGCCGCGAGAAGCTTGGTGGCCAGGATGGTCTTTTGCTCGGCCAGGTCCGTATGGATAGTGTTGTATCGCCTGTAAACTCCGCTCAAGATGCCGAAATTGTGGTCGCCAGCGACCTGTTCGTAGCTGGCACCAAAATTATAGCCGCTGCTTGGATTAAATCTGTCGTCGGTTAAGTCCCTTCCGACGCCGAGCCGGACTCCCATAAGTGAGTTACTGCCCTTGACCTTTGTAATTTCTGTTGGGGCGTCGGTATCAATATCGTCAACATCGACATTTTCACATCGGACGCTGATGCTTCTTCTCCAGTCGTTTTTATATCGTTTTTCGAGCGACACATATCCTTTTGTTCTTCCCTCATCGTAACTTTCTCTATACCTCATCCAGCTCGAGCCGGCTACTTCGAGCGAGGTTGGTTTGTTGTGGAAATACGGCTCGGTGAACGATATTGAATATTCGCTGACCTCGGTTCCGGGTGACAGAGAGATTCTCAGGGTCTGGCCTGCGCCTTTGAATCCCTTTCCCGTGATAAAATCTTTGAAGCTTTTCGGCCAGTCGGTGATATCGAAATTCCTTTGTTGATATACGAACTGTCCTACGACATCGGCGTCGCTGGATACTCCGCCGCCTACCATTATTGCGCCGGTCTGTCCTTCTTTTATGTTTACATAAGTATCCTGAACGAGCACATCCGGCTCATCCGGGTCGTATGTATATGGTTCGCTGACAGGCCTGATAGCTACCTCCTCGGCCATAACCATCGCTCTGACCTCTCTCTCCAGTTTTCCGTCGCCTTCTTTAGGTGCGATATCGGCGTTGTAGAACTGCCCCGGTATAAAGTCATACTCGTCAAGCACCCGACGGACGACTTTGTCCTGTGTCTGCTGGTTGCCGGTTATATCGATTCGCCCGATTCGAAACTGCCTGCCCTCGCTGACATCGAACTCGATGTTGACAACATCGGCGGCGGTGACATATGCAGGTCTTTGCTCGACCTTCGCATTGATATAACCGCGTTCGCGATAAATTTTTCTCATCTTCCCGGCATGCAGCTCAGCTGCTCGTCTTCGGTAAACATCGCCCTGCCGCAGCTTAAATTCCTCCAGCAGGGTCTCGCCGTCGATGCGCTGGTTGCCGGCGAGGATGATTTTGTTGACGGTGTAAACCGGCCCTTCATCGATGGTGAAGGTGATATGGACATTTTTGTTGTCGTCGGAGAACCGCAGCAGCTTATTTACACTGACGTTCAGATAACCCTCATCATAATAGGCGATTTTGAGCTTCTCTACATCTTCAGCCAGTGCTTCCTCGTTGTAGTAACACGGCCTGACGAGCCATTTCCTGGTTTTTGCTGTTACGACTTTTGTCAGCGAGCGTGTTTTGATATTCTTGTTACCGCTGAATTTAATCGATGCGATTTTAATCCTCGGCCCCTCATTGATGGCGTAGAATACTTCGCCCCTGTTTAGCTTGTTGCTGTCCAGCAGAACTTCGACAAAGGGAAAACCATTGTTTCGATAGAATTCAATCAGGGTCGTTCTGTATGCTTCAGCCAGGACTGGGTCGATGTAGTCGCCTCTTTTGAAGCCCAGTTTCTTTTCCAGTGTCTTGCTTTTATAAGCGTTGTTGCCGGTAAAATCTATCGACCGGATGATTTCCCTTTTACCGGAGGTTGCGGCAATCCTTTCCATCCTTTCTTTGTCGATAGCGGGCTGCTGTTGCGCACAACCTGCCCCTGTGCTCACAAGCGCAATCGATATAACAGCAATCAGAACAAAAGCAGGCAGCGAAACTGCCTGGCAATGGTCAGGACTCTGGTTTAACTGCATATTTATACCTTTAGAAATTTTGCATTCCCCCTGTTAGAACGGCACAGCTTGCTCTTCTGCGAAGGAGGCGTTTTCGAACCGTGTATATTTCTCTCTGAATACAAGCGATACGGCACCGGTCGGGCCGTTACGCTGCTTGGCTACTATCAGCTCGGCCTTATTGTCCTGGACGTAATCTTCTTCGCCGCGATGGTAGTAATCTTCGCGGTGCAGCAAGATTACAACATCGGCGTCCTGCTCGATACTGCCGCTTTCGCGCAGGTCGCTCATTCTCGGCCTGTGGCCCTCCCTGCCCTCCGGCGACCGGTTTAACTGGCTCATAACGACAACCGGGATGTTCAGCTCCCTCGCCAGGGACTTGATATATCTTGAAATTGTCGTGATTTCCTGCTGGCGCGATTCCACCCTAATTCCCATATGCATCAACTGCAGATAATCCACGAAAATGACACGGATATTATATAAGCTTTTCAGCCTTCTTGCCTTGGCCCGAAGCTCGAGCGGCGTCATTGTCGATGTGTCGTCAATATAAATCGGCGCATCATATATCTCGCCGCAGACATCCTTTAGCTGCTCCTTGTTGTCGGTATCGAGCATTCCCTTTCGGACCTTCTGGCTGTCAAAGCCGCCTATACTGCACAAAAATCTCTCGGCAAGCTGCTGCTGGCCCATCTCCAGCGAGAATATGGCCACCGGAATTTTCTCCTGCACGCCGATATGCTCAGCCATATTCAGCGCGAGGGCCGTCTTTCCCATACTTGGTCTTCCCGCTACGACAACCATCTCTCCGTTTTGCAGGCCACAGGTTAAATCATCAAGCTCATAGTAACCCGTCGCCAGGCCGGTGACTAATTTGCCGTCGCGTTTTTCAATAAGCTCGTAGGCCTGCGTAATCAAATCCTTCAGCGTGCTGGCTTTACCTGTTATTTTTTTGTCGGTAATGGCAAAAATCTTGCGCTCGGCCTCATCGAGCGTCTCGCTTGTTTCGGTGCTCTGGTTGTAGGCCTCATCCATAATATCGCTGGCCGCCTGAATTATCTCACGCAGTAGCATCTTATCTTTTACAATGCCGGTATAATACATCACGTTGGCCGTGGTGGGCACCGAATCTACAATCCTGATGATATACTCGACACCGCCGGCTGCGTCGAGCTGCTTACGCCGCTCGAGTTCGTCTCGCAGCAGAACACCGTCGAGAACACCGCCTTTGTGTTTTTCATATAGGGCGATTATTGCATCGAATATGTAGCGGTGCTCCATCCGGTAAAAAGACTCGGCATTGAGATGCTCGACGACCTGCCCGATGCATTCCGGGTCGATTATCATCGAGCCAAGAACCGCTGCCTCAGCCGCCAGCGACTCAGGCATACTCTTGGTCCCATCAAACGATTTTCCGCTGTTGCCAACGGATGTTTTACTTTTCCTGGGTGCAGTCGAAGCCGCGGCGTAGCCCCTGGGGGACAAAGCCGGGTCGATAGTCTTTGTTCGTCCGTTATTGGCCATAATCGGTCCTCCATAACAAACTTGGCATTTTACCTGCCAGTGGGTATTGCTGTCAAACAATTGTTTTTACGATTGTTAAACCCTATTTTAACGCTTTTTTGACTTATATCTTTCGACCCGAGACCATATATTGTCATCATGAGGTGGAGCCGAAGAATATGCGCATAAAAAAAAACAGTCCTGAGGACCCCTGACGGAGGACTGGGAGCGGAGGGAGAGGAAAGGGAGGAAAAAACCCAGTCCTCCATCAGGAGCCCCTAAGACTGCAGAAATCACGTTTTAAGGCGGGAACAATCCTTGGCCAGCTTAAAAACTCACTTATTTTCTTCCTCTTGAAGCTGTTTTGATTATAGCATAATCAAGTGGCCTTTTCAAGGGGGTCAGGAGAATTTTTTGGACTTTTCAGATATTTTTTTTGAGCTTCGAACCTACTTTTCGGCGGTCTCAGGCGGCTTTTCGGCTTTCGGCTGACTTTGCTCTGGCGAATTCTGCTCAGAAGGTGCGTTTGAGCCCTCGTCACTGGCCGGTGCGGAGACATCTCCTTGCGGCTCGCCTCGCTTGCTGTCTTGCCTTTGGCTCTCCGAAGCGGAAGCGGGCACGACAACAACGTTGACCGCAGCGCTCAAATCCTTGTCGTATTTGAGAATCACCGAATGGGTGCCGAGCCGCTTTATGTGTTCCGGTAGTTGCACAACATCATCGGCAACCTCGAAGCCCTGTGAACGCAGGTTGGCTGCTATCTGCTCTGCGGTTATAGAGCCGAACAATACTCCCTGTTCGTTGGCCTTTGCCGCCAGGACCGCTTCTGCGCCTTCGACGGCCTTTGCCGCTTCTTCCATACGTTTTCTCTCGTGTATCCTTTGCTCGGCGCGTTTGGCTTTATCCTTGGCAAGGGCTTTTTGATTTGCCTCGGTCGCTATCTTTGCCAGACCCTGCGGGAGCAAATAGTTTCTCGCATAGCCTTCGCTGACGTTGACCACATCGCCCAGCCAGCCGAGTGTTTTGACATCTTCACAAAGCAAAACCTTCATATCTTATCCCTCTTATGTTGTCTGTCATTTATAAAACGGTAGTTTAGCTTGTAAAAGGCAATAGTGCCATATACCTTGCTCGTTTGATTGCCTTTTGAGCTTTTCTTTGACATCCTGCGCAATTGCCGCTGCGTTTACGTGAGTATATCTTGCCGCGGTTGGTTAAGAGCCGCTGCAGTGTCTCGATATCTTTGTAGTCGATATATTTTATGCCGCGTCGGCAAAAGCGACATTGCGTCTGCTCACGAGTACCTGCTAAACTTGGTTTTCTCCGTGCGGAGTCCCTGGGACTGTTGTTTCTGTTTGCCATATTGTACTTATCTACCTTTCACTTAACGTGCAATGCTCGTTACGAACCATTTACTACGGAACTAAAATGGAATATCGTCCGGTTCTGTTTGTTGTTCTGTTTGAGAATCGGGACCGTTCTGTTCGTTTTGTTGGCCTGGTTGATTGACATCACCGGGCGAGGTGCCGGGCAGGAACTGAAAGTTTTCGACTGTAACTCTGTGCCTGCTTCGCTTTGTGCCGTCCTGTGCGGTCCAGCTCTCGAATGTAAGCCGGCCCTCGACAAATACAGGCCTGCCTTTGGTCAGGTATTTATTTATGTTCTCTGCCAGTCGCCCAAAAGCCCTGCAGTCCACAAAGCAGGTATCCTGCCGCTGGCTACCGTCCGGGCCTGTCCACTTGCGGTTCGTCGCCAGACCGAAATCAACCACCGCCGTCTGGCTCGGCGTATATGAGAGCTGCGGGTCACGAGTCAGATTGCCCATCAGGAAAATCTTGTTAAAACCAGCCATACACTAACTCCTCTTTTTAACTTTTTTATAATACTGTTTTTCCAAACTTGCTTTTGCAGCCAGGGTGCTTTCGTTGTCAGAGCAATTTTACCGGCTGCCTGTTTTCTATAGAGGCCGCTGAAAAGGCACGGCTTCATTGGGCCATGCTTTTTCCTAAGCGAGCACCTGTTTTTCTTCGACCTTTTCCGAAGTTTTCCTGGCAGGCTGCAGTTTTCCACTTTCTTCCAGTTCGGCAGGCGTTGCTTTTTCAATGTCCTCTTTGTCCATCGCCTCGGCGCACAGGATTAAGACCCGCATAATTTGCTCTGAGAGCTGAACGGATTTTTCGACCTCTCGTATCTTCTCGCCATTAGCCCTGAAGTAGCAGAGGATATATGTCCCTTTGATTTTGCCGTTTATCGGATAGGCAAGTTTTCGCTCGCTCCATTTTCTTATAGAGACAATATCTCCGTCGGCCTTTTTCAATACCGATGTAATGGTCGAGATAGTATTGTCCCAGTCCGTTGCCTGTGCGGAATCAACAAGGAACATCGCCTCATAGAGCTTCTTAGCTGTGGTTTCCATACCATTGGCCTCCATCAAAAGTTAAGGTTGTTGTTTTCTTGTTTTCGATTTTTGCCATAGATAGCTTCTTTCGTTTTCTGTTTAACTGTTAAATTGACGCATTGCCTGCTCGATGCCGTATTCGAGCCAACACAGCACGGCGTCTCGCGCTTTTTCAATCGCGGCATTAAGTAGCGGCAGCTCATCCTTCGAGGGCCTGTCGAGCACGAAATCTATATCCGTTTGTTCATTGTTTCTGCCGATGCCCACTCTCAGCCGGCTGAACCTGTCTGTTCCGAGTTTCTCGATAATATCAGCCAGGCCGTTGTGGCCGCCGGCAGAGCCACTGGCCCGCAGGCGGATACTGCCCGGCTGAAGGTCCATATCGTCGCTTATCACCAGCAATTCGTCCGGTTCGAGCTTATAAAAGCCCGCCGCCGTCGCGACCGGCTGACCGCTGCAATTCATCCACTGCCACGGCTTAAACAATATTAACTTTTTATCTACAAATCCGCCCATCCCGAGGCGGGCGCCGAATTTTCCCGTTTTTATCTTTATACCAAGCTTTTCTGCCAGTAAATCGACAACCTTAAAGCCGGTATTATGCCGGGTGTCGATATATTCATCGCCGGGATTACCAAGGCCAACGACCATGTTCATATCGGCCATAATTAATTTTCACCGGGTACTGATTATTCCTTTTTGCTTTCTGAAGTTTCTTCTTCAGCTTCTTTGGCTTCGCCGATAACCTCAGGGGCGGTCGGGGCTTCTTCTTCAATCTCTTCGGCAGTCTTGACAGTGGTAACCAAATGGCAGGTAACAACAAGCGTCTCCGCCGGGCCTATCAGTTTTATCCCTTCCGGAAGTGCTATATCGCCTGCGTGCAGTGCATCACCGATGTCCAGTTCTTTCACTGAAATAACGATGGATTCAGGAATATCGGTTGCCCTGCACTCAACTTCAAGATGGTCTGTGCGTTCCTCGATGATACCTCCTTCATGGGTGCCCTTGGCCGTTCCTTTGAGCTCGATTGGAACCTTTATCCTGACCGTCTCAGCTACATCGACCCTCATCAAATCTACATGTATGATGTCTTTGCCAAGATGGTCGTATTGCAGGTCTTTTACAATTATCTTTTCTTTACTTTTGCCTATCTGAACGTCCATCAGGCGATGTCCATGATGCAGTCCTTCGATAAAATTATGCGCGTCAAGCGAGACAGCCACCGGCTCCTGCTTGTGGCCATATACGATGGCAGGTATTTGCCCGCTTTTACGGACTTTCAGGGCAGATTTTGAACCGGTTTTTTCTCTTATTTGTGCCTTCAATAGCAAAGTTTTTCCCATAATGGCCTCATTTATGTTTATTATGTTTTTTCAGTCGGCATATTTTGGAATAGATTGGAAACCGACTCGTTTCTGTGAATTCTTTTTATTGCTTCTGCCAACATTTCTGCTACGGTTAAGACCTTTATTTTTGCAATCTGTTTTTGTTTATTATTGAGGGGTATAGTGTCGGTAATAACGACCTCATCTATCGGGGCGTTGTTGAGCAGTTTGATTGACTGTTCTGCAAGGACCCCATGAGTTGCGCCTACGTATATTTTTTCGGCTCCCCGCTCTTTGAGGAGCTCGGCGGCGGTGCATACGGTACCTGCGGTGGCAATAATATCGTCGCACATCAGGACATTTCTTCCGGCTACATCGCCGATAATCTCCTGCGCCAACACCTCGCTGCCGCTGATGCGTTTCTTGTGCACAATCGCCAAATCACCGCCGAGGTCGGACGTATATCGGGAAGCGGTTTTGATATTGCCGACGTCGGGCGAGACCACCGTTAGATTATTGATTTTTTTATCTCTGAAGTACCTGCTCAAAACCAGTTCACCTGTCAGGTGGTCAACCGGTATGTCGAAAAAGCCCTGTAGCTGCTGTGCATGCAAATCTATCGCAAGGACCCTGTTAGCGCCGGCGGTGGTAATCATATTTGCAACGAGTTTGGCTGTTATCGGCACGCGGCCTTCGTCTTTTCTGTCCTGGCGGGCATAGCCGAAGTAGGGGATTACCGCCGTGATACGCTTTGCGCTGGCCCTGCGAAGACAATCCAGAAAGATTAAAAGCTCTACCAGATGCTCATCGACGGGTTTGCACGTTGACTGTATAACGAAGCAGTCCCTGCCGCGAACATCATCTTCAACTCTGACGACCTTTTCGCCGTCCGGAAACCTGTCAATCTTTGCGCCTCCGACCAGAATCCCCAGGTGTTTGCACACTGCGCTGGTCAGAGCCGGATTGCTGCTGCCGGAAAAAATCTTTAATCCTTCGTCCATAAACATTTGTTTTAGTCCTTATGCCCGGGTTTATCGATACTTTCCTGCGAGACTACCGTCCCTGCACTTATATGTGAACCGTTTTTCAGGACCGTGCCGCTTCTCAGATAAGCGAACGGCCCGATTCGACAGTCCTTGCCGATTTTCACCCTGCCGTGAACATACGTGAACGGCTCAATCACCGTATCCTGTCTGATTTCCGCCCCTGCATCAATCCACGTGTTATCGGGGTCAACTATCGTTACGCCGTTATCCATCAGCTTCTGCTGAATTCGTTGCTGCATAATCTTGCTCGCCACGCTCAGCTCGCGCCTGCTGTTGACGCCCATCGCTTCTTCAGGTCTGACAGCCGTTATTGCAAAGACCGTATGGCCGGTCTCAATAATAAGAGACATCGCATCGGTCAGGTAGTATTCCTTTTTGACATTGTCCGGCTGAACTTTTTCCAGCGTCTCGAAAAGAATCTTATTATCGAAAAGATAATAGCTGGGATTCACTTCTTTAATAGCCAATTGTTCTTTTGTGCAGTCGCTGTCCTCAACAATACCCTGGATGTTGCCGTAGGCATCTCGGATTATTCTTCCATAACCGGCCGGATTATCGAGAACCGCAGTTGCCAGCGTTACCGCCGGTTGTCCGCTCTTATATTTTTGGATAAGTGTTTTCAGTGTCTCAGCTCGAATCAAAGGCCCATCGCCGCAAAGGATTAATGTCTGGCCCTGGAAATCCTTCAGGTGTTCCCTGCAGCACATTACTGCGTGAGCCGTTCCGAGCTGCTCTGCCTGCCGGACCCAGACTATATCATCGTAATCCTTGAATCGTTCTTGGACCTTTTCAGCAGAGAAACCGATTACTACGTATATCTTCGATACCCCTGCCTCTCGGCAGGCATCGAGCACATAAGCCAGCATAGGCCGGCCGCATACTTCATGCAGCACCTTCGCCTGTTGTGTATTCATCCTGCTGCTGACCCCTGCTGCCAGTATTATTGCGACTTTTTCTGCCATAAGTTCTTTGATTTTGAACTTTTAATTTTAAGTTTTAACTTTTAAATTTCCAAGCTACCCGGCCAGGACTTGAACCTGGAATATGGGCACCAAAAGCCCATGTGTTACCAATTACACCACCGGGTAATCAAAAAAGCTTAAAACGTAAAGCGAAAAAGTAAAAACTGTGGAATCCAGCACTAAAGCAGCTTCAGTGCTGGATAATTTCCTAAATTTTGAGTTTTCATCTTTAAGCTTTAAACTTACTTTCATCTGTCACGGAGGCCTTACTATATCAGCCCGGTTTGGCTCCGCCGGAGGCTTGAGTCAACCAGGCCGTGATGCTGTTGACCCCAATTGTAGCACGGCCATCCTGGCCGTGTCTTCACGGGCTTGAAGCCCGTGCTACAAAGCTACCCCGTGCGACGGAGCGATCTCAATCGTGATAGATTACCCTATTTGTTACTGTAAATCAAATCTTTTTTGAGTAAAAGCCAAAAAATTTTCTATACAGCTGTTCGCAATACCGCTGATACAGCTCTATTTGGCATCCTCTTCGGCATCCGGCTGTTTTTGCTCGCTCATTTCAACGGTTATGATACTATTAATCGTCATAGGAATTATCATTTCCTGCGGCTGCGGGTCGGAAACTACCAATTTCATATTTCCCGACAATTGCTGTTCTGCTTTGCTGTGCAGTATTTGTCCCGTGGATTCCTGCATTTTTATCAACCCTTTCTGATTCCCTGATAGGTCATGACTTATTTTCGTGGGGCCCATCTCCATTGGTTTTGCATCAGGATTTGATTTGATATTGGAAAGCACTTCAATGGTTGCTACACCGTTTTCTCGGCCCTTCAGTGTCCATTTGGTCTCCATAATTGCCGCCAGGCCGTGTGATAAGGAAAAGTTTCTGTTCCAGGAGTCTCCGATGCCTACGGGGTTGTCCGGATATATCCCCATCGAGCTTTCGGTCAGCTCTTTTATGGCCTCGTCGCTTAGATACTGCTCTAAGCCCTTCATCATTTGTTCGCGGGCGGGGTCTTCGGGCAGCTTATTTTGAATGTTACTGCGCATCTTATCCAGGCCTTTGACCTGCTTGACTTCTCCTTTGGGTGTTAAATACAGCATAAAGCCCTCATCTAAAAGTGCGGCAACACCCATAGCTTCCGGTGGCACGGACGACGCTTCCTTGGATGAGTCATATTCTATCTCGCCCATAGGCGTTTTATAGCTGAGCTTTGCCCATTTGTATGTGTACTTAATCCAGGCGTTGCCGTCATCGTCATTCACGTCATTGACGTCGAAGTTGGTGCCCAGACCGATTGTCTGCTCCATCGCCTGTTCCTGGCCCATCAAAGTCTGGGTTATCTGCTGTTCCGTAACCATCTTTATATAGTATTTTTGGCCTTTCTCGAGCTTCAGTTTATACTGTGTTTTCTCATCAGCATCGACACGGACGACGGCTAAAGCAATCATCGCTGTTATGACAAATACACTTGTCTTGAATTTTCTTTCATCCATTTTAGTAATCCTTGAAAAGAGGTTATCTTTAAGCCAATCAAGAACAATAACCGAAATCCTCACAAAAAGCTATATAAAACGAATTTTGCATTTTCCTGAAGCTGTTTTCTTAATTTATAAAGCGTTTTTTCAGCTTTATATAAAGCCGTCTATGACAAGACCTTATCCGGTTAAGGCACGGAAGAAATTGAAAGGCGGGAAGTGAGTGATTGCTGTGGTGAGGATTATACGAAGAATGTATCTTTGCCCGGCTGCTCAGGCAAAGATAAAAGCAGGGCGATGGGTGATATATATTGTTGTATATCTGTTGATGAAGGACAATCGCATTACGAGCTGTTGCGTGAAATTGCTTTTGGAGATTTATCTTGCTATTGATAAATGCAATTCAGCATTTTCCGCAAAGCGTCTCTTGTGAGCTTGCGGGGATTGTTTTTGACTCTATCGGGGTCCAATCCGTTGTTGATTATGGTATCGATATCTTTTTCAGCTTTGACCCCTAAAAGGCTCAGTTTCATCTCCAGTCCTATTCTTTTCATCAATTCGGCTATTTCTTCTTTTGCGCCGGCAATATCTTTTTTTCCTAACAGGGCAGCGAGCTTATTTAAGTTTTCAGTCACGTAATCACACCCTCTTGCGTCCAAAACATCATCGTCGCTTACGCCGGCGTTATATTCAAGCATCGCTGCCAATGTGAGCGCAACTGCGTGGCCGTGCGGAATGCCAAAATATGATGTCAAAGGATAGGAAACCGCGTGCGAGGCCGTAGTGCTTGTGATATTAATTGCTTTTCCTGCAAGGTTGGCGGCTTTAGACATAGCTGAACGGGCCGATTTATCCGGTGCGTTTACAGCGTTGGCCAGATTTGACATTATTAATTCGATAGCTTCCGCGGCGAGAGATCTGGATTTGTCATTGGAGTTTATATTCCAATATGATTCGATGGCCTGGCTTAGGGCGTCCATACCCGTAGTTGCTGTAATGTATTTCGGCATAGACATCGTCAGGGCAGGGTCAACAAGTGCAACGTCCGGCAAAATATATTCGTGAGCCAGAGAATGCTTTGTCCGCTCGATATACAAAACCGCAAAATGCGTGGCTTCACTGCCCGTACCAGAGGTGGTTGGTATTGCAATTAAGGGCTTTGGCTTTCTGATATTATTTTGAGGATTGCTGAGATATTCACGTATGTTCAGGTTGTTTGCGGCAAAGAAGCTTATCAGCTTCGCAGTATCAATGACACTGCCCCCGCCAACGGCAATCACAACGTTATAATCATCCTGATTAAAAACTTCGATTCCCCGTTCGATATCTTTGACCTTGGGATTCGAGTCGAAGTTCCAGAATCTTTGAACTTCATAATTGGTTAAAAGGTTATCTAATAGCTCTTTTGCTCCGCTTGTAATATAAGAGCTCTTTCCTGTAACAAGGAAAATCCTCTTTGCTGAGGTCTCTGCTAATATCGGCTTAAGGGACTTAATGGAGTTAAAGCCAATATATTCTTTCTGTGTCATTCGGAGAGCGCTTCCATGAAGTTTTTCTTGATTTCTTTTGGAGATTCTTTAGGTCTTCCCAGGTCTGCTCTTGCTCCTTTTCTAACCCTGATTTCAAGCAATGCCGGCCCCTCTGCCGATTTAAGAAGTTTTATACCTGCATCGATTTCATTTCTTGTCACGGCCAGATTTGCCATTTTATAACCGCAGGATATGGCTACTTTCGTCAGTGAGATTGAAAGACCGGCTGTCGGCTGGCCCCCAACAGAGTCGTGGGACCCGTTGTTAAAAATAATATGCTTATAATTCTTCGCTTTCTGTGTTCCTGTTACGGCCAGTGAGCCCATATGCATAATAACCGACCCGTCACCATCTAAGCAAAATACCTGTCTTTGTGGTTTTGCCAGCGCGATGCCCAGAGCTATCTGCGAACTGTGCCCCATAGAGCCGACCGTTAAAAAATCATTATTGTGGCCGCCGACAATGTCCCTGTATTCGTAAACCTCTCTGGATGTCTTTCCCGTTGTGGACACCACTATATCATTTGGCCCAAGCCGGTCGATAATCATCTTTATTACATATTCCCGCATCGGATAATTGGACAAATTCTGCTCTTCAGGCGATTCGTAGGGCTCAAAAGTTCCCTTCTTTACAATAAGGGCCGCTGGTATTTGACTCTGTCTCATTGCAGAAAAGATATCATCAATACACTGCCGGGCCTGCTCGTTCGTATCAGGCAGTATTTTGTAAGGTATTCCGATTGTATCGAGAAGCGAAAGAGTAATTTTGCCCTGCTTGACGTGTTGGGGCTCATCTTTTGTTCCGGGCTCACCCCTCCATCCTATGAGCATAAGCAGCGGAATCGAATAGACATCGGCATTTGCAAGAGAAACGAGCGGATTTACGGCATTACCCTCGCCGGAATTTTGCATATAGACGACCGCCGGCTGTCCGGTGGCCAGATAATGCCCGCAGGCAAGGGCAACGGCGCCGCCTTCGTTGGCGGCGATGACGTGATTTTCCTTTGTAGTATGTTTCGTTACGTATGCGCAGAAGTCCTTCAAAGTCGAATCCGGCACGCCGGTAAAAAAACTCACGCCCCCGGCCTTGAGTAATTCGTAAAAGGACCTGCAGCTTATCATCGCACACTATCCGGTATCAGGTTTATTATTTCCTTTATCGATATGCAGCACGATTCATCCGCCTCCTGGGCCCTGCCGCTGGCAAGTATTAGTTTCGCCGCCCTGACCATAGCGGGATAAGCGCTTCGAAGCATATGATTTGCGTAAATCACGATGTTAACACCGAAATCACTTAGCTGGTCTTCGGTTGTCTGGCAATAAGTTGTAGGAACCGCTACAAGCGGGACCCTCTTGTCGAGCTTTTCATATCGCTTGCAGAATTCAAAAACTTCGTTCGGATTATTTTCCCTGCTGTGTATCATAATTCCATCTGCGCCGGCATCGATATAAGCGGCTGCGCGTTCTATCGCCTCGTCCAGGCCGGCCTTTAAAATTAAGCTTTCGATTCTTGCTATAATCATAAAGTCATCTGTAATCCGGGCTTTTTTACCAGCAGATATTTTGCTGCAGAAATTTTCTATCGTATCCTGTGATTGGTGACATTCCACCCCGAACAGGGAATTTTTTTTCAATCCCACCTTGTCTTCAATTATTACTGCCGAGATGCCGAGACGCTCCAGGGTTCGGACCTTAAAGGCAAAATGCTCCGCCAATCCGCCGGAGTCGCCGTCATAAATTATGGGCTTGGTCGTAACTTCCAGTATATCGTTCAAAGTCGTCATACGGGATGTTAAATTGACATATTCAATATCCGGCTTGCCCCTTGCCACAGAGTCGGTAAGACTGCTCGACCAGATACCGTCAAATTCATAGTTGATACCGTCTTTTTGAACGAATATGTGTTCGGCTATTATGCCGCTGAGGCCGTCATGGGCTTCAATAATCCGGACAATCTTTTTCGCATCGAGCAGTCGGCTGAGTCTTTTTATTCTGACTTCGGGGGTTATCCCTATCTCACGTATGGCAGTGTTAAGTTGTGTTGATGAGATGCCCTGAGTATATGTGGGTTCGACTAATTGCCCGCCCCACTTTGCCAGCGTATCTATTACCCGCTCTCTGACTTTGGCCTGCACGCCTGTTTTCCAGTCATCGCCATGCACAACGTAGTCCGGCTTGAGCTTTGTCAGGTTGGGTATATAGTCAAGCGTTTCCTGAGGCACAACCTCGCTGACGCCGACCAGATTTTCTACAATTTCTTTTCGCTGCTCATAGGACAGATACGGCAGACGCTTATAGCTTGCGATTGCCGCATCTGTCAGCAGGCCGACGGTAACCTCGCCGAGCTTCTTTGCTTCACGGATGATATTCAGGTGCCCGGGGTGGATAATATCGGCGCTCATTCCGACATAAACTCTTTTTTTTGTTTTTTTCTTTGTGATTGTCTGGTGTTTAAGCTCCAGAGTGCTGTTTAGTTTGGCCATGGCAAACCTTCTATTTGATTATCGTTATTGATTTTGCACCGTTGACATATTTTAATTCGGTTTGCTTATACTTGCAATACTGTGTTCCTCGGGCAGCTGGCCAAATAATGTCATACGCCGGCCTGCCGATTCCAGCTCAGGTTCGCAGGGTAGTATGTTTTCAGCCATCTGGAGCAGAATGAATTTCTGTATCAAAAGCCGTGTGCTGTGTCGCTACTTAAAGTTCATATCGGTGCAGTTCTTAACGTCCAGTTTGCTGTTATCTTTGGCCTTTATTGAGACATTCTTGAATTTCCATCCTTTGGCATATTCAATTTTTCCAGCCGTATCGGTTTCTATTTCGACATTCTTAAGATAGAAATTTTTCACTATAGATTCTTTCATTCCGGAAGCGTCTATAGCTTTTTTGGCGCCGGTGACCTTGATACGGGATATGTGCACATCTTTAACTTCAGGGAATCCCCGCTCGGGCGGCTCTACTTTTTGCAGCATAGTTTTCCAGTGTTGCGGAAGCTCTTCATAGGTATATCCTTCCGGTAGCGTTGAGTAGCTGTAGCTCGGATACCAGTTCATAGCCACTTTGATAACAGTGCCGACGCCGTCCATTGTTATGTCCCTGACTTGTATATCTTCGACTATACCGCCTCTGGTTTTGGCTGATTTGAATCGAATCCCGTTGGAGGTTCCTTTTGCAGTAAGATTGTGGGCCAGGATATGCCTGATGCCGCCGGACGTCTCGCTGCCGCAGGTGACCAAGCCGCTGCCTGCGCGGGAGATGCAATTGCGGATGACCACGTATTCGGTCGGGCGATTGACCCTGAGACCGTCGGCATCACGACCGGCTTTCAGGCAGAAATTATCGTCATTGCAGTCGATATCGCAATTCTCTATCAGCACGAATGACGAAGAATCGATGTCGATTCCGTCCGTGCTTGGGCCGCTGCCGCCGATGTTATTACGAATCACCAGGGCGTCGATGGTAACGTATTTGGAATAAAGAATATGCACGGTCCAAAAACCTGCCTGCTGAAGGGTAATGCCTTTTAAGGTAATATTTTTTGATTCAGCCACTAAAAGAGTCCGAGGCCGCTTGCAATCATAATCCACAATCCAGCGCAGGTCCTTTCGGTCGTACTCTTTTCGCATAGTCCAGTATTTGTCCCAGAAGGGTTTTCCCTGGCCGTTTACAATGCCCTCTCCGGTAATGGCCGCATTATCCTGGCCGATGATATTGAGCAGGGCAGCCGGCCATACCATCTCCATACCTGCTACTCGGGTATCTATATCCGGATAATCTGATAAATCCTGGCTTCCCTGAATTTCAACGCCTTTATCTATGCGCAAATGGACGCCTTTTTTGACGAAGATTGAGCCGGTAAGATAAACGCCGGGCTCGAACATTACGACCCCGCCTCCTTTTGCAGAGCAGTCGTCAATCGCTGCCTGTATGGCCTTGGTATTTAGCGTTTCGCCGTCGCTTACGGCGCCGTAATCAGCCACCTTAAAAACGGGCTTTTTCCGGGGAGTTGTTTGAGCGCCTACCTTTTGTGTCCATTTTTGATTTGGTATTGTGCTTTCCGGCGGTTTTCCTGCAAAGCCAATATTGAAATTCAGTAGAAACGCCAGTAGAATTGATGCCATATTCGGCTCCTTTTATCAGTTTTTATAAGCTTTTGCTGCCGGTAAGGCACGATTAAGAAAACCAAAGCAGCTTGCAGAAAGCAATTATATCAAGATATATACTCTTCGCAACAAGCAAAAAACTGCCGCAGCGGCGAGATATGATAAGGTAGCTTGACAGCAAATGTAGGGTAAAAAAGTTTCTTTTATTTACTGTCCCCGTTAAGGTCATCAAAATTTAATAATTTGTTTTTTGCCCTTATATGAAATAACTTTGTCGGGCTTTTCGTAGATTTCTATCTCAACAATTCCGAGAGTCCCCTTTTCCTTTGTGGCATTGCTGATGGTGCTTGCCTGATCCTTCTTGCCGGCGATCTCCACGATATCGAAGGCATCCTCGTCTTTGCTTACGCCCTGCAGTGTCACTGTGAGGCTCTTGCCAGTCACCGGCTCTAACGGAATCGTCACGTAACCAAGACTCCGCTGCGTATCACCTTGATAGACCTTACTGCCATCCACGAACATCCGGATTGAATAGCTCGTCCTCCGCCAGTTTTGCAGTTTCATCGTCACTTCGCTCACCCTGGCGGGTTCCGCAAAATCATACCGTATCCACGCCGTCTCCCGGCTGCCGTCATTGGACCAGCTGGTCATTTCATTATCATCATAGCTCAAGGCGGCTTTGTCCTGGTTTGCGCCTGCTGATGAAGCCGCGATTCGCACCGGCAAACGTGACACCTTGAAAGAGGGCCCCTCTGGTGTGGGCCCGCGATCAAGATAGCAGGGCAGATTTGCGTCAGGCATAGCACGTGAAAGTCCGTCAGTAACCTCTACCGGTTTTGAGTGGAACGCAACGGATGCGGGCTTGAGACCCTGCGCCTTGGCACTGATGACGACCCGGCCGGCTTCGGTAACCGAACGGACAATAACCCGGTTCACTCCGCACTCAACCGGCAGGCTTCGGGCAAGAATGTAGTTGTCCGGTCCCTGTGCGATACCGCCTCGCCATTCAGCAGGTCCGTCAAGTGCAAAATCAATCAGATTCATAGCAGTCGGACAGCGGTTGCCCTCGGCGTCAACCACCTCAACATCGACCAGGGCCATATCCGCCCCATTGGCTTGAAGTCCATCGGGCCCCGTGCGAACTGTCAAGCGAATACTATCAGATTTACCAGCCGTTTTCTTCTGTGTTTCGCAGAGTTTTTTGCCTTCGGCGTCGTAGCCGACCCCCTTAATCGTGCCGGGCTGCCACTCGATATCCTTGAATGCAAACAGGAACCGGTAGTTCTGTTCACCGAAGCCCTTTGAGATGCCGTTGATGAACAATTCCACTTTGTCGGCGCTCGAGACCACGTAGATGTCTTTCTTCGTGCCTGCAGCGTAGTTCCAGTGCCCAATGATATGAATACGCGGCCGCTCGACATCGACCCAGCCATCCCACATTACCTGGTGGGCGAAATAGCCATCCTTAGGAATGCGCATCGGATCGACCTCGCCGCTGCGCCGGTAGTTCTCTGCGCCGCGATAATGCGTATTCGTGTCGGAGAATATAATATTGACACCGCCGGAGCTGACACGCTCACCAGTGCCGGGCCGCTCACGCCAATAGTCATACCACCGTTTCACGTCCTCGATGGCATGCGAGTCCTGGTTGCGGTTATAATCGCTCGCATCGGCATTGCGGTAAAGTGGACCCTCCCCATCCGTGTGAAATGGCGGCGAGAACTCATCCCAGTATTTGCGCAGCCCCTCATCGCGTGAATACTCCATCGCCCACATTGGCATGTCGGCGCTCTTGTTGATGTAGAGCATTTCGCCGCCGTATTCAGCCGCCTTGCTGCCCAGCATCTCCCGACAGCCGGCCGCCCGGCCTCCGTGAGGGTCGTATTTGTCACGCAGCTCCTTTATCTGCTGCATGTGCTCTTCACTGATTCCTTTATTCCCCGCTTCATAAAAGATGATGCTCGGATTATTGCGGTTGTAGATGATAGCGTCCCGCATCAGCTCAATTCGCTGCTCCCACCGCCTGTTCTGAACATCCTTTTCGGAGTCGCCGGCAGGCATCGCCTGAATCAGGCCAACACGGTCGCAGGATTCGACATCCTGCTTCCATGGCGTTACGTGCATCCAGCGGACAATATTGCCGTTACCTTCCACAATCATGCGGTTACTGAAATCACTCAGCCACGGCGGTACTGACAGTCCCACAGCGGGCCATTCATTGGAGGTTCGTTGCGCATACCCTTTTAACTGAATCACGCGGTTGTTTAACTTCACCAGCCCATTGCCAAACTCTGTCTCGCGAAATCCCGTCCGCGTCCTGACAATGTCCAACGGTTTGCCGCCTACCTTCAGTATGGTGTACACGTTATAGAGATAGCCGTATCCCCAGCTCCAGAAGTTCAGGCCTTCCACACGAGCAGAAGCCTTGACAGTCATAGTCCTACCCGGTGCGACTGTGGCCGGGTAACCGTTAAAGGTCTTAACAACTTGGCCGTTCATCTCTTCGATCACTACCTCATACTCGAATGTCTTGGCCAGGGGATATTCGTTCCTAACCTGTGATTCGGCCGTGACCATCGCAGATTTACCCGGAATGTCGAAGTTCTGTGCATAAATATACACACCAGTCGTACCCAGGGTCGAGTAAAGCGGCAGCGTTTGGTACAGCTTGTCAGCCACACATAGATAAACATTCTTAACAATGCCGCCATAGTTTGCGTTGAAATTCCTGTCATTCCATTGATACCTTTGCCCCGTTGCCTTCTCCCGGTAGTCCCAGGAGTTATCTGTTCGCACAGCCACAACGTTTTCCTGCGGTGCAAACTTTGCCAGGCCGGTGATGTCGAACCCGAACGCCATGACCCCATTCTCATGCCTGCCGATGAACTGACCATTCAGGTAAAACTCACCTCCTTGCCGAATGCCCTCGAACTCCAGAAAGACCTTCCGGCCTGCGTGCTCCGCAGGAATCTTGAAATGCTTTCGATACCAGGCAACGCCGGTCGACAGGTTATGAATATCCTTCTTAAACGCCTCATCTTCGTTCCAGGCATAAGGCAGGGTCACATGCTTCCAGGCGGCGTCATCAAATCGAACCGACTCAGCGCCGTTTGGATCGCCGACCAGCACTTTCCAGCCGGGATTGAAATTATACTTCACCCTGTTACTTGACAGCAGACCACCCATTGCCGATGCAGACCAACCAAAAACAAGCAGCAGCACGCTTACAAAATGGATGTTTCTTTTAAGACAATTCATATACTCAGGTCCCTTTCTCATCTAATCCGCTATTGTAACTGGTTATCCCCCGCCATTGATAAGCATCTCGTCGCTGTTCATCATAAGCGGTGAGCGGCTTTGGTTTGGATGCAGCGGGTGTCGCCTGACAGGATATTAGAAACACGCTAACGCAGGCGCCAGGAAGCAGTAACACTAGGCGATGGCTTAAAGAAAAAGCTCCCTTCATTTATTGCCCCTGAGATGAGCCCTGAAATTTAACGATTTGTTTTTTGCCTTTATATATAACAATTTTGTCGGGCTTATCTGTAATCTCTACTCCGGTCCCATAGTCTTTTTTCACAAGAACGATATGGAAATGGCGTTTTTTCAGCATACCCGGAAATTTACCGTTTCTTTTGCTGATTGTGAGCTGATGTTTTGCATCGTCCCAGCTAAAGTCAATTGTCGCATATACGCCTTTTTCATAGTTATAGTTGTCATTCTCGTCTTCATATAATGTGAAGCTTCCGTCGGCGCCGGGATAGATTCGCAGTTCGATGGGCTCATCCGGTTTTTCGGTCGAGTATTGGATGAATGGTCCCATTGGAATAATTGAGCCGGCCCTGACCAGCAGCGGAATCTTGTCTATCGGCGCATCGGCTGTTATAGTCCGGCCGCCGGTAAGCGTTTGTCCCGTCCAGAAGTCGAGCCATTTATGTCCCGCAGGCAGATAAACATCCCTGGTCTTTTCTTTTTTCTCGACGATTTTTTCTCTTGCGTGAATCTCTGAGGTCTTCCAGAAAAGCTTTGCCCTGAAGGCACCTGCAGCAGAATTGCCTGTCTCGAACGCGAAGTCATATTCTTTCCCGGCTTCCAGCTCAACCGGAACCGTATAAAACTCTACCGACCAGTAATTGCAGGGCAGCTCTTTGCCGTCTATGAAAACTTTTTTGGGCCCGAAGCTTTTCATATGGAATCGGTGTTTTCCTGTCTGCGTCGGGATAAGTTTTCCCTCCCAGCGTATAGAAAAAGTTGGGTCTGTAATATAGTCGGGCCAGCCCGTGTACCAGAAAAGATTTATGTCCGGCTCGACCTGTTCGTGGCATAGTTCTTTGAATTCCGTATCGTTATAGTATTTTGCAACCAGGCCCGGCTTGCCGTCTTTTGTCCTGAAGTGTTCGGGCGTTATGAGGATACTGTCCTCCGGCGGGCGATAGAGCATATATTCTGTCACCGGACATACCATAATCGCCGGGCCGAACATAAACTGGTCGTCAATACAATAGGTCTTTTTGTCGTTTGTAAAATCCATTGGCAGGCCGCGCATCATCGTGTATCCGTCGTTGGTAACCCGCCAGGCGAGCGAATAAATATACGGCAGTAGGCGATAGCGTAGATTATCGAATTTCACCATTGGCTCTGTGAACTCGCCGAACTCCCATATTTCACGCGGCGTTTCCGAGCCGTGCGAGCGAAAGACAGGACTGAATGTGCCGAACTGAAACATACGCGTGTAAAACTCCTGGTATGCGGGGTCTTTTCCGCCGTTTGAGAAGACGCCTCCATAACTGCCGATGACAAATGCGCCGATGTCAAAGGTCCAGTAAGGGATGCCGGCCATACAGTGATTGATGCCGGCTGCGATTTGTTTTTTGTAAATGTCCCAGCTTGCACCGATGTCACCCGACCAGGTTGTGGCGGCATTTCGCTGCTGGCCTGCGAAGGTCGAGCGAGTAAGAATGTAGGCGCGTCTGCGGTCACTTTCGTTGCGGAGATTTTTATACAGGGCGTCGGTCATAGACAACGAAAAGGCATTTAGATACCTTGCCCACGAGCCGAGATAATTTGTGCCGATTCTCTTCATCTCATATTCTGTTGCCTCTTTCGTAAGAGCGTTAACCACATCCGGCTCAGTCGAGTCAATCCACCAGCCATCAATACCTTTTGAATAAAGGCCTTTTTTTAGGTAGTCCCAATACAATTGATTTGCTGCAGAATTGAAGGCGTCATAATACTTAAATCCTGCCCAGCCGAACTTATCATAGAGATACCCCCTTTGCTCCATATCTTTGTGAATCGGAGTATTGGGCCCAAGCGCCGGCCAGATGGAAATCATTATATGAAAATTGAGGTCGTGGATTATATCGACCATTTCTTTCGGCCTTGGGAACTTGCTTTCATCGAAGAACATCTGGCTCCAGTTTCTACTGCCGCCCCAGTAATTCCAGTCCTGAATGATATTGTCGATGGGGATTTTACGGCTGCGGTATTCGCGGGCAATGCCCAATAGCTCATCGCGATTTTTATAGTGTTCCTTGCTTTGCCAATAACCATAAGCCCATTTGCCATACATCGGTGCTTGTCCTGTGAGGTCTTTGTAACCTGCTATAACTTCATCCATATTCCGGCCATATATGAAATAGTAATCGATATTGTCGCCGACATCGGACCAGAATGTTGCTCCTTCTGCATCATCCGAAAAAATCGTCTTTGAATAGTTGTCCCAGAGTATCCCGTAACCACGAGTGGAAATCAAAAATGGAGTAACTGCATCCGTGTTTGACTGCACAAGTTTTACGGTATGGCCGCGATAGTTCATATAGCCATCCTGGTGCTGCCCGAGGCCGTAAATGCCCTCGTCCGGCGTCAGCTTGAAATCTTGCTGAACGCTGAATGCCTTCTCGTGCTCCGTCTCAACCGGCGTGATAACTGCCTTGCCCTGTTCTTTCAGAATAGTTTCTTTTTCACTGGTGAGATACTTAATTGCACCGTCTCTTTTGGATATTTGTAGTGTGATTTTTGGCGAGCTTAAAGTGATGGTTTCGGCGTTTTCCTGTAAATCCAATTTTAAATCCGGCAGTTTGTTTTGAACCACAGCCAAACTCTTTTTTTCGGCTGTCCCACCGGCAGGCCACTTAACGACACGAACTATATTGTCTGCATAGCACTGCACCTTTAAATTCAGTGAGTCGGTTTCAAGCTGAATGCCGTTGTGAATTTTTTGGGCTTTAGATAATGGCTGCTCAGTTTTTGCAAACGTAATCTGTAGATGAAAAAATAGAGATAAACAGGCAATAGAGACCAAGGCCGCAATCCGTCTGGAAAAAGAAAGAGAATTTGTCATTTTCCGGCTCCTTGTGGTTTAGCTATATCGATAACTTTATTTTCTTGTGAACTTATCGAATACCGTAATAACGGGAAGTGCATTACCCTCGTCATCGAACATACCCCTGCTGTTTCTTCTCGGAGCCACCGCCGGCTCCCACCAGAAAACGCCCTTGCCCCGGTTATCGGGAATGCTAAGGACAATTCGGTTCATTTCATCAAGGAACTCCTGTTGCCCTGCGGGCGTCTCCGGGAAAGGTGCTGGCTTGTCTTTGTATTCTGCGGGTTTCCAGTTATAGGCAGTTTCAACCACGATAATGTCCTTTTGGTATTCGTTGGCCATAAAGATTAGATTTTCTCTGAGGTCGAGCAAAGTGCCCTGCCACCAGGGGTAGTATGACTGGCCGATTACGTCATAGTCGATGCTGTAGGAGTTCAGCTTGTCGAAGAAGGTCTTTGTTTTCCTGACGTTGCCGCCCTGGTCGATGTGAATCATAATTTTGGGGCTGTGAGCATCGGAGTAGCCGGCGTGGACGCCTCTAATTGCAGTCCTTATCAGCTCTGCGAAGTTGTCCCAGTTATCGGGCAGTTTTCCGTCCGGCCAGAGCATACCGTTGATGATTTCATTACCGACCTGAACCATATCCGGTAAGGCGTTGGCATCCTTAAAGGCGATTATTGTATCACGGGTGTATTCAGATACCGCCTGGACCAGTTCGTCGTGGGACTTGTCTTTCCAGGCGGCGGGCAGATACTGTTTGGCCGGGTCGGCCCAGGTGTCGGAGTAGTGGAAGTTCAACAGGAATTTAAATCCCATCTTTTTGGCTTCGCTGGCCATAGCAATGGTGTACTGGAGGTTGTTGGGCAGCCGGGTCGGGGTATGGAATAGTCGGAGGCGAATCCAGTTGTAGCCGTGGTCTTTGAATATCTGCAGTCCGGGCTTGAGCTGGCCGTTGTCCTTGAAGACTGTTCCCCGCTCCTCGGCCTGTCTGAGGAAGGACAGGTCGGCCCCGATGGCATAATCCGCAGCGTGCACCAATCCGGGGAGCAGAAGTACTACAAACAGGAAAATCCTTTCCTTTTTAATTACTCTTCGTTTTATATTCATCTGTGGGTTGCTCCGGTTAAAGTGAATTGCTTTACTCACTGAAATCCCAAGGCATAATTTTGAATTCGCCAAGTGGGCTTATAGCTAACCCATAATAACTTTAACATTATGTGTTTTTTCATCTTCAAACGGCGGCAGGATATTGCCGGTTATTTTTTTATCATCAACGAGGATTTCCCTGATACCTTTTGATATATGGTTTGGGTTTTGGACGGTTATATTGTAGAGTGCGTTTCTGAATTTTCTTTGGACGGTAAATCCGTCCCACTCAGGCGGGATGCAGGGATTTATCGACAGTCCGTCGTATTCGGGTCTGACGCCGAGGATATACTGCGTTATGGCGACGAAATTCCAGGCGGCTGCACCCGTGAGCCAGGAGTTCTTGGCTTCGCCGGGTTTGTGTGCGTCTTTGCCGGCAATCATCTGGGAGTATACGTATGGTTCGGTCTTGTGTAATTCGCTGATTTCCTCGAGGTAAGATGGTGCTATTTTTCTGTAGTATTCGAAGGCCCTGCCGCCGTTGCCTGCTATTGTCTCTGCTATCATAATCCAGGGATTGTTATGACAGAAGACGCCGGCATTTTCTTTATAGCCGGCAGGGTAGGTGGATATTTCACCAAGATTGATATGATAGCTGGTGAAGGCGGGATTATTCAGCACTATGCCGTATTTGCAATCGAGATATTTTTTTACGGATTCCAGCACCGTGTGTGCCTTTCCATCTTCAAGCCCAATCCCAGCCATAATGCAGAAACCCTGTGATTCGATAAATATTTTGCCTTCTTCGTTTTCACTGCTGCCTACTTTTTCCCCAAAATAATCATAGGCACGGACAAACCACTTTCCGTCCCATCCATATTTATTGATGCTGTCCGTCATTTTTTCGATATGGGAATCCGCTATCTCGGCCTCTTTTTGTTGACTATATCTCCTGCACAGTTCGGCAAATTCTCTTCCATAAAGAACAAACATCCCTGCAATCATCACGGACTCAGCAACGCCGCCTTTTTTATTTTCCGTTGTCTGGAAGGATTCATCCGGATTCTTCGAAAAACAGTTTAGATTTAAGCAGTCATTCCAGTCCGCCCTGCCGATTAGCGGCAAATTGTGCGGGCCAAGGTTGTTTGCCACGTGATAAAAGGACCGTTTCAAATGCTCAAACAGGGATTTGGCCTTGCTCCGGTCATTATCGAACGGGACCTGCTCATCGAGTACCGACCAGTCGCCGGTCTCTTTAATATAGCTCGATGTCGAAAGTATCAGCCAGAGCGGGTCGTCATTGAAGTTGCCGCCGATTTCATTATTTCCTCTTTTGGTCAGCGGCTGATATTGATGATATGCGCCGCCGTCCTCGAATTGCGTTGCGGCTATGTCTAAAATCCTTTCTTTTGCCTTTTCCGGAATTTGATGAACGAATCCGATAAGGTCCTGATTGGAATCTCTGAAACCCATCCCCCGCCCGATACCGGATTCAAAGTATGAAGCGCTGCGCGACATAAGAAACGTAACCATACACTGATACTGGTTCCAGATATTTACCATTCTGTTGAGTTTTTCATCGCTGCTTTGCAGTTGATAAATCGAAAGCAGCTCCGACCAGTATTGTTTCAGCTTTTTAAGCGCCCTTGTGACAGCTTCGGGCTCTTTATACTTTTCAATGAGACGCTCGGTCTTTTGTTTGTTTATGACGCCGGGGCTTTCCCATTTTTCATCTTCTTCATTTTCAACATAGCCGAGAATAAAAATCAGTTCTTTTTCTTCTCCGGCAGGAAGATTTATCTCGAGCATATGCGAGCCAATCGGCGACCAGCCGTGTGCGATTGAATTTCGGCTTTTGCCTTCCATTACCGCATCCGGTTTATCAAAGCTGTTATACAAACCGATGAAAGTGTCCCTGTCCGTATCGAAACCCTGTATCGGCTGATTCACGGAATAAAACGCATAATGGTTGCGTCTTTCCTTATATTCGGTCTTGTGATAAACGACCGAATCTTTGACTTCCACCTCTCCGGTCGAGAAATTCCTCTGGAAATTTGTCATATCATCCAGTGCGTTCCAGAGACAGAATTCGACAAAAGAGAAAAGCGTGAACTTTTTGGGCTTGTCGCCTTTGTTTGTGAGCCGGACCTTCTGAATTTCACAATTGTCACCGAGCGGCACAAAATATAAAATTTCAGCTTCGAGTCCGTTTTTTTCGCCTGTTACTATCGTGTAACTCAGCCCGTGTCTGCATTGATAGTTATCCAGCCTGTTCTTTACCGGCCTGAATCCCGGCGACCATACGTCTTTGCCGTCATTGATATAAAAATATTTGCCGCCGTAATCAGCCGGAACATTGTTATATCTATACCTCGTGATTCTTCTGAGCCGGGCGTCTTTGTAAAAGCTATACCCGCCTGCGGTATTTGAGATAATTGTAAAAAAATCCTCAACACCCAGGTAGTTAATCCAGGGATATGGCGTTTGCGGCTCGGTTATTACGTATTCTTTTGCGTTGTCGTCGAATTGTCCGTATTGCATAGGACTGCTGCCTCGGTAATCCGGTATTGTCAGTCGGTTAATTTGTCATACCAGTTTTTCTTCAGGATGATTGAAGTTATCAACAAAATAACAAGCGCAGAAATCAGCGGAATATTTTCCTTGATAATCAGGTAAATTGGAATCACCACAAGAGAAGTCTGCCAGATAATTCCAATAAGGATATTGAACATATCTCTTTTGAAGTTTTTGTTCCTTTGAAAGCCGGGGTCTTCCCGGACGACTTTATCGTGAATCGCCCCCCAGAATCCCCAGGGGCGAACCTGTTTGTAAAATGCTTTCAGCACATCTTCTTTCTCCGGTTTTGTCACATAGCTGCCGATAACACAGCCCAAAAATGATAGGGCTAAAATAAACGGGAACATATTAAAATCGTGAACGTCAGGGAAGACTAACGGCAGTATTAGAGAAGGGACCATCCCGGATACCATACCGCAGAAATAACCGTAACCGTTAAATCTCCACCAGTACCATTTCAGCACGTTCGCCGCCGTATATCCGCCCCACAAGCCGGAGACTATCCACTGGGTTACGGAATTTATGTCCTCGACAAAGAAGCCGAAGGAAATTCCAACGACGACTACGGCAAGCGAAATGATATAACTCATTTTGACATATTGTCTGTCACTGGCATTGGGATTGATGTATCTTTTGTAAATATCGTTGACTATGTATGCAGGGGCTGCGTTGACGGTGGCGGCAAACGTGGACATAAATGCGGCGAGCAAACCAGCCATCAATATACCCAACAGACCCGTAGGAACGAACTTGCTTAGCGCCCAGGGCAGGACCATTTCAAAATCGATATCGCTGCCCATCGCCTTAAGCTCGGGCATCATATATACAATTGCAAGAACGGCAAGACCCGCTATCAGCATATACCTGGGGAAAAACAGGGCAACCGAGACGAAGCCGCTCATCTTGGCAGCTTCTTTCGGGTTCTTTGTAGCGAGAATTCGCTGCATATCATAATTCGGAGCCGGCCCTGCTGCGCTCACAAGGAAGCCCTTGAAAAGAATCATCATCATAAAAATTGTGAAATATTCGTAACCGTCGGAGGCAATTTTGGCGTTTACAGAGTCAAGTATTCCGCTCCAGTCCAAATCAAGTCTCCAGCCGAAATACAGCTCCTTCCATCCTTCAGGCACCAGTCCTGCGACCTGTCCCGAAGTTATGTGATTCATAGCAATAATACCGACGGCAATAGACGCTATGGTCATTATCACGAATTGGATAAGCTCGGTTAAAACCACGCTGTGCATTCCCCCTTTAACGACGTATAGCGTGGTTATGCCCATAAATATCAGTCCGTATTGGTCCGGTGTCAGGTCCCAGGGCAGAAATGTCGAGGAAAACTTGCCGATTCCTTTAAATCCATAGGATAAAAAGCCAATAACACTGACAATGGCGTATATAACAATGATAATATGAGATAATTGTGCGCCCGTCCCTGTGCCGAACCGCGTCTTTATCCATTCGGCCCCTGTCATAACGTTTGAGCGTCTCAGCCAGGTTGACAAATATACCATTAGAAATATCTGGTTAAAAACGGGCCAGAGCCAGGGTATGAACGCACCTTTGAGCCCGTAAACAAAGACCAGATATACCAGCCACATTGTCCCTGTAATGTCGAACATCCCGGAGGCATTTGAAACACCAAGTATATACCAGGGGATGCTCTTGCCGCCGAGGAAGTAGGAGTCGATATTTTTTGACGCTTTTTTTGAGATGAGAAATCCAACCGCAACTATTGAAACAAGGTAAAGAATGATAATTGAGATATCGATAAAGTGAAGCTGCATATTATCTCCTTATATCGATGCCCATAGAATGCTTCAAGCCGACAGTCCCCGGCGCTTTGTCGCATCTTAATCAAAGGATGTCATTCCTACCCCTGCTTTCGCAGGGGTAAACTTGTCCCCGCGTGAGCGGGAAGCAGGAATCCATTTTATTGAAATTCTGGATTCCGCATCAGGTGCGGAATGACAGTTTCTCAAATAACGAGCGACAAAGCACTAAAATAATTGTATCGACTTTTCGATAATTAACCGGTTTTATATATGCAGACAGGGCTGAATGTCAATACCAAAATTGTCTGGAGCGGATAAATTAGCTGTTAGTTTGGCGTGTGCAGTTTGATATGCCCCGGATGGGCTGAAATCATAAATGTTTAGTTCAGACCTGCGGAGCGTGCAGGAAAAACTATTTTTCGATTTTTATAACAAACCCGCCATTTCCTTTAACCTTAACTTCTAACGGTTTTTCAGGTGCAATCGTGATATTTTGCATATTGAATGAACGGTTATCCATACCGTCCGTTATTAATGTTGCACTTTTTTTACCTTTAAGGAAGTCAAGTTTAAGATTGATGCTTTTTTCGACATCTTCGCCGTTTATACCGGCGACATACCATTTTTTATCGAATTTGCGGGCGAGCACAACGAGCTTTCCGGGAAAGCCGTCAATGAAGCGGGTTTCATCCCAGATGGAAGGAATTTCTCTCATAAATGCTTTAATGTAATCCGGCATCCCTGCCATACCTTTAGGCGTCTGGGCAAAATGCTGGATGCCCGAAAGGAATATTATCGACAGCGCCAGCTCGAAACCATTCGTCGTTATCCGTTTTATATTCGGCACCTCTGTAAAGCAAACCGGCGTAAAGTCCATCGGGTCAAAGGCGTTTCGAGTAAACGGGAGCACGCAGGAATGTTCAGGTTCGAGGTCGGCGTCAGATTGTCCAAAAGTTACATACTCGAATCCTCGTATCCCTTCGAAGCTCATCAGGTTCGGATACGTTCTTTGCCATCCTCTCGGAATTGTTGCCCCATGGCAATTGACCAGCAGGCCGAACTCGGCCGCATCTTCAAAAATGTCCTGATAATATGCCATCATAGATTGCCCATCTCCTCCGAAGAAGTCCACCTTTATTCCTTTTATGCCCATTTCTTTCAGCTTGCCAAACTCTTTAACGCGGTCTTCGGGGGTCAGCAGCTTGCTTTTCGGATGATAAGGAGTGGTATTCCAGTTTCCTGCTGAATTGTACCATAGAAGAAGCCCGACATCTTTGCTCCGGGCATATTCGGAGAGCTCCTGAACTTTTTCATATCCTATCTGCGAATCCCAGTTCGCATCGACCAGGCAGTATTCCCACGTCATATCAGCCGCTAAGTCGATAAATTGCTTCTGCACATCATAAACCACCGAGTTATCCTTCAGCATAATCCAGCTCCAGGAGGCCCTGCCCGGATTTATATATGAAGTATCCTGCGGTCTGGCCGGCTCGGCCAGATCGGTTCCCAATGTTGACTCAACTATTGTTTTTAGACTGTCACCGACGGCGATTATTCGCCAGGGCGTGTGCCAGGGCAGTGCCGATTCGGGATTTAAAGGCCCGCCGGGGAATACCTCCGGCTTTTGTGGAAAGCCGATGAAAAACTCGTTATCTGTAGAATCTCGTTTTAGCCGACAGCCGCAATAATTCCTGTCGGGTGCCGTCTCACTAATCAAAATCCAGTATTTATCGTAGTGAAACAGGGCGGGGAAAACCCAGCCGGCATTGTTGCGAGCAAGTTTTTCCGGCTCGATACCCTGTTTGTAATGTTGCTCATAACAAGGTTCGACCTGACACCATCCGGTTTTAGCATCGGCCATAGGTTGAATCCAGGATTTGGTGCCGGGTATAAAATTGAACGAGGTAATTTCCTTTTCGATTTTTTTGGGCGTTTCGGACTTTCCCGGAAAGTAATATCGAAAGGCGACGCCGTCGTTGGAAACCTGGAAAATAATATCCATTTTTTTGCCGGCGGCATTTTTTAGGTGGATGGTTCTTTTATTGCCCGTATAAGAGCAGTGACGTCTTTTGCCCTGCAGCATTTCATAATCGAATTTAACAGTTTCGATATCCGAGCCGGACTCGAGGGACAGATTTTTTGAGAAGTCCTCGTCTTGCCTGATAATGCCCAGCCGGGAAGGTTGAAGAATCCGGCAGGAATGCTGGGTGCCGGAAAACTCGACCTGGTAAAAGGCGTTATGGTCTTCGGAGAGCCAGAAGTGTGCGGTGATTTTCTTGTCCGGGCTGTTGATTGAATAGTGTGTTTTTTCTGTAGAGCAGGAAAGTGGGCACATTGTCATAAGCAGCAGTATAATTACCTTGCCTGAGATGTTCAACAGCCAGCGTCTTTGTGAATCCGGTTTTCTCATATTGTGCGGTCTCCTTCTTTGCCTGTGGCAGATTGAGAGTTTTACTGCAAAGGACACAGGGAATAAAAAATATGATTTAGGGTCCCCGCGTGTTCATTGAGCTTTGCGGTCGAAGATTGACAGGTCCCATTTGTCTTTCCATTCGAGTGTAAAAGAGCCATCTGGTTTGAGGATGATAGGCAGCCAGATGTAAGTTGAATTATGCAGGCGTCTTGGTGTCCAGTGGTCTGCCATAAAAATGTAACAACCTGTTTTGCCGGGCGACGGCAGCACGAAAGTGCTTTGCGTTCGGAATGTTATGTCCGCTTCAGGGCCGACGCACGGGTTACCCTTCGATTCCCAGGGGCCGAGGATGTTGTCTGCCACGGCGTAGTCGGCGGTGTTTGGCCGCCAGCCGGTGCAGTCCGAGGTAATTAAATAGTACCGGTCTTTGAATTTGAATGGTGCCGGTGCTTCGCGGGCCTGGCCGACCAGAATCCTCGCCCACGTTTTATTCTGTACCGCAGGAGTTTCCGGGCCGGTAAACTCATCGTTCAGCCGAACGACATACATAGTTGCATTATTCTCTGAGGCGTAAAAGACATAAGCTTTGCCGTCGTCATCCACGAACAGGTTCATATCGCGGAACGTGCCGCCGAACTCCTTCTGCCTGTCCGGGTCGTTGTCGGTGAAGTCAAAGTTGTCTTTGATGGGCCGCATTGACGTGAGAAAGACAAATGGGCCGGTGGGCTTGTCGCTTATGGCAATGCCTGCTCGGGCATAGTGGTAGCCCCACTGCTCAAGATGAAACCATAAGACGTATTTGCCGGTTTTGGAATTGAAGATGACTTTCGGCCTTTCAATGAAACTTCTGTTGCGGATATTGTCCGGCAGAGCACTGTGGGGAAACGCCACTGCCTGTTTTTTCCAGTTATACAGGTCGGGTGAGCTGTAGCAAGAGACGGCGGTTTTTTTGCCGGGTGTTCTGTCTTCGCCATACCAGTAGTAGGCATTATCTCTGAGGAGGACACCTCCTCCGTGCGCCTGAATTGGAATTCCGTCGGTATCCAGCCAGGTCTTCCCGGGCGTGAAGTGCTCCGGCATATTTTGTTCGGCTGCTCCGGCCAGGCCGGTGAAGAAGCTGCTTGCGCTGGCCGACAGAATGAACGCTAATGTTGCTGCTTTCATCATCTGCTCCCGTAAAGGGTATTGCAAACTAAAAGCTCAAGACCATTTTTGCCACGGTGAACACAGAGGCACAGAAGCACAAAGGCCGGCTCGAAACTCAAACGAAGCTATTATTCAACGGATAGCACGACAATCGACATAGGCGGCAATGTAGTCAGGATTTTTTTGCCTTGCACGTCAACTGCATTAAATGCGGCCGGTTTAACCGCATCGGGCTGTTCGAAAGTGTTGTGAGAGTTCATCTTCACAGCGGTGAGGATACGTCCCGATACGTTCTCGGGCTGGGCACCTTGCAGCTCGCAATCAATATCGGCCGGCTGATTCGGGTCAAGATTACAAATCGAGATATGAATTCGACCGGACTTGTCTTTCGATGCTGACGCCGACAATGATTGCACCTGCTGACCCTCGTATCGATATGCGTTACAAGTAAGGTCGCTTGGCAGATATGTCGCGCCCTGGTGAACCTTATACATTTCAAACACGTGATATGTCGGCGTAACTATCATTTTTTCGCCTTTGGTCAGTGTCATTGCCTGCAGCACATTGTTTGTCTGTGCAATGTTAGCCATACGGACACGATAGCAGTGCTCGTTGAACGCATTCAGGAAGATACCCGCAGAAACAGCGTCACGGAGCGTGTTCTGCTGATACAAAAAGCCCCGTTTCGTTCCGGGCTCCTCGTCCCACCATGTGCCCCATTCGTCAACAAACAGGTCGATACGTCGGCGATGGTCGTATTTATCCATAATCTCGATGTTTTTATCCAGTAGCTCGTAGATAAACAGCGTGTTCTTCATAAGGGCGAACCAATCCTTCTCGTCGAACTTTGTGGCGCTGCCCTTTCGAGTCCAGTTGCCGGTTCCCCGGACATAGTGGTGTAAGCTGATAGCATCCATCCGATTACGACAGCGTTGCATCATAACTTCTATCCAGTGGTAGTTCACACTGCCGGGCCCACAGGCGATTTTTACAATTCGGTTGCCGGAGTAGTTGCGCACGTAGGTCTGATAGCGGTTATACATATCGGCATAGTATTCAGCCGTCATATTCCCGCCGCAGCCCCAGTTTTCGTTGCCCACGCCAAAATATCTTACACGCCAGGGTTTATCACGGCCATTCTTACGACGAAGATTAGTCATCTCGCTGTCAACATCGGATGTCATATATTCGACCCAGTCCTGCATCTCTTCGACCGTTCCGGAGCCGACGTTACCTGCGACGTAGGCCTCACAACCGAGCTGTTCGCACAAATCCAGAAATTCATGTGTGCCGAAGGCGTTGGTCTCTGTGACCATGCCCCAGTGTGTATTTATCATCGAAGGACGCTGGGCACGCAGGCCGATTCCTTCTTTCCAGTGGTATTCGTCGGCAAAGCACCCGCCGGGCCAGCGCAGAACAGGGATATTGAGTTTCCGCAGGGCCTCGACCACATCTTTGCGTATTCCGCGGACATTGGGAATCGGTGAGTCTTCACCAACCCAGAAACCCTCATATATACATCGCCCGAGATGCTCAGCAAAATGCCCGTATATTTCCGGAGCGATAGTATCCTTGCCCTGGTCAACATAGATAATCAGCCGATTGGCAGCTTCCTGCTCTGAAGATATTTCCGTTGCCGCCTGGGAAATACCCGCTAACAAAAGAGCAACGTTGAGCCAAACCAGCTTATGCAGTATTCCAGTAGTCATAATTTGTTCTCCTTATACTTGCATCGATTAGATTTTATTGTTTGTTGAGTTGCCTTTATACACATATTGAGAAATATTTGCAAGGTGCGATCCTTTTGTTTTGTCTTTCTGCCTTACCTGGATTGGCCGCTGTTGAAACCCGCAAGAGCATAGACCAGCCCCGCTTGCCAGTTGATAGCAATTTCATTGGTTCTGTAGTTTTCCTGAACGTCCTTCCAATCCCTTGCAGAGTGACCGCCTCCCACGAGATAGCCCGGCCAGGGCTGTTCTACGCCGTCAGCGCCAGACCGCCTGTCGTGCGGATTCAAAGGGGGTTTGTGTCCGAGACTGGTAACGTAAGAGCGTCCATAGTAATTTCTGCCGAATAAGTGCCCAATAGCATCAAGGGCACTGTTCACATAAGCCGGATTTGGTGACAATTTATTGGCAACCTGCAAAACAAGTGTTTGAGCGGCGACCGTTCCATTACATCCCCAGTAATACCTGCTGCCTAAAGGCCTGCCGTAAATGTTATCATTGCCCGTTTTGACAATTGAATCAGCCGTGGACAGTAATTCTTTACGCACATCCTCAAGAATATCAGCGTTTTTCCCTTCTCTTTTGGACAATAGATACGTAATCATCCCGAGGTTTTTGACATTTGACCAGTTCCAGTCCTCATCTATCTTTTTGTTGTAGCTGCCTGCTCTTTCTTCAAAATCTTTCAGGTACTGCTCTTCACCCGTGGTTTCCCACATCTCAGCCGCAGCCCATAGCCGGTCATCCGAATCGTATGTTTGATAACTACCCGTTTTGAATTTCTCTTGTCTGAACCTTTTATATTCCGGATTGTTTTTCAGGAATGTGTAGCTGTTCCCGGCGGCATCAAGGCAGGTTTGGGCATACCCGGCATCGTAAGGTTTGAAATACCTCGCCGCCATAGCCATCATTGCAATAAAGTCCGCCGTCGCTGCAGAGCTCCAGTCGGAAAAATATCTTTTTTCATTGTCCTTGTCCGGCATAATGAAGCCCGAGAAATTCAGACGTGTCAATTTGTGTGAAACTTTGCCCGAGCCGTCCGGATATTGCATTTTCAGGAGCCAGTCAATCTCCCATTTCAGCTCCTTGAGAAAATCCGGATAGCCCGGCGCGGTGTCCGGAATGTCGAGACAAATATCTTTGAGCTTATCCTGGAAATGGTCCCAGCAAAGAAAGAGCGTTCCTACCGTAATACCTGCGTTGACAGTATATTTGCCATAATCGCCGGCGTCGTGCCATCCTCCGGTGCCGTCTCTTTTGGAATTTTCGATACCGATGTAATCCTGCCAGGCGTCTTCAAGATGGCAGGGTGCCTGCGCATAATGAATACCGTTATGTGTCGCCTTGACCGCTGTTCCGCATCGCCATAGATAAAAGCCCCTCATAACCGTGTAAAAGGCGAAGTCATAGACATTATCCCCAATCTCAAACTCGAAAGAACGCCCCACGCCCGGCACTTCGAGGTAGAATTTCCCCTTATCGATTACTTCGGAGAAGTCGGCTATCCACACATCCTGGTCAACATCGAGCTGGTTCAAAGGCCCTGTAACTTTGCCGGAATAAATAGTTTCGTTGTTAGAGGCGTTTTTCACATTGAATACGGAGCACTCGGTAGTGACTGTAGCTTTTTTCTCCATCTTGGGAAGAAAGCCCAGAGAATTCAGCCGAATATCTGAATCCGCACTTAATGCCGGGTTTATAATGGAAAGGAAAACGATTGTGATAGCTATCAGGCAGGTTTTCATATTCTTTACTTCCTTTTTAGTAAATGATGCTTTAATTTGGCTTGTTTGTAACCTGTAGGTTAAAAGCCGCTTTTTTTACAGAGCAGTTCAAACTTTTTTAAGTATAAAATTCAGAACGATTTATGCGAATGGGCGATACAGGATTCGAACCTGTGACCTCACGGGTGTGATCCGTGCGCTCTAACCAGCTGAGCTAATCGCCCTAAAGCCGGTAAACGGTGATTGGTAACTATTTAACCAATAACCATTTAACCGGTTACCATCTTTACACCATTTAACCAGCTATCATTCTATTTTATGCCGGAATTGTAAATCGTAAATCGACAATCGTCAATCGAAAATTAAGCCGGGGCAAGATTAACGCGTCCGAGTTTAACGCCCTTTAAGCTGAGGATATTTTCAGCCGTTTTATTAATTTCGTCCACGCGTCCTCGAAGCACTATAATCTCCATACAATCGTGCTCATCCAGGTGTATGTGCAGGGAGGATATTGTCTGCAGGAGATGCGAATGTTGCAGGTCAATGAGCTTCTGCATCAGTTTTGTCGAGTGATGGTCATAAACCAAAAATACGGCGGCGATGGCACTTGTCCTGGGATTGCTGAGGCTCTCGGTGCTTAGTTGCTGGCGAATCAAATTACGTATGGCCTCTGAACGGTTCTGGTAACCTTTTTTGGCAATAAGTTTATCAAACATAGAAAGCAGTTTCCTGTCCAGCGACACTCCTATGCGTTCAACTCGTTCCATTTCTATACTCCTGATAACAGTTTGAGTACGGGCGGTTCGCGAACCGCCCCTACAAACTCTTACTGTTTGCTCGTTACATAGATTACCTGCTCGGCAAATAAATTAGGCAAGAACCTTACCGGGCTCAGTCGCGTCTTACCCAGAGGCAGCTTTTTTTCCACTTTAGCCGCTGAATCTTTGCAGAACCGGTCAAAATCTTTCAGCGATAGAAAGTGTATGTTTGGTGAGTCGTGCCAGTTGAAAGGCAGCTTTTTAGTTACCGGCGCTTTGCCGAGCAGAAGCAGCTGCACTCTGCATCGCCAGTTAGCGAAATTGGGAAAGCTCACAACGACTTTTTTGCCCGCTTTTAACAGGTCTTTGAAGACCTTTTCAGGATTTTTCACTGTTTGTATCGTTTGCGACAGTATTACATAATCGAAGCTCTTGTCAGCGTGATAGCTCAGCCCATCTTCGATATCCTGCTGGATAATCGGCAGTCCCCGGCAGATGCAGTCCAGCACAAGCTCCTGGTTAAGCTCTATGCCCGCGCCCTTTATGTTCTTGTCGTTTATGAGATTTGCCAGTAGCTGTCCGTTGCCGCAGCCGACGTCAAGGACCGTGCTGTTCGGCTCAATAAGTGATTCTATCAGTTTGTAATCCACACGTGCCCTGTGTGCCTGCTCATACTTGCTAAGCTCCTGCATATTTCTTGCATAGTGTGAGCACTGCTGCTGTCCCGTTCCAGGCCTGTGCGTTGTTTGAAGAAAGCAGCATATAAAACTGCCTAATACATCCGGCTCCAGTAAGAACGCATCATGGCCATACCGAGAGGCGATATTGCAGTAGCTGACATCTTTGTTTGCCGCAGCAAGCGCTTCAACCATCACTTTGGATTGAGCGGGCGTAAAAAGCCAGTCGCTTGTGAAGCTGATTATGAGGACTCTTGCAGCGACATTTTCAAAGGCCTTTTTTAATGAGCTGTAATCCTTCTGCAGGTCGAAATAGTCGGCTGCTTTGGTTATGTAGAGATAGCTGTTGGCGTCGAATCTTTCCACGAAGCTCCGGCCCTGATGGTCGAGGTAGGTCTCGACGGCGAATTCGGAGTTAAAGTCGTAGCTGTAGTCGCCGGCGGTTCGCAGTTGTCGGCCGAATTTTTTTCGCATCGTCTGTTCCGACAGGTATGTGATGTGCCCTATCATTCGAGCGATGGCCAAGCCTTTGTCCGGGCCTTTGCCGCCGTGATATTGGCTGTTAGAGAAGTTCGCATCTGCGAGTATTGCATTTCTGCCTACCGCATCGAAAGCGACCGACTGAGCGCCGAGATGAGAAGCGGCAGCGACGGGTATCGCTGCTTTGACGAAGTCGGGATATTCGATCGCCCACTGCAAGACCTGCATCCCGCCAATCGAGCCTCCGATTACCGCCAGAAGCTGCTTTACCCCGAGATTATCGAGCAGCAGCTTCTGGACCTTGACCATATCACTGATGGTAATAATGGGAAATTCCAGGCCGTAGGGTTTTCCGGTTGCCGGGTTAATAGAGGATGGGCCTGTGGTTCCGCTGCAGCCACCGAGGAAATTCTGACAGATGACAAAATACTTGTTCGTATCGATGGCTTTTCCCGGCCCGACCATATTGTCCCACCAGCCGGGTTTTTTGTCATCGGGATTGTTGTAACCGGCAACGTGGGCGTTGCCACTGAGTGCGTGGCAAATCAGAATGGCATTATCCTGCTGCTCATTAAGCTCGCCGTATGTCTCATAGGCAACATCGATTGGCGCTAATTTCCTGCCGCACTCTAATTCCAACGGCTCACCTGGCTCCACAACTCGCACTATTTGTGTCTGCACGAGGCCAACCGAATTTTTATCTATCTCTGCCATAATTTTAATTAAGTATATCCAAAAGCTCTTTGAAGTAAAGATTAACAATCACTTTGTTTGATTATACTCCTGTTGTTTATGAAGCCAAAACGGATGATATATTCGGGTTTCGTTTGTCTTGACGCAGGGCTCTTTGGCGTTTAAATTGTGAAGGATAATTTTTAATTTAGCTGATTATCCGATAATGACCGCAGAGCAGATAATCGATTTTTTCGGTATGAGGCCTCTGCTGAGAGAGGGCGGTTTTTACGTTGAGAGTTATCGCTGCCGGGAGAAAATCTCGCGATTGGGACTGCCCGCAAGATATGACGGCGACAGGAGCTTTGGCACTGCTATTTTGTATCTTCTTACGCCGGAGGAGTTTTCCGCTTTGCACAGGGTAAAAAGCGACGAGATATTTCATTTTTACCTGGGCGATTCGGTAACGATGCTTCAGCTTCATCCGGACGGCAGCAGCGAGGTTATAACTCTGGGCTCTGATATTTTAAATGGCCAGCGAATCCAGGTAGCCGTTCCGCAGGGAAGCTGGCAGGGCTGTTTCTTAAATGAAGGGGGCAAGTTTGCCCTGATGGGGACGACGGTGGCGCCGGGTTTTGAGCAGGAGGATTTCGAGTTGGCACGAAGAGATGATTTATTGCAGAAGTATCCCGACCGGCTTGATTTGATAACCCGGCTTACCCCGTAGCCGTAATATTTTAAGCTTGTTTTCCGAACTGCCGGATGACATCGATGAGGGCGTGGGTTCCGTCTGTTCCTCTACCCTGGGCCTGCAGGGTTGTAA
>CAZBWE010000003.1:51794-59696 GCA_964495465.1 uncultured Pirellulales bacterium
TCGATGAGGGCGTGGGTTCCGTCTGTTCCTCTACCCTGGGCCTGCAGGGTTGTAAATAGCTGATGCACCAGGGCCACGCCTGGCAGCGGCTGGTTTAACTGCTCGGCGTATTCCAGGACGAGGCGTAAATCCTTCTGCTGCAAATCGACCATAAAGGCAGGTGCGAGGTCGCCCTCGATTATTTTCGGGCCGAGCGCTTTCAGCGAGTGGCTCGCCGCCGCCCCTGCGGAGGTTGCTTTCAGCGTCGTCTGCAAATCCAGCCCCGCCTTTTCGGCAAAGGCAAAACCCTCGGCGATACTCATTATTGTGTGCACGACCATTACCTGGTTGACGAGTTTCGTCATCTGGCCTGAGCCAGAGGGGCCGCAGTAGGTGATTGTCCGTCCCATTACTTCCATAATTGGTCTGACCTTTTCCACGGTTTCTTCCGGGCCGCCTGTCATTATGGAGAGTTTTCCCTGAATAGCCCCGATTTCTCCGCCGCTTATAGGTGCATCGATTAAGATTACGCCTTTGGCGGCGAGGGTCTTGCCCATTTCTTTTGTTGCCGACGGCGAAATAGTGCTCATCCGGCAGGCCTGCCGGAAGTTCCGTCCGGGCCGCTTCAATCACGCCGTTTTTACCTAACAGGACCTGCCTGACGTCTGGTGTATCGGGCAGGCAGGGTTATAACAACATCGCTGTTATTTGCAACCTCAGCCGGGCTGTCGGCCCAAATTGCACCTTCTGAGATAAGCGGCTGGGCCTTTGCTTTTGTGTCCGGCAGGCCTGCCGGATGGATGGTTACCGGATATCCTGCTTTTAGCAGGTTAAAGGCCATCGGCTTACCCATAATGCCTGTGCCTATAAAGCCGATTCGGTCTTTGGCCATCTTTATTATATTACCTCGAGTCGGCGAAGGACGGATTTTGTCCACCGGCCGCTGCGAAGCTGTGCGAAAATAAGAAATAATACAGCCAGCAGCCAATAGCCGGTAAACCGTAAATAGTGAATAGTAATTGCAAATATACTGCTTTGTTCAGCAAAGGGCTGCTTTACCAGTTCGTAGGGGGTGTATATCACTCCCGGAATAATGCCGTCAAATACAATTTGCCAGGGCAGCAGTAAAATGACCATAATCAGCGAGAGGAAAAATGCCCTGCTGATATGGTTTATGCCGCCGAGCCGGCCTATCAACGAGACCTTCAAGCTGAACAGCATACTCAGGCAGTAGAGGATGGCCGATAGTATTAGCAGTCCATTTGCGAGTCGGATGGCCCAGGATAAGTGTTTGAAGGACAGGCCGAAGGGAAAACCAGTTTTCGGCGTGGCCTGCTGCGGTGTTTTGTTTGGCTCGGCGACCGCCTCTTCGGCAGCTTTTTTGATTTCGGCTGCTTCGCCGGTCGGCTGTTCTTTGCTGTCATTTTTCAGGGGCTTGACAAGGTCTTTTGCGGGCGGCGGCCATATGTTCGGCTGTGGCTTAATCATCGGCGGTGCGATAACTTGCAGGGTTTCTGGTTTGCCTTCGCTTTTGATGTAGCCGGTGTCGACGAGCCAGAAGGATGCCTGCAGCAGAAGTAAGCACAGTATTACAATTACAAAAAAGGCATTTTTCCATCCCCTGAAGATTCCAACGGCTTCAAGGCAGTCCGTCGTGTCGAGCAGATTGTTTTGTCGGGTCTGGTTCTCGTCCATTTTTTAATCTCCCTTTCAATTTGGTTAATTTCCACTCAAAATTATAATGAGCACCGGATATTACCTTTGAAATTATTATGTGATACGGACACTATAAGTGCAAGCAATTTATTTATTGTTGAAATTCGATTTACGCAGAAGGGCTTTTGGCCTTACGAAAACTTTTTTGAGCCGCTTTGATGGTCTTTTCAATATCCTGCTTTGTATGGGCCAGTGAAACAAACATCGCTTCATAAGCGCTTGGGGCAAGGTAAATCCCCTGCTTTAACATTTCTGTAAAAAATCTCTTGAACTGTTTTATGTTGCTCGACTGGACGTCGGCGAAGTTTTGCACTTCTGTTTCGGTGAAAAAGCAGCTCAATAGCGAGCCGACTCGATTAATGGTAACAGCGATGCCGGCTTGCCTGGCGGCGTCGGCAAGGCCTGTTTCCAGCAGTGCTGCTGAATGTTCAAGTTTGTTATAGCAGTCTTCTTTTATCAGTATATCGAGTGTTGCATTAGCGGCTGCGGTGGCAATTGGATTGCCGCTGAGTGTTCCTGCCTGATAGACCGGCCCGGTTGGAGCCAGCATATCCATAATCTCGGCTCTTCCGCCGAGCGCCGCTAAGGGTAGTCCTCCACCTATTATTTTACCGAGACAGGTTATATCAGCTTTGATACCATAAAGTTGCTGTGCGCCGCCGAGGGCAACACGAAAGCCGGTTATCACCTCGTCGAATACCAAGAGAGCGTCATTTTGGTTGCATAACTTTCGAAGTGTCGCCAGATAACCATCGGCTGGCGGCACCACTCCCATATTTGCCGCTATGGGCTCAACCAGGATTGCTGCAACTTTCCCTTTGTGTTTTTCAAAGGCGAGTTTTGCCGCATCGGCGTCATTATACGGTATTACGATGGTTAGCTTGGCAATCGAGTCGGGAACACCGGTGCTTGAGGTAACAGCGGTTTCAGCCAGTCCTGAACCTGCGGCGACAAGCAGTGAATCGCTGTGGCCATGATAACAGCCGGCCATTTTAACTATGAAGTCCCTTTTGGTATATGCGCGGGCCAGCCGGATAGCGGTCATTACCGCCTCGGTGCCGCTGCTTACAAGACGAACCTTTTCGATAGAATCGAACGCGCTGATTATCTTCTCGGCAAGGGCAGTTTCAGCCAGTGTTGGTGCACCAAAAGAGGTTCCTCTTTTTGCTGCTGCTTCAACGGCTTTGATTATTCCCGGATGGGCGTGTCCGAGTATCATCGGACCCCACGAACCGACGTAGTCGATGTATTCATTGCCGTCAATATCGTGGATTTTCGAGCCGCAGGCGCTTTCGATGAACACTGGGCCAATACCCACGCCGCCAAAGGCCCTCACCGGTGAATTGACTCCGCCCGGCAGATAACGGCTGGCCCGGGTAAAAGAACGAGCTGATTTGTCATTTCGCATTTCAAATCTCGTATTTCTTGTTCGGCACATTGAAAACCGTATATGCTCAATAGTCAACCGCCAATTGTTAATCAAAATGCTATTTTTCTTGCAATGCAACGATTCTTTCCTATACTTGTGTGCTTTAGGGTTTGAAAAACGGACTTGAGTAGGCATTTTGTGATACGCTGCGAAATGGGCTGCGATAAATTCGGGGCACAATTATGAATTTAATGAAGTGGTTACGCAAAAATAATACGAAGGTAATGGCCGTTGTGGTCGTTGTTTTAATGCTTGGCTTTGTGGCAGGCCCGACTCTACAGTACTTCGGGAGGATGAGAACGGGTTGGCACGGTGCGGTGGCATACTTCGCAGATAACAGGAAAATCACGAGCAATGACGTGATGACGGCCAATCAAGAACTCAACATTCTAAGGTCTCTGCGGGCGGATATTTTGCTAAAGATGCAGGGTTTACGGGGGATTCTACTCAGCGAACTGTTGTTCACGGAGCAGAGGATTTCGCCGGCATTAATTGATAATGTCCGGCGAATGATAAGGACAAACCAATACAGGGTCAGTGATAAACAAGTCGGCGATATATACAGACGTTCGGTGCCGGTGGATTACTATTGGCTGCTGCTGAAAAATGAGGCACAGCTCGCAGGGATAAAGGTGGCGAACGAGCAGGCGGGCAAGTTGCTTGCAAGTGTGGTGCCCCGGCTCTTCGACGGTTCGACGTATTCACAATTAATCCAGTCTCTGATGAATCAGGAGGGTATCCCGGAGGAACAGATACTGGAGACGTTCAGCAAGTTACTGGCGGTATTGCAGTATTCTCATATAATCTGCTCGAACGAGGATATCACCAGCTCCCAGATAATGCATATGGCAAGCTGGGAAAATGAAACAATCGATGTTGAGCTTGTAAGGTTTGACTCGGCTGTGTTTGCCGAGACTCTTTCTGAACCCAACGAAGATAAAATGGTCGAGCATTTTAACAAATACAAAAAGTTTCCTGCTGGTTCTGTAAGTGAGCAGAACCCTTATGGTTTTGGATACAAATTGCCTGACAGAGTTCAGCTTGAATACATAGTTGTCCGGCTCGATGATATTTCATCGATTATTACTCCGCCGACGCACCAGGAGAGAGAAGAATATTACCGGAAGAACATAGATTACTTTAAGGTATCGGTTCCATCGGACCCGAACGACCCGAATTCGCCGCAAACCGAGCAAACTAGAAGTTATGCTGAGGTTGAGAGTATCATCGCGGAGGCTCTGCTGCAGAATAAGGTAAATTCCAGGGCGGAGATGATACTACAGCAGGCCAGGTCAATCACCGAGGCGGATTTGGAAAATGCGGATATAGAGCCGGAAAAACTTACTTCCGAACAGTTCCATCAATTGGTTGGTGATTATAAAACCGCCTCTGAGCAGTTAAGCGACGAGCATAAGGTCAGGGTATATGCAGGTAAGACGGGATTGCTGAGCGCCACTGATTTTCAGAACGATAAAAACCTCGGGGTGTTGTTTTTGAAAAGCTATGGATATAGTCCTGTGGGACTGACAAGGATTGTTTTTGCCGTTGACGAGCTTAAAGCCAGTGAGCTTGAACCATTTGATGCACCGAAGCCGAGGATGTACGAAAATATCGGGCCTCTGAGAGATATATTTGGGCAAATGACGGCTCTTGTTCGTGTGATTAAAGCCGAACCTGTGTCTGAGCCGGAGAGCATAAATCAGACATACAGTAAAAGCACGCTCATAATTGACCCGAACCGGCAGGAACAAAACGAAGATGTTTATTCGGCAAAAGAAGAAGTGACTGAAGACTTAAAGAAACTTGCAGCAATGGATATCACTAAAAGTAAAGCTGAAGAGTTTATTGAATTAGCGGCTAAAGATGGCTGGGACAGCGCAGTTGATAAGTTTAATGAGCGTTATGGGCGGCAGGCAGAGCAGGACCCGAATGACTCGAATGTGTTTGGTCTGCAGGAGCTTACTGACATCCGACGGCTCTCGAGTGCGACATTGGCGGCATTGGAAATTCAAAATGCCGGTGCCCCCACCTCGCCTGTCCTGAAAAATGAACGTAGAAAGCAGGCACGATTTGTAGAGCAGCTTTATTCGCTCGTGCCGCCGGATAGTAACACCCCTGGCAATGTTCCTTTGATTATGGAATTTAAGCCGGATATGAGCTATTTTGTTATAAAAGATATTTCTGTTGAACGCCTTAATGAAATGGAATACGAGTACTATAAGACGCCGAGATTATACAAAGAGGACCACATTCAGGTCCAAAGTCTGTCGGCGGTTCACTTCAATCCTGAAAACATATTAAAACGTATGAAATTTCGATGGGCCAAGGCGGTTGAAAAACCGGCTGATGCCAATGCTTCGGGGCAGCCGGAGGACGAATCTTAATGTCACGGAATACGAAAGAAAACCATATAATGTTTTTGCTGATTGTGGGTTTCTTGGCTTGGCTTATCCCCGGCGCCGGACATTTCGTAATCAATGAGAAAAAACGCGCAGCAATTATTTTCATAGCGATTGTCCTGACTTTATGTGCAGGTCTTTATGTTGGTTCGATAGGTGTGATTGAGATATATGGCAAGGCGGCACTTTATGTCAAGGGTGCGCAAATTATGAATCCGCCGGTTGTCCTGGTGCTTGGGCGTCATACTGCCGGGGGGGCATATCCTGTTTATGGCTGGCCAAGTGAAATCGGACAGGTATATACGATGACCTCAGGTTTGCTCAACCTTTTGTGCATTGTAAATGCTGTTTACTTGGCTCATCGGCAAAAGGCAGGGATAGTCGGAGGATAAAATGTCGATAATAGCTGCCTTTGTAATAGCCACCTTTACCGTGCCTGAGAATATCGGCGCAAATCCGCAGGTGTTGCTCTGGCTGCTGCCTTTAACGGCGGCGATTGTCATCGTATATAAGGCAACGAAGCTGCCGACAATTACCGCCGGCACTTTTTTAAAGGAAACAGCGGTTTTGTTTGGTTCAATCGTCATTTTCATAATTTTAATTGCGCTTGTCTTATACGCTTTGGCGTGGCTGTTTACAGGATAGTAGGGTTTTGTGATAGCAGCCGTTGGTTAATACGGCTCACCACTTGGTGACTTGGACTGCCCTTCTGGATTTCCCGGTTTTTAATCATCTTCTTGCGACAGTGATTTTTCAAGCACACCTAATTCAATAAGGGCATTAAGTGCGGCTTTTTGCTCCGCTTCTTTTTTATTTGTGCCCCAGGCACTGGGAAAATGACGTTCGGCAATAATGACTTCCAGTTCAAAGCATTTGTTGTGGTCGGGCCCTTTTTCGTCGAGCAGCACATAAACAGGCGTCATATTGAAATGCTCCTGGGTGTATTGCTGCAACAGAGATTTGTAGTTGCCCTGGATTTGTTCTGCGTCAGCTTGCTCAATAATTGGGCCGAAAGCCTTTATGATAAAACTTTGGGCAGCGTCAAATCCGCCGTCGATGTAGATTGCTGCGATAGTGGCTTCCAGCACGCCGGCGGCAAGAGAGCCCGACAAAGCAGGCGACAGGGCCATACCTTTGCCCACCCTTAGGAACTTTTGCAGCTCCAGCCGCCTGGTGACCCGGGCGCATGTCCTGCGTGAGACAAGCATGCTCTTGATTTTTGTCAGGTTGCCTTCGAGATATCTTGAGAATCGCTCGTACAAGCTCTGGCAAATCACCATTGCCAAAATGGCGTCGCCGAGAAACTCTAATCGCTCGTTGCTTAAAAGGCGGTTATCAACCGAAGATGTGTGAGTGAATGCCTGGGCTAAAAGATTACGGTCGGAAAATTTATAACCTGTTATCTGCTCGATTTGCTCCAGAGCTTCTTTTTCCATCTCATCATTTCCTATTTTGCCCCCCCAACCGGGAAAAATCCGCCGTAATTCGTTGTTACTGCGGTATTAAAAAGCCCTGCGAGCAGAGTACGAACACCGCTGTTTTTAAGCGGTCTTCGTAGCCGGCTCAACAAGGGTCAACTTATATTATATCAATAGAAAAGTTTTTGTCAACCCTGTTAATGTGGCTTGCTGACTACCTGACCATCTGAAGGCCGGCCAGGGCGACGAACTTATCGTCTGCAATTTCAAAAATTCCATCAAGGCCGGTTACTGTAAAGATACCTTTGGTTGCAGCGGCAACGCTGCAAAAGACAAGCCTGTGTCCGCAGTCGGCCAGCAGCTTGCGCAGCTTCAGCAGTTTTGACAAGCTCGAAGATGTTACAATATCGACCTTCGAAAAATCAATTACCACATCGCAATCGCCTCTATCGCGCACCATTTCAGTAGCAGTTTTCAGCTCATCGCCTATTTCCGGCTCCTGAGGAAGGTCAACGAGAATGATATCTTCAGACCAATTCTGAATCCCCATTTTAAATTCTCCTTTTTTAACTCAAAAAAGCTTTTGCAAGTTATAAATATTATATCGGCACAAGTTTTGGCCGGGTTAATCGTGAAAATTACGCTTTTTTCAGATTTTTCCTATTATTCCTATTCGACAGAAATCTCTGGAAATAATTGAAGGTTTTTCCGATATTTTGGCTTTCAAATTCAAAATTAAACGATTCCCGGACCTAAATGAACGGTAAGGAAGAAAATCAACCCATAATCCCTGCCGAAACCAACAGAGACAACTTTTTTATTGATGTAAGTATTTCTGCGTAGAATCCCGCAATCATTGAATCGCCTGTTGCGAGGGTTGCGGGGAGAGCTTTTATGTGAAAGGCGGGGAGGATTCAGCAGGTTTTATGCTTGACAGTATTTTATAAGACGCTAATTTTAG
>CAZBWE010000004.1:0-24598 GCA_964495465.1 uncultured Pirellulales bacterium
TATTCGAAAGAACATCAAAAAGCTAATTCCTCACGGAGTGGAAATAACTGATTAGGCCGTGGTTACATCCTAAATTGTATAAACATTGTGCTATTTAATTGTTGCTGTGCGATGGGGATTCTTGGTATATTAAAAGCAGAAAGAAGGAATAGATTCCCGCTTTCGCGGGAATGACAGGTTGTGCAGGAATAACAGGTTTCGCGGGAATGACAAGTTTCGCAGGAATGACGAAGGATTATTTATGGACGTCGGCAAACAAATTGAATTTTGGAAGACAAGCAGCGATGAGGACTTCGCAGCGTCGAAGGCCCTTTTGGAAAAGGGTCATTTACGGCACTGTCTTTTCTTTGCGCATCTGGCTCTCGAAAAGATGCTCAAAGCACATGTGACCAGGCAAACAAAAGATATACCGCCGAGGATACATAACCTTATTCGTCTTACAGAGATTGCCTGTCTGACGCTTGACGCCGAACAAGAGGAGTTCCTGCGAGAGTTTGGCGTATATCAGTTAGAAGGTCGTTACCCGGATTCCGAGCAAATTCCACTTGAAAAGGATTTTGCCCGTTCGGAAATTTCAAAGGTCGAGGAGATAATAAAATGGTTGAAGAATCAGTTATAACAACGATCAAAAAATATCTTTCTGCGTTGTCAGCTTTCGGTATAAATTCACACCGGGCTGTTTTGTTTGGTTCCTTTGCACAGGGTCAAGCCAGTAAGAACAGCGATATTGATTTGGTCGTAATTGCACCGGAATTCGATGGGGCACGAGAGATTTCATTAATAAAGGCACTCTGGCAAGCAACTGTTAGTGATAGTCGTATCGAGCCGATACCCTGTGGCGAGAAAGAGTGGGAAACCGACCAAAGCAGGCCTATTCTCGAGATTGCCCGACGTGAAGGTGTTGTTATTTCAGCATAATAACAAATAGAAAATCAGTTCTGAGCATATTCGATACTTGCTGATGTTGAAACCTTTTTTGAGGTGAAAGATGGCGAAGAAAGAAAAAGTTGTATTGGCGTATAGCGGTGGGCTGGATACGAGCGTGATTCTGCCGTGGCTTAAAGAGACATACGGCTACGAGGTGATAGCGTTTGCGGCGGACCTCGGCCAGGGCGAAGAATTGACGGGGATTAAGCAAAAGGCCCTGAAAAGCGGGGCGGTCAAGTGCGTTATCAAGGACCTGCGGAGAGAGTTCGTCGAGGAATACCTGTGGCCGATGCTTAAATCGGGGGCGGTGTATGAAGGATGTTATCTGCTCGGGACAAGTATTGCGCGGCCTTTAATCGCAAAACATCAGGTTGATGTTGCTCATACAGAAGGTGCAAATGCGGTGGCGCACGGGGCGACCGGAAAAGGCAACGACCAGGTGCGGTTCGAGTTGACTTATATGGCTTTAGACCCGACGCTTAAAATCATTGCACCGTGGAAAGACCCGAATTTTAAATTAACTTCGCGTGAGGCGGCGGTCGATTACGCCAAGAAACATAAAATACCCATCGAACAGAGTAAAAAGAAAATCTACAGCAGGGACCGGAACCTGTGGCATATAAGCCACGAAGGTGCGGACCTCGAAGACCCTGCCAATGAGCCAAAAGACGATTTGTATGTAATATCGCGGCCCGTATCGAAGGCGCCTGATAAGGCGGATTATGTAACAATAGGTTTCCACGAAGGTGTGCCGATAAAACTGGACGGAAAATTGATGAGCGGCGTCGGCATAATCGAGGCATTAAACCAAATCGGCGGCAGACACGGAGTCGGGCAGGTCGATGTTGTCGAAAACCGGCTGGTTGGGATAAAATCGCGTGGAGTTTATGAGACGCCGGGCGGAGCAATCCTGGTCGCAGCCCACAGCGCAATGGAGAGCGTGACACTCGACAGAGAAACTATGCACTACAAACAGATAATTGCTCTGAAATATGCAGAGATGGTTTATTATGGTTTGTGGTTTCATCAGCTTCGTGAGGCACTTGATGCGTTTATCGATGTAACGCAGCGAAGTGTTACGGGCGAGGTCAGGATGAAGCTGTTCAAGGGCCGTTGCACAGTTGCCGGTATAAAAAGCCCGAATAGTCTTTACCGAAAGGACCTGGCAAGCTTTAAGATGGGTGCCGAATATGAGCCGACCGATGCAACCGGTTTTATACGATTATTCGGCCTGCCAATGAAAGTCGCCGGTGTAGTTCACAAAAAAAAAGAAAAGTGTAAAGTGAACTAAAGTGCCTAAAGTGAGCTAAATTTATGGAAAATAAAGAGTTCGCTAAGGAGCTTGAAAACCGGACACGCAAATTCGCCATACGGATAGTTCGGTTATCAATAACTTTACCAAATACACCCGAAGGAAGGGTGCTAAGAACTCAAGTGACAAAGTCCGGAACCTCTATCGGTGCAAACTATCGAGAAGCCAACCGAGCCAGAAGCAAAGCCGATTTTAGAAACAAGATTAAGATTTGTGAAAGCGAAGCCAGTGAAACACAATACTGGCTGGAGATAATTGTGAAGCTAAAATGGCTGTCTTGGGCAAAAGTGAAGTGGGAATATGAAGAATGCGGTGAATTACTTGGTATTTTTACCTCTATATCAAGCAAGTAAACTTTAAGGATGGAGTTATAGATTGATTCTTCCGACTTTAGGCACTTTATACTTTAGGCACTTTACACTTATTAGTGGCCTTGTGGCGGTACCGGACTGGTTTTGGTTTGTTTTTATCTTCGCATTCGGCAGTTGTGTCGGCAGCTTTTTGAATGTCGTCATTTACCGCTTGCCTCGCGATAAATCCATAGTAACTCCGCCTTCGGCGTGTCCTTCGTGTGGCAGGCATATTCGTTTTTATGACAACATCCCTCTGGTTTCCTGGCTGGTTTTGGGTGCAAAGTGCCGGTATTGTAAAGCTCCGATACGCCCGCGCTATTTTGTCATTGAATTGCTGACCGGTTTTGTTTTTCTCGGTCTGTTTATATTATATTTTCGAAGCGGTTTTTTGCTTTATATGAGACCGTTTTCAGCGGGTGGATGGTTTATATACCTTCTGCATATCATTTTATTGGGTGCATTTATTGCTGCCTCAGCAATAGACCTGGAATTATGGGTAATTCCTCTGTCCATCTGCTGGTTTGTTAGCGGCGTAGGATTGATTGGTTCGACTGTAGGAGTGTATATAATTGACCCAGCATTGGTGCGTGAATATTGGCTTTTACCGAGTGCGTCGGCCAGGACCGGCTCATTGGCGGTCGGGGCGGCGACAGGACTGGCTGTGTCGTTAGTGCTTATGTTAACCGGAATTATAAAAAGAAGTTACGAGACAGAAAGCAAAGAAAAGGAGACAGGAGACAGGAGACAGGAAACAGAAAACCCGGCTTCGTCTTCGACTACGCCGCAGCAGGCAGATGAAATAGAAGAAAAAAGCGAACCGCAGTTTAATCACCGTTTGGAGGCCTGTAAGGAAATAGTTTTTTTGCTTCCGATTATTGTGTGCTCGGCGGCAGCTTTGTGGTTATTCGGTGGGAGCAAATGGTGGGTGGATTTTTCGCAACATCCTGCTATTTCAGGGCTTCTGGGCAGTGCGTGGGGATATTTTGTCGGCTGCGGCGTAGTCTGGAGCATCCGCATCTTCGGCACATTAGCATTTGGAAAAGAGGCAATGGGTCTGGGCGATATGCACCTGATGGGAGCGGCGGGGGCGGTTGCAGGTCCAGTTTTCGTGATAATGGCTTTTTTTATCGCACCATTCTTCGGGCTGGCATGGGCGGGATTTCAGATGTTTTTTAAAAAAATTCGACAAATTCCTTATGGTCCCTTCTTGTCATTGGGAATGTTTGTTGTTATGATTTTACACGACTGGATTCGAGACTATGTTAGATTCATCCTTGAGCCGTTCACCGGCAATATGTGATGTTAAAGATACAATGGAATTTTAGGTCATACATTAAGGAGATATAAAGATGCAAACCTCCCAAAAAACAATCATACTGCTAACGTGTTTTGTAACAGCTTCATTACTTTCAGGCTGCGGGGGTTTCCCGACAAACTGGAAGAAAAAATATCAGGCGGTAAATGTAGAGCATCAAAATACGCTTGGTTTGCTTGAACGCGAAAGGTCGGAAAAAGGTCAGCTTGGTGCGCAGCTTTCAAAAAATCAGCAGACTATAGAAGAGCTTCAAAGACAAATTGCAGAGCGGCAGAAGAGCGCGGCAGAAGTAACCGGCTTCGGAGAGGGTTACGATGTGGCCTTGGACCCGACAGCAGGGACAATTACAGTGACGCTGCCAAACGAGATATTATTCGATTCGGGAAAAGCCGACCTTAAGAAATCATCCATCACCGAACTTGACCATATCCAATCGGTGCTGCAGAGCAGATACGGCGGTAAACAAATAGATGTGGCCGGGCATACCGATACTGACCCCATAAAAAAATCGAAGTGGAAAGATAACTGGGAGCTATCATCTCAGCGTGCACTTACGGTAACAAGGTATTTAATAAACCGCGGGATAGACGAAGAAGATATTCGAGCAGTGGGCTGCGGAGAGACCAGGCCTGTAGCATCAAACGCAACGGCAAGCGGCAAGGCAAGAAACCGAAGAGTCGAAATAGTTGTATATATGAGGTAAATACGTATATGCGCGGATGGGTTGATGAGTTGGCGTAACTGCACTTGTTTACCTGCGCACTCACTCATTTGCACACTTACTCACAATCGTGCCGTTTTTCCTGATGCGAATGATGATTGCTCCATCTCTGGGTGTATAAAATGACTTTGCATTATTTGCGATAGATTCGTCATTACCGAAAGAATTCAGCTTTTCATATTGTCTTTCTTCACAGCTATAAAGCAAGATATCCGCTTCAAGATTTTCAAGAAAATCAGGGTCTGCTGTTGTAGCAGAGCCGTGATGAGGGACGACTACAATATCAGCTTTAAGGTCGGGATAGAGGCGAAGAAGCTCCTGCTGGGTGAATTTTTCGATGTCAGAGCAAAAAAGGATTTTTTTGCCTGCAAATTCAATAAGGCAAACCAGAGATTTGTCGTTGTCACTGAGTTTGTAATCCTGATATATCTGTTTGGTCGGCCAGAGGATTTTGATACTTGCAGGGGTTTGTAAATTTAATCCTTTTTCTAAGGTATGAATTTTATGGCCTTGTTCGAGGAGACGGTCGTTAAGAAATTTGGCAGTGCCCCAAGTATCTGTTTCACTGAAGAAGGCATCATTGGCATAGATTGCCCCGACCTTGCAGTGCTCGATAATCTCAGGTATGCCGTTGATGTGGTCAATGTCGTTGTGGCTTATGGCAATAGCATCGAGTCTATATAGGCCGATATAATCTAAAAACGGCGAAACGACTTTTCTGCCGATGTTGCTTCTGTGCAGTGAGCCGGCGTCGAATAAAACATTATCCCCACCCGGAAGCTGGGCCAGAATCGCCTGGCCATGACCGACATCGAGACAGGTGAGAACCAGGTTGTCACGGTGTATCCTTTGCCATTTAGTTACGCCCAGAAAAGCAAATATTGCCATAAGCACAGGTATTAAGATTATTTTCCTGAACAGGGGGCGACGAAAATGAAAAAAGAAGGCAAAAGCAATTGTGCAGTAATAAAAAATAACCACTGCAATCGGCACGCGGCCTATAAGTATCTGAGAGAAATCCAGATGTGCGATTAGCTTAACAATACCAATCAGTAAATCGGCTAATCCTGTTACCAATATCCCCAATACCGATGCTACAGAGGGCAGCAGAAAAGACAAAACTATTTTCAGATACCCAAGCGTTAAAATCCCGGCAACGAATGGAAAAACGATAACCGTCCAGATGCTCGTAAAAGGATTAATCGTGTAAAAATGATATAGCAAGATACCGGCGCCACCCAGCCAGGCGGAAAGACCGACAGAAAATAATTGCAATATATAAGAATCGGTCCTGGAAATTATTCGAGACAAGAGTTTGATATATACCCCGGCTTTGAACCATCGATGAGCTGTTATCATTTCATATAGAAAGAAGTGTATCCGGTCAGAGAGAAGTATAATGCCAAGAACCGATGCGAAAGATAATTGCCAGCCGGCCGAGAACAAATCGGTCGGATTAATCAGCAAAAGGATTATTGCTGCTAATGACAGAGTGTTGATGGAATTTGCCTTTCGGCGAAATAAAAATGATAAACAGAAAACCAGGGCGATGACAGCGGCACGGAGAGTTGGTGCTCTCGGCGGGACAATCAATAAAAAGACGGCTAATGCGACAATACAGATAACAGCACGGGCGGGTTTCATTAAGCCAATGGTTCTGCACAGCCACCATATAACACCAACTAAAATGCCAAGATGCATTCCGGAAAGACTTATAAAGTGCAATAAGCCGGTTTTATAAAAGGCCTCGTAAGTAGCACTGTCGATATTTCGTCTATAACCCAACAGTAATGCCTGCAGCAGGCCCTCGCTTTGGTCATCGGGAGATGGGCCGTCCAATAGGGCCTGGGTAGCTGTATTTCTGAACCTTCTTTTGATTTTCGTAAAAAGGCAGGCAGGGCTATCTTTGAGTAATTCGATGCTGTCTCGCGATTTGATTGAAGCAGCGATAAAGACGTTCTTGCGAGCAAGATATTTGGCGGTATCGAACTGGCCGGGATTTGATGGAGGTTTGAATCTGTCTAACCAGCAATACGCCTGGATATAACCGCCAGCCTTTAGGTCCAGGACAGGTTCATCCACCTGCACTCGGACGGTGCCGGTTACATCCGCCCAGCTATCGACAGTTTTTACCTTGCTGAGTTTAAGATAGAAGCTTGTTGCAGGGTCGGTGAACTTAAATCGTGCGAATTTCCAGTCTTTATTTCTGTCAATGTAGGGGTCGGTGACAATTTGGCCGCGAATTGTTGCTAATCTACGCTCATTTATTACTCTGGCCACAGATTTCTCAGTTTTTAATTCTTTATTTTTTGTTTTCTCTGTGCTCTCTGTGTCCTCTGTGGCTGATTCTTTTTCAATTCCGATGAGATTTCGGATATCATTTGGCCTCGGCGTATAAAAAGTATTCAGCCGAATTGCGCCAAGACAGGTAAAGCAAGCAAGGGTGAGAATTGCAGTGACGTATTGGTTATTGGTAACCGGTGATTGGTAATTGGTTACTGGTAATTGGTTATTGATAGAGGAAAAACTCAGGACGATAAAGAGTAAAACAGATGCTGCCGAAAAAAAGACAAGGATGATTAGCCAGAAAAATTGCGAAGCGGGTAGAATGCTCTGAATTAAAATGCCGATGATTAGGCCGATTGCGGCAAATAAGAGGGGGCTGGTGGTTATGATTTTATGATATGAGTTAAAAAAGCCCCCGGAAAGTTGCTTATCAATCAGGTCTAATTTCCGCCTAATATCATCCATAGCGGAATAGACTACAGGCCATAGACCTGGGACTCAAGAGTAATTTCACCTTAGCCGTTATAAAAAAGGATTTTCTTACTCCGCCTAAGAAACAGCAAGATGGCGGAACATAAAATAAGCGGCACCAGCCAGGCATAACAGATTAAGAGCAGCGAACTACCCTTTCCCTGCCACCCATATATGTGCGGAGCACTGTCGGAATAGTTATTGAACCATCAGAGTTTTGGTAGAGTTCTAATAAGGGGATGAGTATTCTTGGGCTTGCGATGACGGTGTTATTTAAGGTATGGCAGAACTGGATTTTCGATTTTCGATTTTCGATTTTCGATTTATCATCTTTGTATCGCAGGTTCAATCGGCGGGCCTGAAATTCGTAGAATTTACTTGCGCTGTGGGTCTCGCAGTAATTTCCTCGAGAAGGCATCCAGGCCTCAATGTCATATTTTTTGGCCTGGCCCCGGCCTAAATCGCCCGTGCAGACATTAACTACTCGATAAGGCAGCTCCAGGGCCTGCATAACGGCCTCGGCGTTGGCTAAAATCTCCTCGTGAAATTTATTGCTCTCTTCGATGCTGTTTTTGCAGATGACCACCTGCTCAATCTTGTCGAACTGGTGAATTCTATACAGGCCGTAGGTGTCCTTGCCGGCTGCACCTGCTTCACGCCGAAAACAGGTCGATAAGGCCACGTATTTTAAGGGCAGCTCATCAGCGGTTAAAAGCTCGCCCATTCTATAAGCTGTCAACGGCACTTCGGCTGTGCCGGCCAAGTTGAGATTGTCCCTTTCCATTTGGTAGGTCTGTTCCTCAGAGCCGGGGAAAAAACCGGTGCCTGTCATTGCTTCATCCTTCATAAGCACAGGCACCGACATCGGCACATATCCTTTGCCGACCATAAAGTCCATTGCGAAACGCAGGACGGCCCAGTGAAGTAAGGCGCCATCGCCTTTTAAGATGTAGTTTCTTGTGCCGGCTAACTTGACTCCGCGCTCGATATCTATGATGCCGAGGGCTGTTCCCAATTGGACGTGGTCTTTGGGCTCGAAATCAAACTTTCGAATCTCGCCCTCTTTTCTTATTTCAACATTTTCCGTATCGTCTTTGCCGACAGGGACACCATCATCGACCGGCTGAGGGACTTGCAGCATAAGCTCATCAAATTCCGGCTGAAGCTTTTTAAGGTTTTCGTTATGCTCAGCCTCCTGCTGTTTCAAGTCCGAAAGCTTGTTTAACGCGGACTGCTTCTCATTACCGGAGAGATTGGGAATCGATTTACCGATTTTATTTTTTTCGGTGGTTATATCCTGCAGGTGCTGCTTCGCCTGCTTTAAAACAGAGTCGACTTCAAGTAATCTGTCGATATCAGCATCAAAGCCCTTTGTCTTGCAGGCGTCTTTGAATCTTTCAGGATTTTCTCTTATATGTTTAATATCGAGCATAATTCGTATTGTGCAAACCGGCGGTGAAACCGCCGGCTAAATACTATTCATATCTTTTTACAATTACAACATTATTTTGTCCGCCGAAGCCGAAGGATTCATTCATAGCGATATTTACAGCGGCTTTTCTGGGCTTGTTCGGGACATAATCCAGGTCAAGCTCAGGGTCGGGGTCTGTCAGATTTATTGTCGGCGGCAATATATTATCCCGTATCGCCAGGACGCAGGTAATCAGCTCGGAAGCTCCGGTCGCAGCAATTAAATGGCCGAACATACTCTTAACGCTGCTGGCGGGAGTGTTTTTCGCTTCTTCCCGGAAAACGGCTTTGATTGCTTTTGTTTCTATAGAGTCGTTCTCGACTGTGCTCGTGCCGTGGGTGTTGATATAATCGACGTCCCTGTAACTTATACCGGCGTCGGCAAGTGCGGTGTTCATTGCTGCAATAGCACCTCTTGCTTCCTCGTGCATATCTGTAACGCGGAATGCGTCGGCAGTCGAGCCGAAGCCGATGACTTCAGCTAATATTTTAACGCCTCTTTTTCCAGCAGAGGTAAGAGATTCGAGGATAAGGATAGCAGAACCTTCACCAAGGATAAAGCCGTCCCTGCTGGCTGAGAACGGCCTGGAAGCAGTTTCGGGGCTGTCGTTTCTTGTCGATAGGGCGGTGAGGCGGTTAAAGCCGGTAAGGCCCAGCGGATGTATCATCGAGTGCGCTCCGCCGACAATCATAATATCCACATCGCCCCTGCGAATAAGCATCATTGATTCGCCGATTGCTTGTGTGCTGGCGGCGCAAGCGGTGAGACAACTTCTGGTCGGGCCACGTGCGCCGGTGAGCAGTACGACGTGAGCGGCAGGCATATTCGGCTCCTGCTCAAGCTCGCGTATCGGGTCCATCCTGCCAAAGGCAACCTCGGCCCATTTCCCCCAGTCCATTTCGTTTTTATCTGTGCTCCATGCTTTTACTAATGCGTCAAAGAATACGTCATTATCGACAGAGCCCTCGCCGGCTCCGAGGTAGATGCCCATCCTGTTTCTATCAATGCCGTCACTCGGACGGTCGGTTTCAATATCAATTCCCGCCTGTTTGCAGGCCTGAGCGGCGGCGCCTATTGCGAAGGCGGAGCCGCGATTGCAGTGCTTGTGCAAATCCGGATTCTTTGTATATTTCACAAAGTCGTAATCCTTGACCTCTGCATCAAACGTAGTCGGAAACGTCGAGGCATCGAAAATGGTATTTTTGGCTACACCGCTTTTGCACGACAGGATATTCTTCCAGAGGGTTTCAACATCATTACCCAAAGGGCAGACGATTCCCATTCCGGTTATGACGATTCGCTCAGCCATTTATTATTCCTTTTTAACATTATTCATTAAGATATTTTTGAATAATGAATATCCAACAAGGAATATCGAATGTCGAAGGAAAACAAATTAGGTTTCTTTGCTTTTCGATATCTTGTTTTTTTCGGCTGTTTTTACACTCGTTACAAAAATCGAAATTAACTCATCACATTCCTTTAACAGGTATTCTACTTCCAGGGCGTTTTTTGCCAAGCGTTTACGCTGGATTAACTTAAGCCATATTTTTGTCTCACGAAGTTCTTTGAGTACTATCTTGATTTTATGAACGAAATCTTTGCGTGATTCAGCACTCTGTGCCTCGCCATAATTAGGTGCACCAGCTGTTCCACAACGCAGCAGCTGACCTGATATATGGTTCCCGGCACGTGTTTGAGGTAAGGCCTCAGCTACGTTTATTATACGAACAGCGAAGTTAATTAAGCGCTCTTCAAGATCATATTTCCTGTTCTCACTCTTCTTTTTTTCTTCCTTTTCCTTCATCATTCGAAATTCAGTGTTCAATATTCGATATTCAATTAGGTCGTTTCAATACCACTGCGGCGGTTTGACCGCCGTAGGTATAACTGCAGCACAAGATGAAACGAAGCTCTCTCTGCTGAGATTGATTTACAATATTCAGGTTGCAGCCATCGGCTTTTTTGTCGCAATTCTTCGCAGCGGGGATTTTGCCTTCTTTCATCGTGCAAACAGCGACGATAACATCGAGTGCGCCAGCGGCGGCGCCGGTATTACTGAGCATACTTTTTGTTGGCCAGACGGGGACCTTAGCTGCCGTACTACCGAGAACAGCTTGAATTGCCTTTGCTTCAGCCAAATCGTCGGCTGCAATGCCGGTGCCGTGCGGGATAATCAGGTCTAAATCATCCGGCTGAATATGAGCATCTGCGAGAGCTTTTTCTATCGCTATTCGAATGCCTCTGCCATAAGGTTCGAGATGTTCGTATGCGGGATTGATATTATTACTGCTGCCGGAACCGGCAATTTCAGCGTAAATTTTTGCGCCGCGACTTTTAGCGTTCTCCAAACTTTCAAGGACAACTACGCCTGCTGCCTCGCCAAAGACAGAGCCCTTTGCATCAGCGTCGAACGGTCTGCAGGCCAACGCCGGGTCATCATTATTTTCGGAAGTTGTCCTTTTCAACAGGCATTGGCGAATCATAACGATAGGATTTACCTTTGCTTCAGCACCGCCTGCAAGGGCAATGTCACTGTCGCCGCGAGCGATAATATGAGAAGCTTCGCCTATGGCCAGATGTGCAGATGCCTCGGCGCAGGTGATAGAATTGCTGGGCCCCCTGATATCGTGAATGATGCCTATATGGCAGGCGAGCATATTGGGAAGGTATTTCAATAACCATAAAGGCGTTACCATTTCGAGGCCGTCTTTGCCCCATTTGCGGATGTCAAACTTGCCATCGGTGATGCTTGCAGCCACAGCGGGAGCAAGCTCAACTAAATCACAACTGATAAGGCCGGCACCGAGATTTATAGCTGCACGCTCCGGATTGATGTTGACTTTTTCCGGGTCGATTGCCTTTGTTACAAAACCGCTGTCTGCAAGGGCTTCGCCGGCTGCTATGACCGACAGCTCGATGTCCCTTGACATCAGCTTGGTGGCCTTGCGATAAAACTTCGGGACGTATTGCTGAATTTTATATTCGGGGACCTGTCCTGCTATTTTGCAGCTAAAGCCGACAGGGTCAAACGCGGTGATTTTGCTTATCCCGCACCTGCCGGCGCAAAGGCCATCCCACATATCACCAACAGTTAATCCGAGCGGGCTTATTGCCCCCAAGCCGGTTATTACTACTGGAGATGAACTCATGACTTTGCCTCCGTTGGAGAACTTTCGGAGCCGGTGCTATCTATCAGAACGTCTCTTAGAAGCGACTCGAACATACCTGTAAAAACAAAGTTTTCATCGGGAAATTTTTTGCCCGCGAGATTCTGATCTATATGGCTGAACATCAAATCAATCTCGGCGACTAATTTATCGGCACAGGTAATTTTACCGGTTGTGCTTGCCGCCTCCGGAGTAATAGATTCAATTTCAGCATCCAAGATTATCGTATCGCCCGGCTTTACATAGTGGAAAAAGACGGCCTTTTTTACCTTAGCGAGAATGACCTTCTCCTTGAATTTTTTTGCCTCGCCGACGAGTATCCCGGCTGTTTGTGCCATTGCTTCAATCATTAATGACTCCGGCATTACAGGAAAACCAGGAAAGTGGTCGTGCAAATGTTCTTCTGCAAGGGTTACATTCTTTAGGGCAACAGCACTTTTGCCGCTTTGAAACTCAATAAATTTATCTATCCAAATCCAGCGCATATTAAGACTGATTTTTGTTTTGTTATATATAACAAAACGAGTGTGCCACCTATATTAAGAGTCTATAACAAAACCTAAAATAACTTTAGCGAAATTATCTGGATTCCCGCTTTCGCGGGAATGACAGAGAATAATGGGTAGTTTTGTTGCAGGCATTAAGTAAGCGGCAGGTTGAGATGTAACAATCCTGCCGCTAACGTTCAAAGCAGACCATATACTATCAAGCAGCATTTACTTTAGACTCGATGTAGTTTATGATTGCACCGACAGTAAACAAATCGCCTAACTTATTAATATCAGGGTCGTTTTCAAATGCTGAGATGTCGATGTGCGGTATTTTTTGGCGCAGCTCATTCAGCCCTGCCTCAGTCAATTTGCCGTTGCTGACAAAACCGGAATTGTTCATCAGCGTATCAGCAGGAAATAATTCTTCCCTCGGGATTTTTATTCCGAACGCTTTCTCCAAACGAAAAACTATGTCCAAGAAGTCGATGCTTTCTGCTCCCAAATCCCTCATCAGGACTGCCTCATCGGTAACCTCATCCTCGTCAACTCCTAACGCATCGACCATGACTTCCTGAACCTTGTCGAATACTTCATCCCGACTCATTGTCATATTTTTATCTCCCATTATCCTGGCCTTGTAATAATCCTTTCTTTACAATGGTCATTGCCATAACAATTTCCAGCGTTTTTTCATATTCTCGATGACTCTGGCGTCAATATCAGCCAAAGCGGAATTTTCGTCAGCAAGGTTAAAGTGCCTCAGACCGAACCTTGCTTCCACGATTAGTTCATCTGCAGATGAACCAAAGCCGCTAAAACTGCTGATGTTCTCATCAATGGTTTTGGCCTGAACAGTATATTCTATCTGGCCGCCCGGAGCCAAAAAGCTTTTATATTTTACATTTTTTGCGTGTTCAAGCAAGAGAATACTGTGGGCAAAATTTTCCGCCTCCCGAACCAGCCAGGAAGCCGATTCAATCAGTCCTTCCAGCAGTAATACGCCGGGCAGGACCGGAAATGTCGGAAAATGGTCAGCCAGATATTCCTCAGCTAAGGAAACGCTTTTGATCGCCTTTATTTCCTTGCCGCTATCAAGCGAAACAACTTTGTCGATAAGTATAAATCGCATAATTTAGTTCATAGTTCGTAGTTTTTTCGTTCATATTACTTAGCCAGCCACAGCGTCGGCTGACTTGCCACACGGTGAGTAAGATATACGAAGCACAACTGTTTTTCCAGTCTTTTTTCGCTTTTTTGTTATTCTTGGACAGAGCGTTTCCGTGCCGGTGATGGCTAAACAGATAAAAGTATTAAGATTGTGGTTTGTTTTAATCGTTTTCATTAAGGCACTAAAAAGTTCAGATGCATTTTTATTTGCGACTTGGTGTCTTAGTGGCTATACTTTTTATTATGAATGTTCGAAGTGCGAAAATATCGGATGTCGAGTCAATATATTCTTTAGTCAATGACTATGCAGAGCAAGAAAAGATGCTGTTTCGGCCAATGGCTGATATCTATAAAAACCTGCAGGCCTTCACTGTGGCTGAGATTGACGGCAATATAATCGGATGCTGTGCGTTAGAGGTAATCTGGTCGGATTTGGCGGAAATAAAATCGCTGGCAGTCGATGAAAACCATAAGAATCAGGGAATTGGGAAATCGCTTGTTGCTGCGGCGTTTGAACAGGCAGCAAGACTTGGGTTGCTGAAAGTCTTTGCCTTGACAATGGATCCCGGATTCTTTGAAAAACTCGGCTTTGAAGTTATTGAAAAAGATAAGCTGCCGATGAAGGTCTGGAGCGACTGCGCCAGATGCCCAAAACAGCAAAACTGCGATGAAAAAGCAGTTATAAAAACCGTGCCTCGTGTCCCGTGACACGTGACACGAGCGACGAGTTGCGAAAATTATCCTACCTGTCGGCGCTGGAAGAGGGCAATGGCCAAGGCGAGAATACCTATCGTATAGCACAAGGCATAAGAAGCGGTTACCAATATGTATTTTATAGGGACCTCGCTGCCTTCATAAATGGCATCGCTTATCCAGAAAATCTGTAAATTTGGTACCAGAAAATAACAAATTTTTGCCCACAAGGTTGTTTTTGCAAGGTCTCCAAAAGCCCAGTCGCTAATAATACCCAGAAGAAAAATTCCTATGCAGGCAGAGAGCGTTACGACTATGTTAAATCTGGCTGAAAGAGCCACTGCCAGGGCAACGATGATAATTGCAGCCAACAGCAATAATACCGCACCATAAACATCCAGCGCATTTATAGCATTTTCCTTTGGATTGAATTGCCATTTTTTGTCAATAAAAACTAAAAACACAATACCAGCCGTGGCAAATATGGCTGTCAGCACAATAGCAGTTGAAGAAAATTTCCAGTCATAAGCATAGTTGAAAAAAGCACTTAGCAGAAAGACAGCGACAACAATAACCGCCGCCGTGGCTATGACCGTCCAGTCGTGCGGGTCATTTACTGTTTCAAGAACTCCGTGCCTGATTGCCATAAGAAGGGCGATAGTGCAAATATAGTGCGCCAGGATAACAGCAGCGGCCACACCCAGAAACTTTGCGACAATAAATATGGGACGTTGGACGGGCTTGCTGAGTACGACAGTTATCGTCTTATTTTCAATTTCCTTGGCCACGGCCCCGGAAGCGGAAAATATTGCTATGAACAAACTTGTCAGAAATAACGTAGATAACCCTAACTCGCGCAAGAGCTTATTGTCGTCGCTCATTGTGTACATCGCCAAAGACGGGCTTAAAAAGAACAAAACCAAAGCAGAAACAATAATTATGGCATAGACCGGTTGTCTGAGAGTTTCTATGAAAGTATTTTTTGCTATTGAAAATAATTTATACATTGGCCTTTGCCCGTTTTCAGCAACTATGTGGACAACCGCTGTGGGATATCGGCCCGGTTTCAAGGTTTAATTTTTTCATAATTGTACCTATACTTAAATATTGTTTATTGTTATATTACACAACTTACCAATTGTAAAGAGCTTATATAATACTGGATTATACTGTTTTTGATGTATTTTGTTCAAAAAGCAATACAGGGATAGAAAATGACAGAATCATCCAAACGCCCTGAACACGTTGCGTGGTCATCCTTGATTTTGAGCGTTGTCTTTTTCGGTATCTGTTTTTTTGTCGGGCGAGGCAGTGATTTCTTTGCTATCTATGCGGTCGGCTGGCTGCTTCTTTCATCAGCTCTGACCTGGTTCGTTCTCGCTGTTCAGTTTCATATGCGGAGTCTGGCTGAGCAGGAAAAGCTCGATATGAGCCAGTTAACCAGAGCTGAGCAGGGACCTGCTATCTTTAAGGGAAATGATGAACATTCGACTTTATTTGCCGCTGCTCAACGCCGGCTTGGAATACTCGAAAGATGGTTCATACCCATATTCTCGGCTCTGATTGCCGCCTACCAGACAGGTATCGGAGTATATTTATTAAAAGTTGTATCCGCTGGCAAAGAGACTGAGCCAAAGCAGGCGCTGCTTTGTTCAATTTGTATGACAGCGATAGCTTTTGTGAGCTTTTTGATTTCCCGCTATGCAACCGGCATGTCAGGACAACCGAATTGGCGTCCATTAAGGGCAGGGGGCAGCAGTCTGCTTGGAGTAGCTGTGTTATGCTTTGCTATGGCAATAGGGCTGGCCATGGCACACTTCAACTGGTTCGGCGTGGTAAATGTAATCAACTGGATTATCCCGATATTGCTTGTTGTAATAGGTGTGGAAACCGCTCTAAATGTTGTGCTGGACATATATCGTCCCCGTTTGAAAGGACAATACGCCAGAAGCGCCTTCGACAGCAGATTGCTGGGAATTATCAATGAGCCAGGGGGAGTATTACGCAGTGCCGCAGAGACAATCGATTATCAGTTCGGCTTCAAGGTCTCTCAGACCTGGTTTTATAAGCTTCTTGAAAAAGCAATTGCGCCTTTGGTTTTATTCGCCGCTGTTACTCTGTATTTGTTGAGCTGTATCGTTGTAGTAAATCCTAAAGAAGAGGCAATAATAGAGCATTTTGGCAATCCTATGGACAAATCCGGTCAGGCCAGACTTGTCGGTCCCGGCCTGACTTTCAAATGGCCCTGGCCAATAGATATCGCTTATAAGCATCCCGTTAAAAAGGTCCTGGAAATTTACATCGGTTATGTTCCCCAAAAGGACCCAAAGACAGGCGAGATAATACCTGAGCCCTCATTATTATGGGGTAAGGCCCACTACAAGGAAGAATATCATTTACTTGTAGCCAGCGAAGAGACTGGCGCCGGTCCTGCCGCCGGAGCGGTGCCTGTAAGTCTTGTTGTTGCTGCTGTCCCGGTTCAGTACAGGATAAAGGACTTATACTCTTTTATATATAATAACAGCAAGCCGGAACAGCTGCTCGAATCCATTTGTTATCGTGAGCTTACGAAATTCGCAGCCAGTGCCAGTATCGAAGTTGATGATGAAGCTGCTCTTGAGCAGAGTTTGCTTGGAGCAGGCCGTGCCCAGGCCAAGCAGATTTTAACAGGCAGGATTCAGGACGCCGCCAATGAGATGGGCCTTGGTGTTGAAATTGTGTTTCTGGGCCTGCAGGGTATCCATCCTCCTCCAGAGGTCGCAGCGGATTATCAGAAGGTTATCGGTGCCGTTCAGGAGAAGCAGGCAATCGTGCTGCAGTCCCTTGCGGAACGCAATAAAACGTTAAGCACACTTGTAGGTTCGGTGGAAGATGCCGACAAGCTCTATGACCTCGCAGCCAAATATCAGCTGGCCAAGGAACAAAACAAAATAGACCAAATCGATAAGCTCAGCGATGCTCTTGATAATGCCTTTTTAGAAGCTAAAGGTGATATTTTCAGCACACTTCGAGAAGCTCGCAGTTATGCCTTTGAAAAAGCAACCCTTTCCCGTGCTACAGGAGAGCGTTTCGAAAGCCAGATTAAGGCATACGAAGCTGCGAGGGAAATTTACGAACGTGAGCAGAGATTGACGGCTTTTGAGGAGGCCCTTCAAAATATACGTAAATATATTGTTGTTGCCGACCCAAACGACACGCAGATTTTCATATTCGATGCCAAAGAAAAATTAACGCCAAGCTTATATGATATAGGCGGGATTAAGGAGACAAGCGGAAAATGAAAAATATAGTGATGGTTATCTTTATAGTATTGTTAATCAGTATATTGGCACTGCTTCTTTTCTTTTTTCAGGTAAGAGAGACGGAATTGGCCCTGAAGACGACCTTTGGCAGGGTCAGCAATGAAGGCCAGATTACCAAGCCGGGTGTGTATTTCAGATGGCCGTTCCCAATCCAGCAAATCCATAAATTTGATTCCCGGACGAGAGTCCTGGAGGTTGAGGTAGGTGAAACAACAACAAAAGGAGCTGTGCCTATTATCGTAAATACTTATGTCGTCTGGAAGATTGCTGAGCCGCTGGGATTCTTTAATGCTGTTGAAACCATCACCGAAGCCGAAAGCAAACTTCGCAGCCGAATTAGCGATACGCAAAACAAGGTAATAGGACAGCACCTTTTCAGTGAATTTGTAAATAGTGACCAGACAAAGATAAAACTAAAACAAATAGAGGAAGAGATGCTTGCCGACCTCAAACAAAGCGTCAGAGACGATTATGGTATTGAAATCAAAACTCTTGGTATCAAGCAGCTCAAGGTCAGCAAGGATGTTACTGAAAAAGTATTCGAACGAATGAGAGCAGCGAGAAACCGCAGGACCGAAGCTACCATCGCCCAGGGGCAGGCCCAGGCAACAAAGACACGAACCGACGCTGATTCCAAAAAAACAGAGCTTCTTGCTGCTGCAGAGGCAATGGCAAAAACGATACGTGGAAAGGGCGATGCAGAGGCGGCAAAATACTATAAAATGCTCGAAGCAGACACAGAGCTTGCAATCTTTCTTCGGGATATTGAGGCCTTAAAGAAGATATTAGAGGAAAGAGCTACTGTTGTTTTCAGCGCTGAAACAGCACCATTTAAATTGCTTAAAGAAATACCCGACCTTAAACCCGCAGAAACAAAGAAACCCGAAAAATAAGTTAATTATGGCATTATGACAGAACAAAAGCACAACAACAAAGAAGACAAGGAATCGCGAGCTTTATCTACAGAGAAATCCGGTGGTATAGAGCTTGATGCAGCCGGCCAATCGCTGTCCAAGGCATTGAAAGTCAGCTTTGCTATTCTGAAGGTGATAATGATAGTGTTGGTAATTCTTTTCTTTGCATCAGGTTTTAAGACGGTTGGTTCTGATGAGCAGGCAATTGTTTTACGTTTCGGCAAGATACGGGGCGAACGTGAAGACAGAATCTTAAAGCCGGGTTTGCACTGGGTATTTCCGTATCCAATAGACGAAATTGTAAGGATTCCAGTAGAAAAAAAGGTAAATTTAGTGCTCAACTCTTTTTGGTACCAGGAAAAGCCGCCGCAAGGGCCGGGGTCCAAGCCTCGTATAGAACCAACATTAGACCCTATACGTGACGGTTACTGCATTACCCGAAGTGAGGAACAAACCGAAGTTTCTGCCGGTTCAGACGGGAGCGATTACAACATTATCCACTGTAAATGGCAGCTAACTTATCAGGTCAAAGACCCTGAATTCCAGGACCCGGAACGCTTTTTCAAGAATGTCTATGTCGAAGGCATAAAACCCGGCCAGATATATTTTGATGTAATGAAAAAGAGCATAACGCCGCTTTTGAAAAGCTTATTTGATGACACTGTTGTAACGGTAATGGTCAACTATACTATTGATGAGGCAATGTTCGAGCAGGTTGGTAAGGTAACCGAGCACGTTAAACAATTGCTGCAGGAAAAACTCGACAAGATAGAAAGCGGCATAACTGTCGAATCTGTGCAATTGACGGATATAACCTGGCCCCAGCAGGTCAATGAGGCGTTCGAGGCCTTAATCAGTGCAAGTCAGGACAGTCAAAAGGCCGTCTATGAGGCCAGGACCTATGCACAAAAGACCCTTAATGAAACTGCCGGCCCGATTGCAGAAAATCTTCTTGAGGCACTTAAGAACGAAAATATAAGTCAACAAGAGAAAGAATTTCTTTGGAATCAGTTGGCCGGGGCCGCCCAGGAAAGAATCGCCGAGGCACGCGCCTATAGAACACAGGTCGTGGAAAGCGCCAAAGCCAATGCCGAATACCTGCAGCAGATACTGCCTGAATATCGTAAGCGCCCGAAGCTCGTCCTGCAGGAAATATATCAGAGTGCTATCGAAGATGTTCTTGATAATGTTGACGAGAAAATAATAATTCAGCCGAGCGAGGGAACCAAAGGCAACGAAATCTGGCTGCAGCTTAACAGGGACCCGGCTATAAAACCAAAATCGAAATGACAGTAATGAATGCTGATTGTTGAGAAAATACGACACTATGGCTCATGAGCATTTACATTTTAAGCAGGATATTTCTGCTGAATACACTAATAGTAAGCAAATTAGGGTAAGTATAGCTTTGTTGGGGACACTGGCCGGCGGTATGCTGCTGATAAGCAGCGGCATTGCCCGTTCAAAGTATCTATACGGTTTCGGAAGTTTTCAATCCGAGTTTTTAGCAATGGTCGGTGCAATATTGCTTGGTGCACCCATTGTTCTGCACGCAATAAAGAGCATAATCAAAAAAGAGATGCATATGGATGAGCTGGTGGCTTTGGCTATTCTGGCTGCTTTTGCGACGGGAAAATATGCCACTGCGGGTATCGTCTCATTCTTTATGCTTTTAAGCGAGCTTATAGAAACCCGGACAGCCCTCGGCGCCCGTGCCTCGATTGAGTCGCTGATAAAGCTGACGCCTGTAACGGCAAGTCTCATCGATAGCGTTGGCGGCGAGAAAGAGGTGAATGTCAGCGATTTGAAGCCCGGCGATTGCATTCGTGTTCGCCCGGGCGATAACATACCAGCAGATGGTGAAGTTAAGAAAGGTTTCAGCTCTGTCAATGAAGCAACGATAACGGGTGAATCTCTGCCTGTTGATAAGGTGCCGGGGATGCAGGTCTTCGCCGGAACGAACAACATTACAGGTGTGCTGGATATCACCGTAACCAAAGCCGGTAAAGATACGACCCTCGGCAAAGTTCAGTCGCTGATTATGCAGGCGGAGCAGACTAAGATACCGATTATGCGAATAATCGACCGTTACGTTAAATGGTACACGCCGACAATATTGATGGTTGCAGGTATAGTCTGGTTTTTTACACTCGATATTAACAGGGCGATTACGATACTGGTTATTTCGTGCCCGTGTGCGCTGATTCTGGCGACGCCGACTGCGATGGTTGCAGCGATTTCAGCTTCGGCACGACTCGGTATCCTGATAAAGAATGTAGGCGACCTTGAAATTGCCGGGAAGATGACGGCGATGGTGTTCGACAAGACGGGCACGGTGACGACCGGTCGTCTGTATGTAACCAAACTGACTCCCGCTGAAGGCGTTGAACCGGCTGAATTGTTAACCACAGCAGCTTCAGCCGAGTTGATGAGTAAGCACCCCGCAGCGAGAGCACTGCAGGAAGTGGCCAAAGAGGCGAACCTCACCTTATCTGAAGCAGCTAACTTTAAGGAAATCCCCGGCAAGGGTGTATCAGCTTTGGTCGATTCGGCTTCGGTTTATGTCGGCAGAGATACCTTTCTAAAAGAAAACAATATAGATGTAAGAAATGTTTCTGACCCGAGCATGCACGAAGAGCAGGGTTTTAGCACACTTTATGTATCAAAGGATTCGAGATGTATCGGCTGGATTGGTTTGAAGGATAAAACAAGGCCCGAAGCCCAGCATGCAATCAGGGAGCTATTTGATATCGGCATCAAAAGGGTAACTATGCTCACCGGTGACAGGGATGAGGTTGCCAATCGTGTAGCTACGGAATTAGGCTGCACTGATTATAAGGCACAATGTCTGCCCCAGGACAAACTGTCGATTGTCGAGCAGATTAAAAAGGACGGCCATACTGTGGTCGTTGTCGGAGACGGTATCAATGACGCACCGGCATTGGCAGCAGGCGATTTGGGCATTGCGATGGGCGCCGCGGGCAGTGATGTAGCAATAAATTCCGCGTCGGTTGCACTTATGAGCGACGATTTGGAGCGTTTGCCCTTCCTCGTTCGCCTTTCAAGAAAAACAAGAGTGGTTATTAATCTGAACCTTGGTTTCGGAGTTCTATTCATAATTCTTGGGATTATAGCAGCGGCGGCGGCGTGGCTGCCAATAGTTTACGCCGCAGTTTTGCATTTTGCCGGTTCTCTGATAGTTATTTTCAACAGTGCCCGGCTTGTCCGCTACGGAGAAGAGCTCAGCCACGAAACGTAGTATTTTCATTTTCTAATCTGCTTATGGAATACGCAATTGAAACTTTCTCTCTGACCAAGATTTTTTCCGACTGCTGGGGCAGGGACAGAGTTCGTGCTGTTGACGAGCTGAATTTAAAGGTTCGTTATAACGAGGTTTTTGGATTATTAGGTCCTAACGGCTCAGGCAAAACAACCACCATTAAGATGCTTCTGGGCTTACTTTATCCAACGAAGGGAAAAGCTGTTGTTCTTGGCGGTGACGGCGCCAATCCCAAAATAAGTGCCAGAATCGGTTTTTTGCCGGAAGAGTCCTACTTCTACAGATATTTGAATGCCCGCGAAACCCTTGATTTTTACGGCAGATTATTCGGTTTGCCTTTCAGGGTACGTAAGATGCGTATCGAGGCACTGCTTGATATGGTCGGACTAAAAGCGGCAGCAAACAGAGCTGTCGGGACGTTTTCAAAAGGTATGGCACGCAGAATCGGGTTGGCCCAGGCACTTATAAACGACCCCGAATTGCTCATATTGGATGAGCCGACAGCCGGTCTTGACCCCATCGGGACAAGGCAGATAAAAGATTTAATCCTTGAGCTTAAGAAACGAGGCAAGACAATCCTGCTTTGCAGCCATTTGCTTGCTGATGTCGAAGATGTCTGCGACAGAATCGCGATTCTCTACAGTGGTAAAATTCAGGCCGAAGGACAGGTCAGAGACCTGCTTCAGCAAACAGACAGGAAACAAATTACTACCGGTTTTATCAGCGATGAGGCAATCGCAAAGATAAAGCAAATAGTGCAGCAGGAACAGGTGGATTGTGCTGTCAGCTCTCCTATGGATAAACTTGAAACATTTTTTATCAGAACCGTTACAGCAGCTGAGCAGCAGGCCCAACCTACAAGCGGTGCGGTTACTAAAAGCCAGATCAGCGATTTTCTCAAGCCAAAAGTCGCAGCGGAAAGGATACTTGAAAAACTTGTTTCATCGTCGGTGTCAGGGGAGTTATCTGCAGCCGAGCCGACAAAGGAAGAATTGGATAATATCGAAACCTTAGAACAAAAACCTGATGAAGAATTACTTAGTAAATTGACCGAACAGCCAAAACCGGCGGAACCCAAGCTTGTCACCGGAGAAGATAAAATAAAGACAGAACCTGTCAAAAGCGAAGCCCCGGAAAATAAGCAAACATCAGAAAGCATTTTAGACCAGCTCACAGGCAGGTCCAGGGCTCAAGATACTAACAGCAAACAAGCAGATAAATCTCAGGCAGGAGACCAGGGCGATGCATAGTATCTGGGCTATCGCCACAAACACTATCAGGCAAGCCTTGCGGATGAAGATTGCCGTTGTCTTTATACTCCTTTTGCTTGTGCTGCTGCCTGTGATGTTTGCTACGATTACAGGCGACGGGACGTTGAGAGGTCGGCTGCAAACCTTCATAAGCTATGGACTATCGCTTACCAGTTTTTTGCTCTGTTTACTCACGGTGATTGTCTCAATTTATTCGCTGACGAGTGACATCGAACAGAGACAGATATATACTGTAATAACAAAGCCCATTCACCGTTATCAGCTTCTGCTGGGAAAGCTGCTTGGTGTGGTATTACTGGATGTGGTTTTGCTTTTTCTTTTTGCAGCTATAATATATGCAAACAGTCTTTATATGCCCAAATACTATAAAGCAACCGACTCCGAACTTGAACAGGTTAACAATGAGTTCTATACCGCACGAACCAGCTTGACACCGCCCGAAGTTGATGTAAGCAAGGATGTTGAAGAGGCCTACAATAAACTTAAGGAGACAGACCAGCTGCCCGACAATCTTTCAGTCGAGAAATTCAAAAATGAGCTTACCAACATAAAAAAACTTGAAAGACGCGCAGCAGCAGTCGGACAGAGTCTTCTCTGGGAGTTCAATAACGTTAAACCTGCAGACCCGAACGGGAGTTTGTTTATAAGATTCAAATACAATGTGTCCGTAACCCCTCTCGATTCGCAGGTTTATGGCAGATGGATAGTTGGTGACTATCAACATATCAAGTATGGTATGGAGAGCAAGACTCCGATTTATGACCGTATCCACAAGCATTCAATCCAGACATTTCACGAGATAGAAGTTCCGGCCAGTGTAGTTCCTCAGGACGGCCATCTGGCTGTTGGTTTTTTGAATGTCCCTCTGAATAATACGGTTGTAATCTTTCCATTAGAGGAAGGTCTGGAGATACTTTACAAGGCAGATACTTTTACCGGCAATTTTTTAAGGGCTGTTCTTTTAATATTACTTCGTTTAATTTTCCTGGCCTGTCTGGGTATATTAGCGGCGAGCTTTCTTTCTTTTCCCGTGGCAATATTGCTATGTATTGTGATTTTCTTTACTGCAAGTTTCAGCGGTTTTTGTCTGGAATCTTTTGACTTTCTTGGCGAGGATTTGAGTGTCGTGTATCGTTATACTATCAGGCCGGTAATTCTGCTTTTGCCGCAGTTTGATAAATTTAACCCGACAAAGTATCTGGTGCCCGGACGGTTATTGAGCTGGTTTTTATTAGCCAAAGCCGGCTTTTCAATGATCTGTATTAAATCTGTTTTGTTACTTGTTCTTGCATTATTGATTTTTAGTTTCAGAGAAATTGCGAAAATCATAATTTAGTTTGTGAACTATCAGCTATAAAGCTAGAATTTTCTTTATGCTTTTACGTGACATAATAATCTTGTCTGTCTGCATTATTATCGCGGCCGGTCTGATGATTGGCGCCGGGATGCAGCTT
>CAZBWE010000004.1:24698-29098 GCA_964495465.1 uncultured Pirellulales bacterium
GTCTGTCTGCATTATTATCGCGGCCGGTCTGATGATTGGCGCCGGGATGCAGCTTGATTCCATAAATCGGCAGCGTCAGGATATGGATTTAATAATCGACAGGCCTGAAAATATTCCTCCTTCACTGGCGTTTGCAACGGTAGCGACAGGTGCTTTTCGCGGTCTGTTAGTAGATGCTTTGTGGATGCGGGCGGATAAGTTAAAAGAGCAGGGAAATTTCTTTGATGCAAAACAGCTTGCAGACTGGATAACGACCCTGCAGCCACGATTTGCATCGGTCTGGGAGTTCCAGGCGTGGAATATGGCTTATAACATATCCGTTGCCATACCGGCGACGCAGCCGGACCAGCGATGGCGCTGGGTCAAAAACGGATATGAATTGCTCAGGGACCAGGGAATACCGCTAAATCCCAAAAGCATTGAGCTATACCGAGAGCTTGCAAGAATATTTCAACATAAGATAGGTGGCGTGTCCGATGATGCTCACAAATATTACAAGCTGCAATTAGCTATGGCAATGGAGCCATTGCTTGGCCCTGCAGATGACGATTATTTCGATGCCCTTTCGAAGGCGCCAGTGAGATGGGAGGAAATTATAGCAGACCCGAATGTAGAAATGCTAATCAGTGCTCTAAAATCGTCCGACAAAGCTTTCTCTGATTCTGATTACAGTATGTTTGTAAGTAACTATCTGTCTTTAAGGCAGAATGCCGGCAGGTATGACCCTAATTCGGGCAGGGTGATAGATGATTACAGGGGCACAGAGGCCCTTGAAAAATTCGATATTTTCGCCAAGGCATACCAGCTCCGCAATACGTGGAAACTTGAGCCGCGATTTATGGTAGAGCTGAATAAGATGTATGGCCCCATTGACTGGGACGACCCAAATAAGCATTTGCCCCTGGACTGGCGTCATCCCGATTGTCACGCTATGTACTGGGCCGTCAAAGGTTTGCAGGCGGTCTCCGGTGACAAATCCAGGGAAATTGAGGCGGAAGAAGTTAACACCGACCGTATTGTCGGGCATTGTCTGCAGGATTTGTTCCGCAACGGGAAGATATTCGTCTACGATGTTCCGGTTCAGGTATCTCAGGATTCTTCTTCACAGCAGTCAACAATACTTATTAAGGAAGTGTTTTTACGGCCCGATTTGAGGATGTTCAAATCATATAACGAAACGGTGCTTGCAGTTCTTGAAAAATATAAGAAGCTGGAAAGAAAGGGCACCTATGAATCACTTCAGAACGGCCATCGTAATATGCTCAAAAATGCCCTGTTTTCCTTCTATCAGTCAGGCCATAGGGGCTACGCACAACAAGTCTATAACGAATTAAAAACGCGGTATCCCCTGCCGGAGTTCGATGTTCCTCTTGTTGTTTATGTCAGGAATCGTCTCCATGAGGAGCTTAAAGACATTGTTATAACCGATGCGATGGAAATGATAGAGATGATGCTGATGGAAAGTTATTTTAGATATGCTATGCGCGACGACGACGAGGCAGCCGGTCTGGAAAGTATGGCGATGGAAATTCATAAATATTACCAGTCAATGTATAAGGATGAAAACAGGATTGACCTGCCGGAGTTTCCATTATTAAGATACTTTGCACTTATGGACTTTCTTAACGACCGACAGTATCCGCCTAACCTGGGACGAAATCTCATCGGACGGATAAAGATCGAAAAGCCCGAGCTTGCGGAATTATTGGAAAAACAGGAAGAACAATTGATTAAGCAGTCAGAACAAACAAAATGACAGCGCAACTATCGGGTATGAGCTATGCAAAATACAATCCGGCAACAATTAACCGCTTCTCAGAGACAAGCCGTTTTTCATATCGAGGGCCCATTACTCGTACTTGCCGGCCCGGGCAGCGGTAAAACCCGCGTAATTGCATATCGAATTGCGGCTCTAATCGATTCAGGCATCCAGCCGCATAATATTTGCGCAATAACCTTCACTAATAAAGCCGCTGACGAGATGCGCCAAAGAGCAATAGGTCTTGGCGCTTCAGCAGGAGCGCACATCAGCACTTTTCACTCTTTATGCGTCAGAATCCTCCGTCAGTATGCTGATGAGGCAAAGATAAATCCCAACTTTAGTATCTATGACGAGGCCGACCAGGCCAAGTGTATAAGACAGGCCGTTAAGGATTGTGAGCTTGACACCACAAACTTTTCGCCTGCCCGGATACTTGATGCAATTTCCTCTCGTCTGAAAAACAATTTGATAGATGTTGAAAAGTTCAAAGCAATTGCGGATGATTACTTTACCGAGACATTGGCCAAGATATATGAGAGATATCAAGGTATCCTGGATGAGAATAACGCCCTGGATTTCGATGACCTGTTGATGAAGGCCGCTTTTTTGCTTCGGGATTGCCCTGATGTTTGCAGCGAATTGTCAAATCGTTTCAAGTTTCTTTTAATTGACGAATACCAGGACACCAACCGCGCGCAGTATGCAATTGCCAAAGCACTTGTTTCACAGCACAATAACATCTGCGCTACCGGTGACCCTGACCAGTCGATTTACCGCTGGCGAGGTGCTGATATACGCAACATAATAAACTTTGAGAGAGACTGGCCCAACGCTGTAGTCGTAAAACTCGAGGAAAACTTTCGAAGCACACCCAATATCCTCACGATAGCTGATAATTTGATAGTTCATAACCAGAATCGAAAAGAAAAAAGACTTGTCCCCACAAAGCAGGCCGGTAAAGATGCCGTTATAAATGTCTTCGAAGCCGAAGCTGAAGAAGCACAGGCCGTAGCACGCCGGGTCAAAGAACTGTCAGGCAAAGGTGTGTCTTTACGCGACATAGCCGTATTTTATCGCGTTAATGCTCAAAGCCGCTCGCTCGAAGAGGCGTTTATCCACAGTAAAATACCTTATCAGATTATTCGGGGTGTCGAATTTTACAGAAGAAAGGAGATTCGCGACCTGATTGCATATTTGAAAGTTCTTGTCAACCAGGATGATGAAATCGCATTATTGCGTATTATCAACACACCTGCACGCGGTATCGGAAAAACCACAATCGACAGAATCCTTGCTTATGCCGCCTTGCATAATTTAAGTTTTTTCGAGGCATTGAAAAAATCATCACATATAGAGTCTCTTTCCAGTAGCGCAAAGGCAAAAATTGCCGTTTTTGTCAAGGTAATTGAGGGATTCACAAAAGATGCCGAAGACAAGGTTGCTCCGCTTGTCGAGCGCGTCTTTATAGAATCCGGTTTGCAGAAGTCACTCCGAGAATCCGGTTCTGACGGACAAAATGCCATAGATAATGTAAATGAGCTTATCAATGCTGCTGCTTTGTATGACCAGCAAACTGAGAATCCGTCACTCATTGATTATCTGCAACAAACAGCCCTTTTTAGTGATGCCGATGCGTATGACAGCACCAGCGACAAAGTTGCTCTTATGACTCTGCATGCTGCAAAAGGGCTTGAATTTGAAAATGTCTTTATCGTTGGTGTCGAGCAGGGACTGCTGCCGCACGAAAGAAGTAACTCAGATGAAGATGACGAGGAATTCGAAGAAGAACGCCGGCTGCTTTTTGTCGGGATAACCCGTGCCAAATCCGGCTTATATATAAGCTATGCACGATACCGAACAATACGCGGGCAGTTATTGCGAACCATACCTTCGCAGTTTCTCTTCGAGCTTGAGATTGAATTCGAGGAATCCAGCCAAAAAGAACAGGATGATGACTACGATGATTTGGGTGAGAATATTGCAAATTTTGAAACGGGAGACCTGGTCAGGCACGACACATTCGGTCTCGGCAGAGTCAAAGATTTCATTGATATGGGTGAAAACAGCGTAGTTGTAGTCCAATTTAATACGGGACAGACAAAATCACTTATGCTAAAATATGCCAAACTTTCAAAAGTGAATCTTTAACGAGCTATATTTAACAAAGGAAATATCAAAGTGTCGAAATGTAATATAAAACTCTATTATAAAAATGTTACCGCTGAGATAATCGGTGATGAACACGGTATAACCAAAGAAGATTTCACAGAGCTTGCCGAAAAAACACCGTCATCGATCATTCAGTTGAATAAGGAAAGAAAAGCTGGTAAAACACCATATAGAGACCTGCCTTATAGCAAAGAAAATCCCAAGAGAGTCAAAGACCTTGTTGCAAAGGTAAAAGACGACTGTGAAAACCTCGTTGTTCTTGGCATTGGTGGTTCGGCTCTGGGTAATATTGCCCTTCAAACTGCGCTAAATCCTTATATGTACAACCTTGACAATGCCCAGCGGCGGGGGCCGCGTCTATTTGTCTTCGACAACGTTGACCCTGTACAGTTTGGCTCATTTTTGGATTGGGTCGATGACAAGCTCGATAAAACAATCTTTAACATCATCAGCAAGTCTGGACGAACCG
>CAZBWE010000004.1:29198-57163 GCA_964495465.1 uncultured Pirellulales bacterium
GTGAAGATTTTTATAAAAATCCGGCAGCAATCAACGCCGCTATAAATTACTATTTTTATAATCACGGCAAAAAAATCTCCGTAATGATGCCATACAGCTACCATCTCAAGGATTTAGCCGACTGGTACCGCCAGCTCTGGGCGGAAAGTCTCGGAAAAACCTATGCTTTGGATGACAGTGAAGTTCACATCGGCCCAACACCCATAAAAGCGCTCGGAGCAACCGACCAGCACAGCCAGATACAATTATACCGTGAAGGACCCAATGACAAACTGTTCACCTTCCTTCAGGTCGAAAACTTCGATAGAGACATTAAGATTGGCCCTGCACCTGATTATGCCTCTGAACTGGAATTCTTAGCCGGTAAAAATTTGAGTACCCTGCTTAATACTGAAAAAACGGCAACTGAGTATGCACTTTTAGAGAGCAAACGTCCCTGCCTTACAGTCATCTTTCCTGAAGTTAATGCCTATACTGTCGGTCAATTTATTTATCTATACGAAGTAACGACCTCTCTGGCCGGCGCATTATTTGGCATCAATCCCTACGACCAACCGGCTGTTGAACTTGGCAAGGAAGCTACTTTCGCTCTTATGGGTAAATCTGGCGAAGAATATAAAGAATTAGCACGGCAAATCCAGGCCCTGACCGGAGTTGACAATGAGTTTCTTGTTTGATACACTTTTTAAGTATAATTCTTTGACAGATTAAAGGGTTCGGCAATGGATTACGCAGTGATAATGGCAGGGGGGACGGGGAAAAGATTGTGGCCATTGAGCCGGCAAAAACGCCCCAAACAGGTCTTAAAGCTTCTTGATGGCCAGACGCTTCTACGTCGCTGTTTTGAGCGGCTCTGCCCGATATTTGATGTAAGAAACATACTTACCCTCACCAACGCCGGCTATGCAGATTTGGTTCGCGAAAATCTGACAGAGCTTCCCTATGATAATGTCATTGCAGAACCGGCTGTCCGTGATACTGCCGGCGCCATCGGACTGGCAGCAACAATCCTGAACAAATATGACACCGATGCAACAATGGCTGTCGTTACAGCCGACCAACTTATAGAGCCGCCTGACGTTTTACAGAAGGCCCTCAAAGATGCTCTTGTCTTTATCAACAGTAATCCGGATAGTATGATTACTTTTGGAATTAAGCCGACCTTCCCAAGCACTCAGCTTGGCTATGTTAAATTTGCAAACGCTCAAAAATATCCTGATTGCGAGAATACAATATATTCCGTGGAATCCTTCAGGGAAAAACCAGATAAGAAAACTGCAAAAGAATATCTCTCCAGCAGCCAGTATTTATGGAATTCGGGGATGTTCGCCTGGAAGGCCAAGACCATTCTGAATAATTTAGACAGGTTTTTGCCGCAGGCAACCGAGCCATTGCGGCAAATCAAGGCCGCCTGGGCCGGCCCCGACCAGCAGCAAATACTAAAAGAGCAATTCGTCAAATTACCGAAAATAAGCATCGATTTTGCTATTATGGAAAAGGCCAGTAATGTTTTCGTAATACAACTTGATTGTCACTGGCTTGATATGGGCTCCTTTGCAGCACTTGCAGATATAATCAGCTCTGATAAGAACAATAATATTGTCGTGGCTGACACAAGTGAGGTGCTCGACTGTAAAAATTCAATTCTTGTGACGGAAGAAACGGGCCATATGATTGCTGCGGTCGGCCTGGAGAACATAATCATAGCTCACAGCCCCGATGCCACATTAGTATGTCACATCAGCCAGACCGACAAAATAAAGGAGCTGCTCGAATTGATAAACCAGCATGGCCGTGAAAAGTTTCTATAATAGAATGGTAAATACAATAAAGGCACCAGAAAAATGAGGTATCTGGCAATAGACTATGGAACCAAATACACAGGATTGGCAATTTGTGATTCGTCAGAAACCATTGTTTCACCGCTTATCGTGATTGAGGGTCAAAAGGAACTGCCAAAGAAGATTGCGGATATAGTGATAAAAGAAAATGTCGAGGCCGTTGTGCTTGGACTGCCTTTGAATATGGATAACTCCGAAGGCAATCAAGCCAAGCATGTCCGAAAATTTGCCGAGCGTTTAAAGAAGCATCTTGAGATTCCCATTCACTATCAGGATGAACGATTGAGCAGTTTCGGCGCCGCGGAAAAGATGGCATCTGTAGAGCTTGCCAGAGGGGGAAAAATAAAGAAGCGTATAGATGCAATCGCAGCCGCAGAGATTTTGGAGACTTTTCTCGAAAATAAGAGCTCGTAATAGGAGGTTACGATAGTGAATAAAGCTGATAACAATGATAAAGATAATTCCAATACGAAGAACAATAAAAAGCATATATTACGTGCTATGGATATAATACTCGGAAGTCAAAAAAACAATTCAGAAACAAACAATTACTCTAATCAGACAAACGCAAACCAGCACACCAATGAAGTGCCAAAATTTGACCTGACAGAAGAAATCCTGGCTGAGCAGCGAAAAACCACCTCGATAAAAAGAAAAGCTCCTGGCACAAAGTCTAATGCTCCAAACTACGAGCGTGAAGTTGCGTTAATTGGTTTTGATAAAGAAAAGTCGAGACGTGATAAATATGAGCAGGAGCAAATCATTGCTGAGATTGTGGAGAGAGATGTCGAAAAGCTTTGCAGCGTCAATATTATTTAGCCTTATCTTCTTGCAATTTTAGGTTTCAAGGTGTAGATTACCAATAAGTTTTGACTTGGAGAGGTGGCCGAGTGGCTGAAGGCAACGGTTTGCTAAACCGTCCAGTGGGTATAAACCCGCTGCGCGGGTTCGAATCCCGCCCTCTCCGCCATTTTTTGCTTTGCAAAAAATGGCGAGATCTCGCCCATCTCGCCAAGCGTTGCTTGGCGGATGAGGCGGATCCGCCATCAAGATAGACCATGCATTACCTTTATATTCTCATTAACGAAGCTAAAACAAGGACATATACCGGAGTTGCGGACGACGTTGAAAAACGTTTAATAGACCACAATAGCGGGAAAATCAAGTCGTCGCGGCCATACCGTCCTTATAAAATAATTCATACTGAATCGTTTGAAACATTAAGCGAGGATCGGCAGAAAGAAAAGTTTTATAAATCTACAACCGGACGTCGAAGATTGAAGGAAATGTTTTTTGAGTGAACCTTCCGCTCCGTCACTTTGCAAAAGCAAAATAGCGGTCGAGGATTCGAACCCTAAAGGGGTCTTGGGAAAGAATTTCCCCAGGTTGTCGGGGTGACAGGACCCTGAGCGAAGTCGAAGGGTACGCCAGAGGGGCAGAGCCCCTATGGAAATTTGCCTTAGGGCAAATTTGGGTTCTAAGGCGAAGCCTGGAATCCCGCCCTCTCCGATTCTCTTTATATTCAAAGACAAACATAAAGAATGAAATTATTCGAAAAGCCAATCCAGTCTGTGATTAAAATCATTTATATCTATTGATTGATTATTCTTCAGTCCGTCAATCTTATTCCTGAATTTAACAAGTTCCTGCTCATATAGCGGCAGACATTCGGCCCAGTGTTTATACTTGCCATTTGCACCACTGTATGGAATCTTGCGGACGGACGTCTGTAAACTGTTGGCATACCTATAGTGGCCCTTCGTTAGTTCGGTAAGCAATCGATACGATTGCAGACTATCCTGCAGCAGGGGAAGCGCCTTCTGAAGTTTCGCTGCATCGCAATCATACTGATAGCGTAAAACATGCAGAGCGGCCCCGGCTTTTGCCGCATAGCATTTTGACATAGCCCGAATACAGAGTATATCATTCTTTAGTCGTTCAAACTCATCCTGATTTTTCTTGACGTAATTCTGCGCCCGATTAATTGCGTCAACGGCAGCGGCTGAATGTTTAAGAATATCCTCAATGACAATTATAGGTGTTTCACCGGTATGTGGCCGGCCTTTCCATTCCTTTTCGACGTACTCCTCCAATCGCTCGCCGGATGGTCCATCCGAATCAACTAGTCGCGGCCATAGTCGGAACTGTTTCGGGCGGACAAGCTGTTCGAGAGTCATACCTAACGAAATGGTCTGACGATTGCCGTTGGTAATGCCGAAACGGCGCAGGATTTTTGGAGCGCACAGGCCCGCCTGGTTATATGCCTCCAGAATATAAGCCGCTGCTTTTTCGGAGCCATAGAATTCGGCAAGGCGCTCAGTCCAGTAGGCGTTTTCCTTTTCGACGTCTCTGTCGGGATTCCAGGCATAGCGTGCCCAGGCGGCAAACCATATCCAGTCGCGTTCATATTGTTTGATATCAGACGTATCCGGGCTTATCGGCCAATCCCAGTAGGCAAGAGGATAAAGGTGAATCCCGTTGGCGTGATGAATGTCACGGGCTGCCCGGGCACATTTTTGAATGAAACGCGTAGCCCCATAACGGAACGGCTCCAGGTTGGCTAAAATATGAATATTAGAGACGTGCTGCGAGGTAATCGAGCTTAACTGCCGATTTAATTCCGCCCAGGGACCGCGGGGTTGACAGGTTGTCAAGGACTCGCCGTTATATTTCATCATCGTATAGAGATTTTTATATTTTTTCAGCCCTGCTCCAATAATTTCCTGCGCTCTTTCGTCCATAGTGTGCTCACGGATAATGATTGGAGGCTCCTCCTTCAACTTCAAGGATTTCATTCCGTCCCGAACGCCTGGGATGATTACTCTTGTCAGCCAGTATTTCTTATTGTCTTCGCCGGACAGCGCTTCACCAAGGCACACGAGCAGGCCGACATTTGGGTAACTTTTAACAAATTCGGCGATTGATTTTCTGGTATAATCGGAATTTAATTCGGTTGGTTTGGAATGATGGGTTTGAACGCCGTATTTCTGAGCCAGTGCTTTGGAAAAATGGATGTTATAAAACATTTGAATGACCCAGATACCACGCATATCCGCTTCGGTAGTCAGAAACCGGAAAGTTTCCTGATTTTTGTGAAAGACCTCTTCGGGAACATCGATGGCATCCGGATAATCTTTAACCATAACCAGCGAGGAAAACGGATGGCCGTTCCAGAGATAGAGTGTATTCATTCTGTTTTCAGCCAGCAGGTCAAGAAATCCCAGCCATTGCTGCTTATCATAAAAAAAGGGAAAGAGTTCCGGTGTGTAGGGGTAATTATATGTCCCCCAGCCCGGCAGTATATATGTCTTTTGCATACCTATACAGGGACCCCGCAAACGAAAAACCGGGGAATCGGTTACGTCAAGACTATCGGGGATTTTCCGAAGTTTACGTATGCGGTTCGCCAGTTCAAGACAGCCATACATTGTTCCGGAGTCATCCGCACCAGCTATAACGATAATATCCTGCTTACTTCGTTTCAGGATAAATCCTTCGGGGCCTAAAGAATTTTTTCCAAAGGAAATGGCTTTTGATTTAATAAATTTACGGAGAATTCTGCTTTTAATATTTCCAACAGCTATCAAAGGACGTTGTCGAGGAGTATGAGAATCCGTAACCATAGCGGTCTTAATATCTATACTGTTGAGGGTCTTGATGAGTCTTTCGATGCCGAATTGCACTCTCGCAGTGGCCGATGTATCAACAACAATCGATATCGATTCAGCGGCTAAAGCTGCCGGGCAGTTAAATAAGGTAAGTGCAGCTACGATTTTAAGAATTTGTTTTTTCATATTGCTTTATAGAAAACACAGTAAATCGTCATTTCGGGCGACCCGTTGGCGAGTTGAGAAATCTGTTTTTGAATAGGTTTCTCCGCTACGCATCCCTACGGGATGCTTTGGTAGAAATGACCTATGGTTTTTTCTACAGAGCGTTTTCGTATTTAGCTTGCTTTTTTATCAATACAGAATATCTCTCAGGATGGATATAGTCTTTAATACACCCGCAAACCTGCATTTGCAAACAAGGACAGGATATCAGGGCGAAATGTTCTATTAAAGGATTATTTAGGGACAAATAAAACAGTCATACGCCTTCCGGACATCCTGCTGGTTTGTTCGACCTTTGCCAATTCTTCCAGAGATTGAGCAATTTGTTCAAATACCTTGTAACCCTGGTCCTGGTGCAGCATCTGACGCCCGCGGAATAACATTGTAAACTGCACCTTATGGCCTTTTCCCAGAAACTCGCGTGCGTGATTCAGCTTTATCTCTAGGTCGTGTTTGTCCGTCTCAAGGCGAAGTCTGATTTCCTTAAGGGTTCCAGAATGATGTGAATGTTTTTTATGGGCATTGCGAATTCGGCGATTTTGCTGATACAGCCATTTGCCGTAATCCATTATTCGGCAAACTGGAGGAGAATTTGTGGGGGCAACTTCCACAAGGTCTAAACCGGCCTCCTGTGCTCTCGCAATTGCCTCGTGTGTATTAACGATACCTACCTGATTGTTGGATTCGTCGATTAGCCGTACTTTGCTGACTCGAATCCTTTCATTTATTCTTAATCCTTTTTGACCGATTGTGCACCACCTTGCCTTTCTAATTGATTACAACCGGTTTCCGCTCACCGGTTACCATATCCCTAAAACGCCAAATCTAACTCTTTATCGACAATTTTGCGTTTTGCAATTTTAATAAATTCTTCAATTTCGAGCGATTTATTCTCTTTTATCCCACTAATTCTTACATTAATAGTATTTTCCTGTGCCTCTTTGGGGCCGGTTACCAACATATAGGGTAGCTTTTCACTATGGGCTTTGGCAATTTTGGCATTTATTTTTTCATTTGAGAAGTCGCAGCTACAGCGTAATTTTGCATCTTTTAATTTGTTCTGCACTACCGCAGCATAATCATTGCTTTTCTCACTTATAGGCAAAATTCTTGCCTGCTCCGGCGAAAGCCAGAGAGGGAGGTTGCCGCCATAGTGTTCTATGAGAATGCCGATAAAGCGTTCGAAAGAACCCAGAACGGCTCTGTGAATCATAACCGGCGTTTTCTCGGTGTTGTCTTTGTCGGTATAGACTAACTCAAAACGCTCCGGCATTGAAAAATCCAATTGAATTGTGCCTAACTGCCAAGACCTTTTCAGGCAATCTTTTATATGGAAATCTATCTTCGGCCCGTAAAATGCGCCATCACCTTCATTGATTTTGTATTCAATGCCTTTGTGCCTCAGCGCATCTTTGAGGGCATTTGTGGCTGTTTCCCAAATCTCATCCGAACCTATATGTTTCACAGGTTTTGTCGAAAGCTCGATGTGGAAATCCTCAAATCCGAATGCCCTGTATATCTCGAATGTAAGCTCAATTACCCCTATTATTTCGGATTCAATCTGTTCAGGAATGCAGAAAATATGGGCATCGTCCTGAGTGAATTGCCTTACCCTAAACAATCCGTGCATAACACCACTTGCCTCGTGTCGATGCACAAGGCCGAGCTCGGCAACACGCATCGGAAATTCACGATACGAATGCTGCCGTGTTTTATAAACCAGGCATCCGCCGGGACAATTCATCGGCTTTATCGCATAGCCGGTATTATCGAACTTGGTAAAGTACATATTCTCTTTGTAATTTTCCCAATGGCCGCTTCTGTGCCAAAGTGCCTCGTTAAGTATAATAGGTGTTCGTATTTCATCATAGCCGTATTTATCGTGAACGCTGCGCCAGAAGTCAACGATGGCGTTCCAGATAATCATTCCTTTGGGGTGAACAAAGGCAAATCCGGGTCCGGCCTCGTTGAAGCTGAATAAATCCAATTGTTTGCCTAATACACGGTGGTCGCGTCTTTTTGCCTCTTCCAGTCTCCGCAGGTAATCATCAAGCTCTTTGCGGCTGGGCCAGCAGGTGCCATAGACCCTCTGCAGCATTTTTTGAGTAGGGTCGCCATGCCAGTAAGCTCCGGCAACGGACATTATCTTAAAGCTGCCTGCCTTGCCGGTACTGGGTATATGTGGTCCTCGGCACAAGTCCTCGAAACCACCACCATGCGAATAAAAACTGATAACATCACTGTCTGCGTGTTCAATATTGTCGATTTTGTACTTATCCCCAGCCAGTTTATTCAATGCCTCGGCTCTTGTCATTTCTTTACGAACAAAGGGCACATCAGCCTTGGTAATCTCCTGCATTTTTTGTTCAATTTGCTCGAAATCTGACGGCCTAATCGGTTCATCAAGGTCGATGTCATAGTAAAATCCATCTTCAACGGTAGGACCATAAACCAGCTTTGCATCCGGCCAAATGGTGCATATCGCCTCAGCCATTATGTGCGCGCAGCTATGCCGCATAACTTCAAGACCTTCTTCATCCCTCGCAGTAACGATTTGGACCGAGCAATCACCTTTTATAGGTGCAGATAAATCCACCAATTGACCGTTTATCTTTGCAGCTAACGCCGCCTTTGCAAGTCCCGCTCCTATTTGTTCTGCTAATTGTTTTACCGTTATGCCGTAGGCAACTTCCAGTTTGCTGCCGTCAGGGAGTATTACTTTCGCCATAAACTTTTCCAACATCAACAACTTTTCTATCAAAATGTGAATATAACGAATTAGATAAAATTGTCAAGTACGCTACTATAACAATAGCGATGAAAAACATTATTTGCCGAATAACACAGCAATATGTCGTATAACACGTCAAATGGCCCAGCATCCTTAGCCTTCATAACTTTTTATTTAATATGAAGTTATGTAACGTCAGCCGAAAGTGCCGCCTTTTTCCACATTATGTAGTACCTGTGTTACTTATTGCCATAAGCTGTTTTTTTTGGTATAATAAATATAGTCGTAGGAGATAATTTGTTAATTTAGAATAAAATAAAATGGACGTAAATCTTGTTTTGTTCAAAAATAATGGTGAGCAGAAGGCCTTTTCTCTGCCGGACAATGTTACGGTTATCGGCAGACGACATGATTGCGACCTGCAAATACCGCTTCCGTCTGTTTCAAGAAGGCACTGCAAACTTCATTACGACAACGGTGCTTTGAAAATTCGCGACCTTAACTCGCATAACGGCACCTTCATTAACGGAAAGCGTATCAATGACACAACTGTTAAGCCCGGTGATTACCTTAAAATAGGCCCCTTAACATTCTTATTGCAGATTAACGGCCAGCCGGAGGAGATTATCCCTCCCGACCATTCTGTTCGGAAGCCACATAGGCAGGAGGAGCCGGCTAAAAAAAACGCCCAAGATAGCGACAGCTTCGCTGACCTTGAGTTTGATGATTCTGACGACTCTTTAGCCGAGCTTGAAGACCTTTAGATCAATTTCCAGCCATATTTGGAAATCTGGATTCGAGCCCGCATTTTCCATATCTTTTAGCTTGTCAAACCCAGCAGGATATGTTATTATACTGAGAGCGGGTACTATAATACTTTATTTGATGTTTTGGAACACATATGCAAGTATTCGTATTTAGTCAATGTGTTACAGTAAGTTCACCCTGTCTATTATTAACAACACTTCCTTTTAATCCTGTTAAGCTTATTTTACTTATCGTATGGATATATCTTTGTCTGTATTTCGTCCAGCGCACTCAGTTCAGCGCCTTGGTGCCAAAAAGATATAAATCAATTGCCTATATTATCACCCTTTTCACAGGCCCGGTGTTTTTACTTGTTCTATTAATAATAGATACGGCAAAAAAGTCATCCACAAGCAGCGATTCTTTTTTTGAACTTTTCAAGGAACAGATAAGAAAAACCATCTCTAATATACGCTCCCTGCGTTCCGAAACCGTCAAAGATGAACCATCCATAAAACTGCTTGATTCATCGGGGCACGAGTTAAAAGAGATTTATGGCCATAGTAACAAGCGGCAGGAGAGCCACATTCTTGACCTGACTGAAAAGATTATAGCTGATGCCCTCGACAATCGCGCAAGCGATATTCTTATCGACCCCAAAGATGAGTCGTTATTCACAATAAGATACCGGGTAGATGGGATACTGAGAACAGTAAAGCAGCTAAAGTCAGATACCTGTAAGGCAGTCGTAAATAGTATAAAGGCCGTCTCGGGTATGGACATCTCCGAAAGAAGGAGGCCTCAGGATGGCGCTTTCATCGCAAAAAGGGGTGAGTCAACCACTTCGTTCAGGGTCGCAAGTGCAGGTGTAGTTAACGGTGAGAAACTATCGATTCGGGTGCTTAATCAAAATGCCGGCAGGTTTAGAATCACCGACATCGGCATCACTAAAAGCCAGTATGCAATCATCGAAGCCGCACTAAATAAACCATCCGGAATGATACTTGTTTGCGGCCCTACGGGCAGCGGAAAAACAACGACAATGTATGGGATGCTGAATCAAATCGACCGCTATACTCGCAATGTAATAACGGTGGAAGACCCTATTGAGGCAGTGTTACCCGAATCGAGTCAGATTGAAATTAATCCCAAGGCCGACATTACTTTTGCAAAAGCACTACGCAGTATTCTGAGACAGGATCCCGATGTTATTTGTGTCGGCGAGATACGTGACGAGGAAACCGCCGAGATTGCCCTGCGGTCCGCACAGACAGGCCATCTCGTCCTGGCAACTATACACTGCGACAGCAATGCAACCGCCCTGGTAAGACTGCTGGATTTGGGCGTATCTCCTCTTCTGTTATCTTCGGGACTTAGTCTTCTTATTTCTCAGAGATTGCTCCGGCGGCTATGCAAAAACTGCAAAAGACCTGCTCAATTATCAGAGAGTCTCATCCGGGAATTCCAGGCAAAAGGAATAAATTATGAAAATATGTACGAGCCAGTGGGCTGTAAACGTTGCAGCCAAACAGGATACTTTGGAAGAATTGCTATTTGCGACCCGCTGGTCGTGACCCCTAAACTTAAGATTGATATCGCTGAAAACAAGGCGTTGATAGCACAATTGAGAAATGAAGGCGTCAGAAAAGATATGTCTAATCTCAAGAAAGAGGGATTGAGAAAAGTGATTGCCGGTATAACGTCTCTAAATGAGTTAAAACGAGTTGTAGGATAGATTTTATGGTATTCTGGCTGGCCATATTAGGTGGGGGACTTTTTGCCTGGTTTGCTGTTAAACTGGGCTTTTACGATACCTGGGCGCTGCTGTTTAATATCGTAATTGCAATCTATATGGCAGTTTTCCTTACACCGGTAATTGCTGAGTTTATCCCGGCGGCTGATGAAATCCCATATAGCACAGCACTGACCTTGATAGTCATCGCTGCAGGTGCTTTTTTCATCCTGTTCGGCATTTCATACACACTTATAACAGGCCAGTTTAATGTTCCATTTCCGAGAATATTTGATGTTGTCTTTGCCGGCTTGCTGGGCTTTCTGGCCGGTTTTTTGGTTTTTAGCTTCGCAGCTTTTTTAATCTGTGTTACGCCAATTTCTGAAAACAAGTGCCTAAAGGAAATTGGTCTGAGCAGCCAGTCTCAACAGGCAAATATATCATATATCTGCTGGTGGTGTGATTTGGTAAATAGTTTCGTGGCATCTGAAGACAGTGACTACACCGCGGAAAAAGTAATTGGCTCACTTTTGCAGAAAACAAACAATGATTCAGTTGAAAATGCCGAGCCCGAGAGCCTGCCTGATGATAATGATACCGGGGCAAATCATTCTGATGTTTCCGCAGGCGACTCGTCCTGAATGTAACTTTTGCCTCGATACCGTTTGGCCACGGGTATGAATAAAACCGCTGTTATAAACATCGCTATTGTGAAAAACAAGTAATAGTATGCACCGGGAAGCTTACTGGTACCATCCTCGTTTTCGATAAAACTATTGACCACAGCAACGAAGGCGTTTCCAAGAGATATCGACAGGAGGTATATTGCCATAATAAAAGACTTCATTTTCTTCGGCGCCTGCGTATAGGAAAACTCCAGACCTGTTATTGAAATTATTATCTCCGCAGCGGTGAGCAGCAGATAGGCAACGAACTGCCAGCCGATGCTGGGTTTGCCGCCGGCTGTAATTCTTGCTTCTATCAAGGTAGGCACAATAAAGCACACCGCCCCCATAAACATACCGATTCCGATTTTACGGAGCGGTGTTAATGGAAATATTCTGTTTATTGCCGGATAAAAACAATAGGTAAACAAAGGAATCATAACCAAAATTAAAAAAGGATTTATCGACTGAGGCCATTCAGGAAGCCAGGTAAATCCCAGCCAATGAAGATTCATATTTCTCGCCTGCAGCACCCAGGCAGACTGCGACTGGTCGAAAAGGGCCCAGAACATAGCAACAAATAAAAAAATTACAGAAAGTTTGCCGATAATCCGTAATCCCTCGCCGGTAAATGTCTCCTTTATCAGGGTTGTGCCCGCCGGCCTGATATGCACGAATTTCCATTTGCCCAGCAAAAAGGCGATAGTCGCCAGGAACATAAAAGCTGCCGGAATACCAAAACCCATTCGCGGGCCAAAGCGGTCCTGTAACCAGGGGCAAATGAACATTGAAGCACATGCACCGAGATTAATCGAAAAATAGAACCAGTGATAAATCTTTGATAACAGATGTTCGTTGCTTTTTCCGAACTGGTCCCCCACGTTTGCAGAAACACACGGCTTTATTAGCCCTGAACCAATTGCTATCAATATCAAGCCGGTTGCAATTCCAAGACGTGTAATATCCAATACCATTGCCAGCAAACCGAAACAATAAACGATACTGAACCAAAGTATCGTCCTGAACTTGCCGAACCAGATATCGGAAATAATAGCGCCAATAAGAGGCGTAAAATAAACCGCAGCTTTGAACCAGTGGAAGTACTCCCTTGCTCGTATTTCACCCATCACCGCCAGCGAGCCATCCCGAGAGCGCAAATACGTTGTCATAAAGATGACTAAAATTGATGTCATCCCGTAGAAAGCAAAACGCTCAGTCGCTTCGTTGGTGAGGATATACGGAACACCTGCAGGCATCTTCTTCGTGGGGACCGGTGCTCTCAGGTATTCGCCTTTTGCCATAATGAAACTCTCTTATATAAGACAAAAACACCTTCTTATAATGCAGAAAAACCACAGTATTTTAACTTAATTCGGCAACACATCAAACAGTAAATGACGGAATATTGAAAAATAGTCGCTTTGCGGATATAATGACTAAAGTGAAGCTAAAGAAATTGGGTGCAAATTCGGCTCTTTCGATGATGCAGCAAAAGCAATCTTGCGAGGATAGTAAGGGATTGATATTTGATATTAAGAAATACGCCATACATGATGGCCCGGGTATACGCACAACTGTTTTTTTCAAGGGCTGCCCGCTAAGGTGCCTTTGGTGTCACAATCCCGAAAGCTGGAAAGCTCAGCCGGAACTGGGCATACGCAGAGGTCGCTGTATCAGATGTGGCAAGTGCGTAGAAGTATGCAAAAATGGAGCTATAGAGTGGACAGAGAATGGCCCTGTTACACGACAGGATAAGTGCAGATTATGCGGTGAATGCGTAGATGCCTGTTTGGCTGGTGCGAGGGAGATAATCGGCAGGATTATGACTGTTTCCGAAGTGATGAATGAAGTTGAAAAAGATGTTGTTTTTTACGACCAGTCCGGTGGCGGGGTCACATTTTCCGGAGGAGAACCGCTTATGCAGCCGGAGTTTCTGATTGAGCTGCTGAATCAATGCAGACAGCGAGGAATCCATACAGCAGTTGATACAAGCTGTTATGCAGAGCCGGACGTTGTAAACACAATTAGTGAAAAAGCGGATATGTTTCTTTGTGATATAAAGCATATGGATAGCGATATGCACCTGCGTTTTACCGGTGTGAAAAATAATCTCATATTGGACAATATCAAACGCTTATCAGAAGCAGGCAAAGACATTATAATCAGGATTCCGTTAATCACGGGCTTTAACGATGACCCGAAAAATATTGAAGCCACGGGTGAATTTATTGCCTCACTGTTGGGCGTTATAAGGATAGACATCCTGCCATACAATCGTGGCGGGCTGGAAAAATTAACCAGACTCACTACGGATATAAAGCTTGTACAGATCGAAGTCCCGGACAAAGAAAAAATAAACGCCTCGGCAAACGAGTTTAAGAAATACGGCATTGATGTGAAAATTGGTGGTTAGAAATATGAATGAAAGAGTCTCAAAACTGCGTAAAAAAAGTGTCGATACCAAACCGTATATTTGCACGGAACGAGCTGAATTGATAACTGAGTTTTACAAAAGCGACATCCCTCTGCGTGAATCGGTTGTCGTCTGCAGGGCGCTGGCGTTTAAGTATCTTATGGAGAATAAGACCATCTTTATCGATGACGGCGAGCTAATCGTGGGTGAACGCGGTTCCGCTCCTAAAGCCACACCGACATACCCTGAGCTGTGCCTCCACAGCATAGACGACCTGGAGATTCTCAATAATCGTGAGAAGACATCCTTTATAGTCAGCGAGGACGTCAGAAAAATTTACGAGGAGAAAATCATACCATTCTGGTCGGGCAAAACTATACGGGAAAAGGTCTTCAACGCAATGGAGCAAAAATGGCATCAGGCATTCAATGCTGGGGTGTTTACAGAGTTTATGGAACAGCGTGCACCCGGCCACGCCATTCTCGATGACAAAATATACCGAAAAGGTATGCTCGACTTTAAGAAGGATATCGCGGAGTGTAGAAAAAAACTCGATTTTTTCAACGACTCCCGTGCCTATGAAAAACAGCAGCAGTATCGGGCTATGGATATTTGTGCCGATGCTGTCATCACTTTTGCCAGGCGTTATGTCGATAAGGCGATGGAACTGGCACAGCAGGAACCGGATCCAGTTCGTCGAGGCGAATTGGAACAAATCGCCGAGGTCTGCTCATACGTGCCGGCAAATGCCCCCCGCAATTTCAGGGAGGCATTACAATCATACTGGTTCATCCACCTCTCCGTAATAACGGAGTTAAATACCTGGGATTCCTTCAATCCGGGACGGCTTGACCAGCACCTGTTGCCATTTTATGAACGGGGCCTTGAAGAAGGGACATTGACTCGCGAACAAGCCGAGGAGTTATTACAGTGTTTCTGGATTAAGTTCAATAATCAGCCCGCACCCCCAAAAGTTGGAATTACCGAAGAACAGAGCGGCACCTATACGGACTTTGCGCTGATTAATATCGGCGGGGTGAAACCCCTCGATGGCAGTGATGCCGTCAATGATGTTTCATACCTGATGCTGGACGTAGTTGAGCAGATGCGGCTGATCCAGCCGAGCGCCTGTATTCAATTGAGCCAGAAAAATCCGGAGCGCTTTCTCAAACGTGGCTGCGAGGTTATTCGAGCTGGTTTCGGTCAACCATCCTTGTTCAATACCGAAGTCATCATAAAAGAGATGCTCCAGGACGGGAAAAATATTATAGATGCACGCAGCGGCGGCCCAAGCGGCTGTGTTACGGTAAGCGCCTTCGGCAAAGAAAGCTGCACGCTGACCGGTTACATAAACTGGCCCAAGATATTGGAACTGGCCTTTAATAACGGCATTGACCCGAACACGGGCGAGCAGGTTGGCCCTGAAACCGGAGATGCTCGAGAATTTTCCTCGTTTCAACAAATGTTGAATGCCTACAGGGAGCAGCTTAAGTTTTTTATTGACTTTAAAATCAAAGGCAACAATATTATCGAGCGACTCTTTGCCAATTATATGCCTGCTCCGGTTATGTCGATTCTTATGGATGACTGTATAGCGCGCGGCCTGGATTACCATAACGGCGGGCCAAGATACAATCCAACCTATATTCAGGGTGTTGGTATCGGGACGCTGACAGACGCATTGACAGCAGTAAAATATAATGTTTTCGATAAAAACAATTTCACAATGGATGAATTACTGACTGCGATGCAGGCAAATTTCGATGGATATGAAAAACTGCACCATACCCTGCAATATCATACGCCCAAGTATGGAAATGACGACGATTACGCAGATACTCTCGCTGAAAAAGTATTCAACATATATTACGATTTGCTGAATGGCCGGCCAAATACCAAGGGCGGAAAGTATCGTGTAAATCTCCTGCCAACTACGGTTCATATCTATTTCGGTTCGGTAATCGGCGCTCTATCCAACGGCAGGAAAGCCGGAGAACCGGTATCTGATGGTATTTCACCCAGCCAGGGCTGCGATACCCAGGGCCCGACCGCGGTTATCAGGTCGGCATCCAGAATCGACCATTCACGCACGGGAGGGACGCTGCTGAATATGAAATTCAGTCCACAGGTATTGGCTGATGACGAAGATATTGACAAATTTGCCCACCTAATTAGGTCATACTTTAAGCTCGAGGGCCACCATGTCCAATTCAATGTTATTGACGCAGAGACACTACGAGAGGCACAGAAAAAACCCGAGCAATATCGGGACCTGATTGTGAGAGTGGCCGGCTACAGCGACTACTTTGTAGATGTGGGCAGAGACCTCCAAGATGAGATTATCTCCAGAACAGAACAAAAGTCCTTCTGATTTGCAGGAAATAATACATTTGCATTTTCAAACAAAGCTCTTAAACTATAGAAGTTTTATTAAGCTGGATGGGAAGTCTGTGTTTTAAATTTTATTTAGAAAGGCAATTTCTATGAAACGTATATTGATTTCAGTTAGTATTCTTGTGCTGTTTTTTGGGGTTTGTGGTTGTAAAGATAATGCAAAGGAGAAACAATTGGAAGGTTTTATTACGGCTCACGTGCAAAAAACCAAACCTATGGAGAAGCAGATGAATCTTGCTTACTGGAAAGCAGCCAATACCGGCGAAAGCGAGGATTACAACAAAGTAAGCGAATTGACGCTTGAAATCCTTAAGATTTACAGTAATCCGGGCGGTTTTGCTTTCTTAAAGGATATGAAAGAATCGGGACAGATACAAAATCCGCTATTAGCCCGCCAGCTGGACATCTTATATAACGGCTTTCTAAAGAACCAGATTGAGCTGGAGCTTCTCAAGGAGATGGTTGACCTCGGGACAAAAATCGAACAAAACTACACTACATTTCGCGGCACAATTGAAGGTAAGGAGGTAACCAACAACGAAATTAAGGAAATCTTGAAGACCGAAACGGATTCAGCCAAAAGAGAGCAGGCCTGGCTCGCAAGCAAGCAGGTTGGGGAGGCAGTCGCAAATGATTTGATTCAGCTGGTTAAACTGCGGAACAAAGCCGCAAGAAAACTCGGCTTTGATAATTATCACACTCTTTCTCTGACTACCGCCGAGCAGGATGTCAAGGAGCTTGACCAAATCTTCAACGAGCTATACGAATTGACCAATGAGCCGTTCGCAAAACTAAAGGCCGATTTGGATCGGATTTTAGCTGCTACATACGGTATCGAGGTCTCTGAACTTATGCCCTGGCACTATCACGACCCGTTTTTCCAGGAAACACCACTGATATATGACGTTGATTTGGATATCTATTACAAAAACCACGATGTTAGAGAATTATCCAAAGAATTTTACGCCGGCATCGGCCTACCCGTGGATTCCATATTAGCTAACAGCGACCTCTACGAGCGCGAGGGCAAAAATCCCCATGGCTTCTGCATAGATATCGACCGCGAAGGCGACGTGCGGGTTCTGTGCAATATCAAAAATAATGAATACTGGATGGAAACAATGCTCCACGAATTGGGCCACGGCGTATATGATAAATATCACGGCGAAAATGTTCCTTATGTGCTGAGACAGCCGGCACACATTTTCACCACCGAAGCTATCGCTATGTTTTTTGGCCGATTAAGCCGCAATCCCGCATGGATGCAGCAAATGCTGCAGCTCTCTGACGAGCAGCGGGCTGAAATCGAAAAGGTAAGCTACAAATATGCACAGCTTAAGCAAATTATCTTTGTGCGCTGGGACATGGTTATGTTCAACTTCGAAAAGCAGCTTTACGCCAATCCCGACCAGGACCTGAATACCCTCTGGTGGCAAATGGTCGAAAAATACCAGTTTGTGAAAAAACCGTCCGGTCGTAATAAGCCCGACTGGGCAGCAAAAACCCACTTCACTACAGCGCCCTGTTATTATCACAATTATGTCCTCGGCGAATTATTTGCATCTCAGTTGCATCATTATTTAGTCCACAATGTTCTTAATCGCGAATCAGACGCAGATGTTAGCTATGTTGGCCAGAAAAAGGTAGGAGAATTTCTTAAGAAAAAGGTCTTTCAGCCATCGGCGGTCTATCACTACAACGAAATGATTGAACGGGCAACGGGTGAACCCCTGACACCGAAATACTTCATCGCACAATTTGTGAAATAGCAGTATGACAGGAAATATCGCAATCGAATCAAAAAATGTCACCATTATGAAGGCAGGAACCCAACAAGATAAGTAATATGGATGTTGAGCAAAAGTCGCTGCCGGAAATTACAATTAAAGCCGTTATTTTGGGCGTTGTGCTTTCGGTTGTCTTAGCTGGTGCAAATGCATATCTTGGTCTTTTTGCAGGTATGACGGTCTCTGCATCAATACCTGCTGCGGTTGTGTCTATGGGTGTTCTGCGTCTCTTTCGGAGAAGCAACATCCTGGAGAATAACATCGTTCAAACAGCAGCATCGGCAGGGGAGTCGCTGGCGGCAGGAGTAATATTCACTCTTCCTGCCCTGGTGATTATGAATTACTGGTCCGATTTTGATTTTATATGGGTGACGGTAATTGCTGGCTTTGGCGGTCTATTAGGAGTCCTTTTCACTATTCCTCTTCGGCGAGCTTTGATTGTGGAAGCCAGACTGAAGTTCCCCGAAGGAATTGCAACGGCTGAGGTGTTGAAATCGGGCGAGAAGGACGGTTCAGGTATCAAATACATTGCGCAGGCAGGCATCGTGGGTGGATTATTCAAACTGGGAGCGGCGGGACTGAAAATCTGGACGGAAACCGTCGAGGTAGCAAAAGGCGTAGGCGGGACAATCGCATATTTCGGTTCAAATCTTAGCCCGGCCCTTCTTTCGGTCGGCTATATTGTCGGACTGAACATCGCCATTCTTGTCTTTCTCGGCGGTGCGGCTAACTGGTTCGTGGCTGTCCCAGTCACAGCCATACAACACAAATGGCCGGTTTACCAGCTCAAGAGTGAGGTTGATAATCCCGATGGCTGGAATGTCTTTGCATTGGAATATGCAACCATAGACCAGGATATGTCAGCAATAGAAATTGAGCAGGCCCAAAGACAAAATGCTGAAATCAAAGCTATGCTTGGCCAACATGTTGATGCGATGGAATATTCGTGGCGAATCTGGTCGAAGCGGACACGATATATCGGTGTAGGCGGAATGCTTATAGGTGGACTGTGGACCATAATCAGTCTCAGAAAATCCCTAACCAGCGGTATTAAAAGCGGGCTGCGGGCATACCGCACTATGACAGAAGAAACGGTTTCTGTCCCCAGAACTGAGAAAGATATTCCTATGAAATGGATTCTGGTTCTGATTGTCGCCTCGGTTGTGCCGCTGTATCTCGTATATCAGGCATTTGTGCAGCAGGTATCGGTATCTTTGCCTATGGCGATAATAATGCTCGCAACTGGTTTTCTTTTCTCCGCCGTAGCCGGTTATATGGCCGGTATTGTCGGCTCATCGAATAATCCCATATCCGGAGTTACAATAGCAACTGTTCTTGTCTCGGCTCTTATGCTTTTATTACTGATGGGAAAAGATGCGGAAAACGGCCCGCCCGCCGCTATAATCATCGGGGCGGTAGTCTGTTGTGCCGCGGCAATTGCCGGCGACAATATGCAGGACCTGAAAACAGGATATCTGGTTCAGGCAACACCGTGGAAGCAGCAGGTTATGCAAATGGTGGGAACCGTTTCTGCCGCTTTGGTTATGGCACCAATACTAATTCTGTTGTTAAATGCCTATGGTTTTGCCGGTCACAGCTCCGCAAAGGAGAATCCGCTTATAGCCGTCCAGGCAAATTTAATGGCATCGGTTGCCAAGGGTGTGTTTGAGGGCGGACTACCTTGGCTATTCGTTTTGTTGGGAGCAGTTTTAGCAGTGCTGGTGATAATACTGGATGAGTACCTGCTGTGGCGAGGAAGCTCTTTTCGCACTCCGGTTCTTGCTGTTGCGATAGGGATATATCTGCCCTTCGAACTGGAAGTGCCTATATTTGCCGGCGGTATAATCCATCAGCTCATTAAGGTTTATCACCGGAGAAAAAACATACCCGGAGACACCGCCGAAAGCTACGGCCGTAACGGACTTTTGTTTGCTTCAGGTTTGATTACTGGCGAGGCCCTGGTCGGTATTTTATTGGCCATACCAATTGTGGTTAGCGGTAAAACAAACGTCCTGGCAGTGCTTGAAAACCCGCTTGGGTCCTGGCCCGGCATAGTTCTTCTCATAGTAATCGCCTATTGGTTATATCATATTGCAAGGGGTAAAATAAAAGGCTGAATCCTTTCAACACAGAGTAAAACCAGATAATCACCTCGGACAGGGCGATATAATATGCATTATTTTACTACGAAACCCATACATCCTAAAATCTGTCACTTAAGAGAAGTAAATATTTTGACGATATGTTTTTCGAGAATTCTATGCGCTTATTCGGGACTTAATCAAATGTCTCATTTTAGGATTAAAATCCGCAAAAAGTTTCTTTTATGCAATAATGTGTTGATAAATATGGGCACAAAACCTCACATTTTGGCATTTTTATCTTGACTTTTAGTGCATTTTTTGATAAAAATTGTTGGGTATAGATAACAGGAGCAATGACCATAAAAGCCGATTTCAACTCACGAGGAGTGGTATTTCGAATTAGAGGCAGGATATAACTATTATGATAGACCGTCTCTATAATGGTAGAAAATACGTAAACCGACAGTCAAATCGTCTTTCCTGCAATACGAAAAGCCGGAAAGGTTTCTCAATACTTGAGCTGATGATTACGATTCTTATAGCCATCATTCTTGCGACGGTGGCCGTTCAGCTTTTCCGCAGGTCAGTTGTTGATGCTGCCAAGTGGTCTGAAGCAAAGGCGATGATGGGGACTGTGGCAAGTGCCGTAAGGGCCTATGTTGCAGAAAGAGACCAGCCGCCTTCTGTCGGTGCTTTTGAGGACTGGGGGACTCAACTTGGTTTTTGCTCGGATGACTTCTCCGGCAATTACTTTTCCTCTGATAGTTTCTCTATCGACCGTGTCATCTATGACCTGAACGAAAGTCCGGCCCTGCAGTTTTTAATTAAGGGCGAGAACATCTATTTGTCGCCCAGTTGGTATAAGCTCGACCACGAAGGTAAGTGGACCTTTGAAGATTAAAAATCATATTTTGTCGTATTGCAGTTAATACTCCCGCCTTAATCATTTCAAAAGTCTTCGATTCTAAAATCTACCACTGTCTGTGAGACTATTGTGAATTGATTAACCGTAAAAATAGGCGGTGCTTTTAACAGACTGAAGAGCAGCAAAATCATCATTAGCAAAATGAAAAGATGTCTCGAGCCCGGTTCGCGTAAAGACTTCTTTTATTTCCGGGGAAAGATTACACAAGATAAGCTTATGTCCAAGACCATTCAGCAGTCTATCCAATATCATAAGACTGCAAATGCACTCAGACGTCAGCATCTTTACCTGATAGAAGTCGACAATAACGTCCTGCTCACATCCATCGCTACATAGTTTGTTGACGGTTTCAAGCTCGCCTGTTAGATTTGGCTGTTCCGGTAGCGTAACCAACAAAACATTTTCGCTAAGATTTTGAATCCCCATTTTGATTGGCCTATTAAAAAAATATGGTTTTTGATGGGTCAGATATATTATCGGGTGTATTCATTTTCTACGGTAAACACCCTAACAAAGTATAAAACGAAGACCGCAAAATCCAAATTAAAGTTAATCAAAAATTGCAGAAGTGCTGCTTTTCAATACAAATCGTAATAAAAAACGCATAAAATCTATTTTTTTAGCAGCTTACCTATATAAGCATAAAATCATGGAAACAACTGGAACCCGATAGATTTAACGTATGTGAGAGTAATCGCGTGTTTTGGTAAAAATGAGAGTGCTGGGACTCGAACCCAGGACCTACGGCTTAAAAGGCCGTTGCTCTACCAGCTGAGCTACACTCCCAAGCCCATTCTAATAATCCATACAATAATGGTTCTTACGACATATTGTCAATTGTTTTGCCACTAAAAAACAGTGCCAACGCAGAAAATTTATCGTCTTAACATAATTTGCAGATGTTGCCATATTATACAAATTCTTACCATACGTTTATATCTCACCAGGCCATAGTTGACATTTCCAGACATTATGTATAAAATTCTTGAGTTGCGGTGAACTTGTAAGGAGTTGATTATGGACTTAAGAGGTGTTGTCCTCGCTGGAGGGACAGGTTCACGGCTTTTACCGCTGACGAAGGTCACAAACAAGCATCTGCTTCCGGTCGGGCAAAAGCCAATGATTTATTATCCTATTAAAAAACTTACCTCGATTGGCATCGAACAAATATTGGTTGTAACCGGCGTTGAACATATGGGTGATGTTGTTGGACTTCTGGGCTCCGGCAGAAACTTCGGCTGTCAGTTTACATACCGAGTGCAGGATAAGGCGGGAGGTATAGCCGAGGCCTTGGGACTGGCTGAGAATTTTGCTCAGAATAAACCTCTCATTGTTATACTTGGTGATAATATGTTTCAGGATGGCATCAAAAAATGTGCAGACAAATTTGTCTCTCAAAAGCTCGGTGCACGACTGCTGCTTAAAGAGGTCCAGGACCCTCAACGGTTTGGTGTTGCTGAAATCTCCGGCGATAGAATCATTAGTATCGAAGAAAAACCTGAAAAGCCCAGGTCTAATTACGCTGTAACCGGCATATATTTTTATGACGCTTCGGTTTTTGAAATCATACACACATTAAAACCATCGGGTCGCGGAGAGCTTGAAATTACAGATGTTAACAATGCCTATATTGACAAAGGCCGGTTGGCTTACGATATACTTGAAGGGTGGTGGACAGATGCCGGAACATTCGAATCGCTCTGCAAGGCCAATGAATTGGTTATAAAGGAGCCCCCGCAATAGCAAAAGGAATATTAGTCGAGATATCATGATAACATGAATGCTAAAGAGACAAGGCTGCCGGGAGTGCTCATATTAGAGCCGGATGTGTTTTCTGACGAGAGAGGATTCTTTTTAGAGACCTGGAACAGCACGCGTTACGAGAACACCGGTATCCAGGGTCCCTTTGTGCAGGACAATATCTCATTTTCCAAAAAGGGAGTTTTGCGCGGCTTACATTTTCAATACCCTCAATCACAAGGTAAATTGGTTCAGGTTTTATCGGGCCAGGTTGTGGATGTTGCTGTCGATATTCGCTTGGGCTCTCCGACTTTTGGTCATTGGATTAGTGAAGTCCTTTCCGATGAGAACCACAGACAAATATACGTTCCGCCGGGCTTTGCTCATGGATATTGTGCTACAAGTGAGACGGCAGTTTTTTCATATAAGTGCACCGATTTTTATAATCAGGGGACAGAAAATGGCATAATCTGGAATGACCCCGACCTTGACATCGACTGGCCTATAAAGGAGCCCGTCTTATCGTCCAAAGATGCAAACTATCCCAGGCTTAAAGACCTTCGGCCTGATAAATTACCGCATTTTCAGAGGCTATGATGGTAACTAATAACACCAGGATTGCCATTTTGGGCGGTAGGGGAATGCTCGGTACAGACCTATCGATAATCTGCAAGCAGCAGGGCTATGACGTTAGGGTATTTGACTTGCCGGAGTTTAATATTACCGACATCAAACAACTAAAACAAGCAGTCGATGCTGCTCAAACAATCGTCAATTGCGCAGCTTATACCAATGTTGATGGCGCTGAAAGTGAAATAGACTTGGCATATCGGGTCAATGCCGAAGCGGTAGAATGTCTGGCTGCTATCGCAAAAGAATCGGACAAGTGGGTTATGCATGTCAGTACGGATTTCGTGTTTGATGGGAAACAGCAAAGACCTTATGTTGAAAGCGACCAGACAAACCCAATAAATACATATGGCAGAACCAAATTAGCAGGGGAGCAGCTTCTAAGCGAGAGCGGCTGCAGGCATTGTATAATCCGGGTCGAATGGACTTACGGCTCAGCTGGCAATAACTTTGTAACCAAACTAATCAAGCGTGCCAAAGATAATAAAATCGTAAAAGTTGTTGACGACCAGGTTGGCTCACCAACAGCTACAACAAAAGTTGCCAAAGTAATTTCAAAAATTTTACCGAAAATGTCGGAGGGCATATTTCATTATGCGAGTACCGGCTATGTAAGCCGATATGAAATGGCAGAATTTATATTTGACAAGCTCGCAATGGATGTTAACCTGCTGCCCTGCAAAACCAGCGATTTTAATACACCTGCAAAAAGGCCATTGAATAGTCGCTTTAATTGCGCTAAGATTACAACCTTGCTAAGTGAGCCAATCGACCCCTGGCAGGAGCCATTAGAGGTCTTTTTGAGGAACTTATGAGAAAATTACTGGTTACAGGCGGTGCCGGTTTTATTGGAAGCAATTTCGTGCGAATGGTGCTTGCAGAACACCCTGATTGCTTTATTGTCAATCTTGATAAGCTGACATACGCAGGAAATCTGGAAAACCTTGCAGGTTTTTTGGATAAGCCAAACCATAAATTTATGAAAGGCGATATCTGTAACTGGCAGCTCATAGAAAAAATCATCAAAGAACATCAGATTGATACGATTATTAATTTTGCCGCCGAAAGCCACGTTGACCGCTCTATTACCGGGCCGAAGATTTTTATCGAAACAAATGTTACCGGCACGCTGACCCTGCTCGAAGCCGCCCGTGACAAAAAGTTAGAGCGGTTCATTCAAATCTCGACGGATGAGGTGTATGGAGCACTCGGTGCAGAAGGAAAATTCACTGAGGAAACACCTTTGGGTCCAAACTCGCCTTATTCAGCCAGTAAAGCTGCGGCAGACCATCTGGTAAAAGCATTCGGTCATACCTGGGGTGTAAAGTATAATATCACCAGATGCTCAAACAACTATGGCCCATACCAGTTCCCGGAAAAATTAATCCCGCTGATGATTAACAACGCCCTTAATGATAAAGAATTACCTGTTTATGGCGACGGCTTACAAGTGCGGGATTGGCTATATGTATATGACCATTGTACGGCTATATGGCAGGTTCTGCAAAAGGCACCAGCCAACGAGATTTATAATATCGGCGGCTGCAATGAAAAAGCTAATCTTGAAGTAATTAAAATGATTTTAAGCCGACTTAATAAACCCGAATCTCTCATTAAACACGTTACCGACAGGCCGGGACACGACAGGCGATATGCAATAGATGCAGGCAAGATAATGAATGAGCTTGACTGGAAGCCATCTGTTGACTTTGAAGAAGGCATTAACAAAACCATAGACTGGTATCTCGAAAATCAGGATTGGCTTAGCAATGTTGTTTCCGGCGGCTATCAGAAATATTACGAATCAATGTACGGAAACCGTTAAACTAATCTGAAGCTCTCCATTAATGTCGAATACAGTTAAAAACAAAGCAACTATATGTATAGCAAATTATAAAACGCTGGATTTTACTCGACTATGTCTGCGCAGTATTCGCAAGTTCACCCAATATCCTTATGAGGTAATTGTTGTTGACAACAATTCCCGAGACGAATCTTTAGAGTATCTTAAATCCCTCAAATGGATTCGATTAATCGAGCGCCAAAAAATTGACGATTGTAAATCGGAAATTGAAAGTCGAAAATTGAAAATTGGTGGTTATGCCCATGCTGCCGCCCTGGACGCAGGCCTGGAAAGGTGCGACACCGAGTTTTTCGTCTCGCTGCATTCGGATGCCTTTGTCCAAAAAGACAAATGGCTCACCGACCTTATCAGTTATTTTGACAACGACGAAAGCATAGCTTGTGTTGGTTCAGGTAAAATCGAATTAACACCGAAATGGCAAACTCTGCTTAAAAAAGCAACAGATTTGCGAACCCTCAGGCGCAAGCTGCTTCGCAAACCGGACCCAGTTGGTAAATATCGCTATTACAACCGCACAATATGCTGTCTTTACCGAACGAATGTTTTGCGGCGTGAGGGACTATCTTTCGGTATGGACCAGAGCCAGGGACTGACAGGGGGCAAAAAGCTCTATTTTGAACTGGTTGACCGTGGCTACAAGACCGTTGAGCTGCCGCTGAAAGTTATGGGCCAATATATAATACATCTTGCTCACGCTACCCAGGTAATCAATCCGCAGGAATTCAACTTGCGCAGAAAGACCATAAGAAAATGCAATCGTCTTGTTAATAAGATAATGACATCTACGATGGTTCGGAGTATAATTACTGATGATTCACTGGATTGGTAAGATATGAAAATGATAAGTAACATAGTGTTTACTAAAAACCGGCCATTGCAGCTTGAGGCATACCTGGAAAGTCTATATAGATATTTTCCGGCGAAAATCATTCAAACGTATGTTATCTATAAGGCCGAACTGTTTGGCGAACAATATGAAGTACTCTTCAAAAAGTTCTCGGGTTGTATTGTGATAAAAGAAAGTGATTTTCACAGCGACTTTATGAGCGTTCTCAGTCAAGTAAGCACAAGATACATCCTGTTCGGTGTTGACGACGTTATATATTTTGAATCTGTCGATTTTCACGTAGTTGATGAGACATTTAGTGAGTTCTCTGAAGATATATTCGGCTTCTCGCTTAGATTCGGCCCTGAAAGCATAAAGGGTAATAATGAACCCATTAGCGAAGCCAAAGCAGCTAACCAGACCATATACAGGTTGAACTGGACACAAGGCCATACATTTACTACGCGATACCCGTTCGAGCTTTGTGCAACCGTCTATTCGACCGCGTTAGTAAAAAAAATAATTCATAGTTCTATGAGCAACAATCTGTTCCTTAAAAAGCTGTTTTTGCCGGGTTCAACACTGACTGATATATTAGGGAAAATCAAGCTCAAGCGGAAAATTCTAAAAAGCTTCGGCTATTTTTATAATCCTAACACATTGGAATCATGGAACTGTCGCTGGTGCCAGAACCACAAAGATCAGCTGCCTGCTTATTTATATTTCCAGAATCTTTGCGCCAGCGCGATACAGGTAAATATGGTGAACATCACCGAAAGAGAGAAGTTTGAAGACATTGATGGATACACGGCTGAAACATTGGCTGAAAAGTACAAACAGGGTTATCGGCTGGATATTGATTATATTGCCAGGAACAGACCCATAAGCACACACTCTACAAAGCAACATTTCAGATTGGTTAAAAAATTCTAATAGATAAGCTGGTCTAATATGATATAGGGATGCGTAGGATGCCAATCTTGAGTGAACAATACAAAATGAGGCCAAGACATAACCGGTTCTCAAAGATAATAAGGAAATACTACAAAATCAGGGTCAATCTGACAAAGCCCAAAAATCCTATTCCTGACAACAAGATACTTGAAAAAGTCGATAGAGATAAACAGCTAATCATCCAAGTTCCATTCGGTGGACTGGGAGACCACTTGACTTACTCTTCCCTGCCTGAGTTATTATGGGAGCAGAAAGGCATAAAAACCTTTATCTCCAACAAATCCGTCTTTCGCAGCAAAGCAATTTGCGATTTTGTCTGGGGGCTAAATCTTTATGTTACTTTTACTGATGAAAAAGGATGGTTCACATATAAACCTTTGGGGAATAACTATCCTACATTGGATGGATATTTTCAGAAGTTATTTGATTTAAGCGGCAATGAATGCCCTAAAGTATATTACAAGCCGCGTATCATAGAACAAATAAGAGGGAAGGATATTGTTGACCCTTCTTTTGGGCCCTCCGGAAAAGCCAACGGATATTATGAAAAAGATTTTCATAAAAGGTTTGTCGAGTATCTTAAAAACAATATTAATGAGTTTATTCTGATTACTTACCACCATTCAAAAACTAAGAATCCTCTTGAGGAGCTTATAAAGAGAACATCCAATCCAAATTGTTATAGCATTTTTACGATAGAGGAGCTTGCAGATGTCTTATTTTCCGCCCAGAAAAGATATGTTTTGTATTCAGGTGCGGCGTCCATCTCTGCAGCTCTGAGAATACCAAGTATCGTTCT
>CAZBWE010000005.1:0-54652 GCA_964495465.1 uncultured Pirellulales bacterium
AAGCCGGCTGCGATTTCCTCTGCTGCTCCTTCGCCCTGCACAGGCACAGGATACAGAAATAATTTCACACAAGGCCAGCGGTTCCAGATGCTGTCCTTGATATCCTCTATCGCCGCCCCTGATTCGCTCGTCAATATCCCGATTCTTTCGGGATATTCCGGGAGCGGCTGTTTATGCATTTGGTCGAAAAGGCCCTCGGCTGCAAGCTTTTGTTTCATCTGTTCGTAAGCCAACTGCAGAGCACCAACTCCGGCAGGGATAAGCTTATCGATAATGAATTGATACCTGCCGTGCGGAACATAAACATCGATAGAACCGGTCGCCAGCACCGCCAGTCCATTTTCCGGCTGAAACTTCACTCTCGCAAAGCTGCTCTTCCACATAACGCAGGGAAGGGTGGAATTTTCATCTTTTAGTGAAAAATAGCAGTGCCCGCTATGATGCAGCCGCCAGTCCGTGATTTCGCCGGTGATTGTCAATCTGCCGGGCAGATTATTATCGAGAATCCCCTTGATAAGAGAATTGATTTGGCTGACCGTATATATCCTGATTTTATCCTTTTGCATATCACGGCCATTATAAGCGCAATCCCGTCCATCTTCAATTTGCAATTTCCGCTAATTCAGCGCAGAAAAAAAGCTGTGAGCGAAAAAGCGACTCACAGCTTTATCAATTCTCTAATAACAGTATCGGCATTCGTCCATACAGTTAAGCAGCCACTGGCGGGCGAAGATACGCAGGTCATAGAAATCGACACTGCCGTCACAATTCAGGTCATATACGAAGTCGCGGTCGCCAGATGGGCCGCTCCAGAGCCAATTATTCGTCAAATCTGCGTAGTCTTCGAAGTTGATGATACCGTCGTAATTATAATTTGCACAATTGCAGCAAAGCTTACCGAAAATTCTGAACGCAAAGTCAACAGGATTACCTATGTATGAATGCCCCATCGGATAAACGAGCCTGTTCCAAGTCGAACCATCATCATTCGAATAGACAGCAGCATCATTCCAGCCCTCTGTGAGAAGCGCCGTCTTCCAGCCAAAACCGGAGTCTGAATCTGTGGACATTGGTATGAAAACAGTGAAATAGACGTGAACACCGAGCCAATAAACGACCGGCTCACAGGGGTCACCCTGCTGAACGAATGCTTCGGTAGGGGCGATAGGTAAATCGTACTGCCATGTCTTTTTATCATCCCCCGATACAGGTAACTGACCGCCTGCAGGGTCCCACCACCAGGCCGCTGATGGATATGTCGCTGGTGGTATCGTATAGTAAAGCGACTCTGTAAAGTCCCCATAAGCAGAATAAAAATCCTTTTCCCACAGCAAATCTCCGGGTTTACTATACTCAGGGCCTCCGCCATCGGGGTCAGGAATATCATCGTAAATTCTCAAATGAAAACGATTGATTGATACTTTGGAGTCACCTTCCCAGGAGCTAAACAGAGTGACCAATGTAATCGGCCCGGATGCGGTACATAAAAAATCATCCGCCAGAACTCGCTGTACGCCTCCCCTACGGTCATAGCGAATATCCATACCGTATCCGCTCTTATTCGGCATCTGTTCGTATTTGAATCCCACCCACGGCTCCATAAACTCATTAACGGCCCTAAACGCATCCACCCGTATCGGATTTGGAGAGGTCATATAGGGGTCAACAGTGGCGACGCCGGTATCCTTCATACACTGCACTATGTAGCTTGGGAAAGGCCAGAACATAAAGTAGCTTGCTTTCTCGTGCATCAGCGCAGCAACAGCCGCACAGTGCGGCGATGCCTGAGAAGTCCCGGTATAAGTGCTTAGGCCACCACCTTTGCCTGATGAAGTAATATTGCGTCCCGGAGCAGCAAGCTCATTGCACCCATTAAGGTTGGAAAAACAGGCTATCAAATCTCCGTATGTGGTGGCTTCGTAACAGGTTGGGCAGAGACTGCAATCGTCACACAGGCATCCGCTACCACAGAAGAAGTTGTAGTATGTGCCACTATTTGGTTCTCGGCCAAGGTCCTGGTCATAGACAGCTGCAACAGCCGTCGCCGCCGACAGGCACGCCGGGGCAGGCATCTGCGTGCACTTTCCATTATTGCCGCTGGAGGCAAAAATCACAATTCCAGCGTCTTTGGCCGCATTAAAAGAGTCCCGTAAAGTCCGAAGCCACGCGTAGTTTGGATCATCAAGGTAAGCATTATCACAAGGACACTGGCTGAACAGCTTACAAGTGCCCAGACTCACATTTATAATAGATAGATTATCATAGTCGTCCTGATGGTCTATTACATAATCCACCGCTTTGGCAATCTCACTCGTTCTGCCAAAGCATCCGTTTGCGTCAAGCACCTTGATTGCAAGAATGTCGGCATCGGGAGCCACTCCCACAGATGAGACTATGCCTCTGGACGTGATAATCCCTGCAACATTAGTGCCGTGGCCCTGGTCGTCCTCGGCCCCCGAACCATAATCGGTTACCCAGGTAACACCTTTCTTCCACGCCAAGTAGTGGTACCACCCGTCAGCGATATTATCGCGAAGGTCCGGGTGGTCGCTGTCGATACCCGTATCAAGGACGGCAACAGTTATCCCTTTTCCGGTGTAGCCCAAACCAACCATACTATGCACATCATCAGCATTAATAAAAGGGACACTATCATCCAGATGAGCACGTCCACCAACGTCAGGGCCGACTGCTTTGACCTGCGGGTCAGCCGCGAGCTTAGCAAGACCGGCCTGGTTTACATAGCCCGTCATAGATGAGAAATTATTATACTTATGGACAATAGAAAATTCCCCCGGCTCAAACCTTTGCAGCACATTGTCCTGAACCTGCCTTACCGCATTGTGTCGCTCATCCAGGGTCACATCAGCAGCAACCAAAGGTTTTTCCAACAGAACGATAACATATGCTCTACCGTCGTGACTGCCTTGAAGCTCGTTGTAAACCGCCGACCCTATCCGCTGGCTTGGTTTGAAATCACTGTTATCTGCGTATGTCCTGTAAGGTACTGATATGGCTAAAGTGCACGATAAAACCACTAACCAAAACAAATTAAATTTTTGTCTTAGACCGCTCATAATAAATCCCCTTAAATAATAAATCTCCCTGCTCCTCACGTTTAAAAAAGCGGGGGGACAGGAAAAACAAATGTACCTTCCGTAGAACTCGCCAAATATACTGTCAGTTTAGCAATTTGTCGTTCTGATGTCAAGAAAATTATCGAATATGATAAGCAAGTAACCTTACAACACGATTCTGATAACCTCTTTTACTCCAAGCAGATATGCTCACTCAAACAGACTATCCGCTGTAACCTTCCCTTTAGCCAATTGACCTGACAGACTTGTTTTATCCGGCATTTTTGGTAAATATCAACCATTACCTTTGACATCCTTTACGACCGGTTATAAAGCCAAATGGCCCACCCATTAAGCATTAATATCCACACATTATAATCAGCATAGAAATCCCAAATTAACAATTTAATCATTTATTTGGAATAACATAAACATCGCAACAGAACTGCGTGAAGAAAGCAAAAAGTTTTTTTTACAAAATTATTCGAGTTTAAGATATTCTTTTTGATTTTCGGCTCTAATATATCATATTATAGGATGTAAATCAGTACGTTGGCAGGAGTACTATCAGGCCAAATTCCCAAAAACGGATTTTGCTTTCGAGGGAAAAGATGGATCTTTGGCTCGAAACTATAGCAATGATACTGGTAGCTATCACGGGAGTCATTTTTGGCAGGTTTTTCTCTCGCCTTAAAAAACCCTACTGGCTAATCGGTTACCTTTTATCCTTCATTCTCATAGCAATCTTAGTTATAACCAGGTACACCAATTACCATTTATTTTCCGCTCCGCTGTATGGCCTTGCAACCGGACGATTCAGATTCATTATTTTAGCACTGTCTATTACTATAGGCCTGACCACAATACTTCCACATATAAAACGCAAATATGAAAAAATCACAATTTATATAATGATGGTCTGCCTTTTAGTTTGCTTTTCATTTGCCCCCTTTCTCGTTTCTTCCGTACCTGTAGATGATTTATTAGTCCTCCAAACCAGGGTAGATTCCGATGGCATTTGCTATCAAAGTAAAAACTATACCTGTGCACCCGCAGCCGCTGTAACTGCCCTAAGAAAACTCGGCTTCAATGCTTATGAAGGAGAAATTGCCGTTCTTGCACACACAAGTCCCATCATGGGCACGCTGCCACATTCTCTCTATACTGCCCTTCAGAATCGTTATGGCCATAAAGGACTAAAATGTCACTACCGGCAATTCGATTCTATCGCCCAGATGAAAGGCAAAGGAATAATCCTGGCGATTATTAAGGATTCGTTTCTCTCGGACCATTGTGTCACCGTCCTCGAGATATCAGACCGAATGATTACCATCGCCGACCCTGTTTTAGGCAAATTGAATATGTCACATAAACAGTTCGAAAGACTCTGGCGATTTTCCGGCATTGTCCTGAAAAGAGACCATCCAGAAAGCACCTAAATCCCTGTTTAATCCCACCTCTAATACTCAGTTCTTTAATCTGTCTCTCCACTGCTTAAATTGGCTCTTTTATAAAATCAGCGATATAAATGTATAAATCCTACCTTTTTTTGATTTTTTCATCTAACGTGATGACATACACCTGTCACACTTCCGATAAAAATATGAATAATTAGCGTGAAATAGACGATACTCCCCTTATATATGGCCAGAATCACCAGTCCAATAGTGGAAGAATAAAAACCGGCCGGGCAAAATTTAGGGGGGCAGCTCGGCCGGAACTTTTTCAAATCTTACCTGATGTGCACCATCACCGGGCTTTTTGTGCCGAAGCTCTGAGTTGCTTTGAATCCTTAGTCTATGCGTTTTCTATAAAGCTTGGTTTGTAAAGCGTTTTTCCAGGGTGTCCAGTCCGAATCGCCCGGCTCGTTTTCAATGGCTGAAATCACCTGGTTTACCTTAGCGTCCAGGTCATCAATATAATAAACCATAAAGGCCTCGGGTGTCGCAGGCAGTTTCGGTGAGCCAAATTCGTATTGGCCGTGGTGCGACAGAATTATATGCCCGATAGTATCCAGAACTGCCTGGTCGATGTTTGTCCCTTTATCTCTCAAAGCATCAGCTTTTTGATTTACCATAACAAGACTTTTTACAACGTGTCCGATTAGCTGGCCGGAATCAGTATATGAAAACGCCATATCATAAGAAAGCTCCTCGGTTTTACCCATATCGTGAAAAAATATACCTGCAAGAACCAAATCCGGCTGGACGTTTGGATACAACGGTAATATCGCAACAGCGACTCTAAGCATATTGTGCGTATGCTCCAGCAGCCCGCCGAGATAATCATGATGCAGCTTTACGCCGCCCGGGACATTGCAGAATTTCTCCATCAGGGCATTGTCCGTCAAAAATTCATCCACGAGCGCTTTTAACTGCGGATTTTTTATCCGACCGACAATTTCTATTACCTCCGCAAATAACTTCTTTGTGTCTTTATCCGTCCGAGCCAGAAAATCCTCAAGACAGACTTTACTTCCGTCAACAATACTGATGTTGTTTATAATGACCTGCAGGTTATTCTGATAAAGCTCGCTTCTTCCCTGGACATGGATAAATCCGGGCTTCGGCAGTGCCCTATAAACTTCCTCGGTCGCCTGCCACATCCGTCCGTTGAGCTGGCCCGTGCGATCCGAAAGGAACATCGCTATATATAAATCACCTCGCGATGTGCTTCTAAGAACCGGCTCTCTGACGAGATAAATATCATCAATCGTTTGGCCCGGTTCAATCTCATTTATAAATTTATGTCCCATCAGTTACTCCGTTAATTGTCTGATAATTTAAAACCAACCTTTAATCTTATCCTAATCATATAAAACTGCCAAGAGCATTTTGTATTATCTTGTCAAAATACACCACACTTCGTCTTATTACTAACGAAATATACTTGCAACCGGCCATACCATCAGCTATAAATATGCTTATAAATCGACAGATACAATACGAGGTATGAAATATGAGATACAGCCAGATGTTTATACCGACGGTCAAGGAGGTTCCTTCCGATGCGGAGATAATCAGCCATAAACTGATGATTCGAGCCGGTTTAATACGAAAAGTCGCCAGCGGAACTTATACCTATCTGCCCCTTGGCTGGCGGAGCTTGCGAAAAACCATCGAAATCGTCCGCGAGGAAATAAACAAATCCGGCGCCCAGGAGATTCTGGTGCCGTCTCTGCAGCCGCTTGAACTATGGGAAAGGACCGGCCGCAGTGTCGATTACGGCCCGACAATATTCAGCTTCGAAGACCGCCACGGCAAAGGCAACGTTCTTAGCCCCACTGCCGAAGAAGTCGTAACTTACCTTGCCGCAGGCGAGATAAAATCCTACAAACAATTACCTGTCAATTTTTATCAGATAAGCGCCAAGTTCCGCGATGAGTTCCGCCCGCGTTTCGGTCCAGTCCGCTCACGTGAATTTATTATGAAAGACGCCTACAGTTTCGATGCCAACCTTCAAGGCCTTGATAAATCATACAAAAAAATGTATGACGCATATTGCAGAATCTTCAAACGCTGCGGCCTCGAATATGTCATCGTCCAGGCCGAGGTCGGCGAAATGGGCGGCTCCGGCTCGCACCAGTTCACTATTCCCTGTGAATCCGGCGAAGATACAATCGTCTATACCGAGGACGGCTCTTATGCAGCAAACCTCGAAAGAGCCGCTGTGGACCCGCTGCCGAAACAGAAGACAGAAGACAGAAGACAGAAGACAGAAGAAGTTCATACTCCGAATATTGGCAGCATCGAAGCCGTCTGTTCATTCCTGAAAACGCAACCCGAACAAATGATAAAGACGTTGATTTATTCCACTGAAGGCGAAACACTAACTGCGATAATTCGCGGCGACCACGATGTAAATGAGGAAAAGTTAAGGCTGGCTATCGGCGGCAAACACATCGAGCTGGCGGATGAAAAAACCATTGAAAAAGTAACCGGAGCCAAAGTTGGTTTTGCCGGCCCAATGGGATTAGAAAACAAAGTTTCAAAAATGATTATCGACCACGCCGTTGCGGCAATGGCTGTCGGAGTAACAGGCGCCAATAAGACAGATTACCACGTGAAGAATGTCATCCCCGGGAGAGATTTTCCGCTCGAAGGGGAAAATACGTATCACGGGCTTCCAGCCCGTGATACCACGGCCAGGATGGCCGTGGTACGCATTGCAGATATTCGCTATGCCACCGAAGGCGACACACATAACGGCAAAAAGCTGCTCTTTAAAAAGGGCATCGAGGTCGGCCAGGTCTTTAAACTCGGGACAAAATACTCTGAAAAACTCGGCGCAAAATTTCTCGATGAAACCGGCCAGGAAAAGCCCTGCATTATGGGCTGCTACGGCATCGGAATAAACCGTATCCTCGCTTCTGCAATTGAAATCAGCAACGATGATAACGGCATCATCTGGCCAATATCCATCGCTCCATTCGAGGTCCTCGTAACAGCCGTAAATCAGGATGAACCCGAAGTCGCAAAAACGGCAGAAAATATCTATCAGAAACTACTCAATTCCGGAATTGACGTCCTGCTCGATGACCGCGACCTTCGCGGCGGCGTCAAATTCAAAGATGCCGACCTCATCGGCATACCCATAAGAGTTACTGTCGGCAAAAAATCCGTTGCACAAGGTAATGTCGAAATAAAACTACGCACAGAATCGAGGGGCCAAACAGTATCGATTGAAAAAGCAGCAGATGAAACGATTGAACTTGTAAATTCACTAAAAGAAAAACTAAAGGTATAATTGCTATTTTGTCATTCCTGTGTAAGCAGGAATCCAGTTTTTATTCAAGGAAATATCTAACTAATGCTCTTGTGGACCTGGCAAAATCCAAAGATATCACCAATAAAAGGTGAATATGACAGCTTGAAATGTGAAAACTAAAAAACCTTAAACTGATAAATCTCATAATCAGAAAAGGACAATCTATGAATGCTGACCAACTTTCACGAAGGACTTTCATCCGCAATATCTCGCTTGCAGCCGGCGGAACAATTGTAGGTGCACTTAATCAAAAAGGATACTCAATTGAAATTGAGGAGCTTGAACGCTCCGTAAAAAAGGGGCGTATTAATCAATCAGTCAGCAGGTGGTGCTATGGCAAATTATCGCTCGACGAGCTCTGTATTGCCGTCAAAAAACTGGGCTTAAAAGCCATTGACCTGCTCGAACCAAATGACTTTCCAACAGTCAAAAAACACGGCCTGGTCTGCTCAATGGTCAGCACACATAGCTTGACAAACGGGATAAATAAAAAGGAAAACCACGAGCAATGCCTCGCACGAATTCGCACGGCAATCGACGCAGCCGCCGAATACAAATTTCCAAACGTAATTTCTTTTCCCGGCAACCGGGCCGGTATGCCCGACGATGTCGGAATCGAAAACTCCGCCACAGCCCTGAAAGAAATCGTCGGTTACGCCGAAAAGAAGAAGGTTACTGTTTGCCTCGAGTATCTAAACAGCAAAGTAAACCACAAGGACTATATGTTCGATAATATGGCCTGGGGCGTCGAAGTCTGCAAAAAAGTCGGCTCCGAAAGAGTAAAGATACTTTACGATATTTACCACGCTCAAATTATGGAGGGCGACATTATTCGGACAATCAATACTTATAAAGAATACATAGGACATTACCACACAGGCGGCAATCCGGGCAGAAACGAAATCGACGAAACACAAGAGTTATACTACCCAGCCATTATGCGTGCCATCGCCGAGAGCGGATTTACCGGCTATGTCGCACACGAATTTGTCCCGAAACGCGACCCTTTGACCTCTCTGTCCCAAGCGGTAAAAATTTGCGATGTGTAAAAAACTAAAAACTCAAAACTACTAATGTGGGAACCAAAAAAGCCCAAACCGGTTAAGCTCATAGTCGGAATTCTGGCTTCCGACCACCGATGCCTAAACGCTGCCATTGAGGCGATAGACGCTAAATTCGGCAAGACTGATATGGTGAGCGAGGTGTGGCCATTCGATAAAACCGACTATTATAAAGACCAGACCGGCCCTCATATCCTAAGACAGTTCGTCAGTATCGAACGGTTAATCTATCCGGGTCTTCTGGCTAAAATCAAACACAGGACAAACAAGCTCGAACAAAAGCTGGCAAAATCTCTTGCTCTTCCCGTTCCAAGACCGATAAATTTAGACCCCGGCATAATTGAATCTTCAAAACTCGTTCTTGCTACAACAAAAAACTACTCCCATCGTATATATATAGGCAAAAAAATGTATGCCGAAGTTACGTTGATTTTCGATAAAGGCAATTGGCGACCATTTGACCATACCTACCCCGATTACAAACAACAATGCTACTTCGATTTTTTTGCCATAGTCAGGAGCCGACTACTGGAGCAGCTAAAATCGAAACATTGACATTATTAACAATAATATTGCTGGCCGGCTCTTTTGTGCTATCGGCCCTTTTGACAGCCATTATAAAAAAGCTGGCTGCTAAAGCCGGTTTTGTTTCGCGTCCCTCCGCAGACAGATACCATAAAACTACCATTCCTTTCGGCGGCGGTATTGCAATTTTTATTACCCTAATGATTTCCATACTGGCCGCTACAACCGCGATAAAACTCTTTACCAACCGCCTGGATGCGCTTGCTCAAACAGTCAATATCGACCCGGCTGACTTCATAGCCAAAATCAACCAGCTCTGGTTTATCCTGCTCTGTACTTTCGTCTTGTTTGCCCTGGGTCTTTGGGACGACATAAAATCCCTCGGCTCGTATTCCAAACTCATCGTGCAATTCGCCGTTGCCATAACAGCCGCCAACTGCGCAGACATTCGTGTTGAGTTTTTCATCGAAAGCAAAATCATCACCATTGCACTATCAGCTATCTGGATAGTCCTGATTATCAACGCTTTTAATTTCCTCGACAATATGGATGGTGCCGCCGCCGGTATTGCAACCATAGCAGCCAGTATATTATTCACCGCCGCTGCATTAAGCAGACAGGTCTTTGTCGGAGGATTAGCCATTGTCTTTATAGGGGCACTGCTGGGCTTTTTGGTCTTCAACTTCCCCCCGGCCAAAATCTTTATGGGAGACTCCGGTTCGCTCGTAATCGGTTTTTTCGTTGCACTTCTGACCCTGCGCACCACCTATTATCACGAAGCACAAAGCGGCCAGTGGTATCCTGTCCTGATGCCGATTGTTGTTATGGCGGTCCCGCTCTATGACTTTGTCAGCGTAACATTATTGCGCATAAGCCAAGGCAAGAGTCCATTTATCGGCGACACCCAGCATTTCTCCCATCGATTAAAAAAACGCGGATTGACCGATACGCAAACGGTCCTGACCTTATATTTAGCCACACTCTGCACCGGCCTCGGGGCAACTTTTTTATATCAGGTCGATCTTGCAGGAGCTATTTTAATCTTCATTCAAACAATAATGGTATTATCAATTATCGCTATTCTCGAAACTACCGCAGGAAATGACAAATCCACCGATTGATTCAAATTTATCAAAAAGCAAAGGCATGGTATTTCTGGAGCATATCCTCTTTGCCTTGTGTCTTTGTGTTATTGCACTGCGGACAACATTCACCGAAGGCCTGCCTACACCGTCGGCCGCTATGCAGGCCAACCTCTGGGACAATGTTTACAGTTTATCCGTATCGGCTGTCCTGCTCCTTGCATTTGCCTGCTGGCTTATATGGAGCTTCTGCAGCAAAAGATTTTTATATCGCCTCACAGGAATGGAAATCGGTCTGTGCCTTTTCTGCATATCTGCCGTCATCGCCGTCTTTGCCGCCTCGAACAAAAGACTTGCAATAACCAACTTTGTAACATTACTTGCCCCTGTAATTATGGCCGTCCTGCTGGTTCAAATTCTTGACTCTCATTCGAAAATAAAATTGCTGCTTTGTGTTATCGCCGCATTAGCTGTCGTTTGCTCATACCAATCCGCTGAGCAGTTTCTCGCCAGCAACCAAATGACAATAGACCAATACGAAGAGGCCCCGCAGACAATACTTGAGCCGCTCGGCATAGAGCCAAACACTCTTCAGCATTTTCTCTTCGAGCACCGACTCTACTCCAAAGGCGTCCGCGGCTTTTTCACGACTCGCAACTCCGCCGGTTCATTTCTGCTGATGGCATCTTTCGCCGCTGGAGCTTTATTTATTGACAAATTCAAAAACCGCAAATCCGGCATTTTTAGGCCGATATACCTTTACGCCTGCGGCGCTGTTATACTGACTATTTTGTTCGCCCTTGCCCTTACACGAAGCAAAGGTGCAATCCTGGGACTATTTTTTGCTACAGTATTATTTTTCACATTTCTGGTCTTTGGCAACCGGCTAAAGGATTATAACAAAATCATACTAATTTCCTGTTTACTGCTCTTCATCGTCGGCGGCTGCGTGGTCGCATGGTATGGGCTTACTCACGAACGATTTGCGGGCGGTAATTCAATGCTCGTCAGATGGCAGTATTGGAACGCATCCGCGAAAATGTATGCCGACCATCCCCTTACCGGCGTCGGCCCGGGCAACTTTACAAATTTCTATCCTCACTACAAACCTGCAGGAGCGCTCGAGTCAGTTGCAGACCCTCACAATTTTCCGCTCAGCATCCTGACTCAGTACGGGCCACTCGGCCTTATCGGTTTTTTAGCTATGATTTTCATCCCGTTATGGAAAGCGTCTTTCGGCTCTACAAATTTCTCTTCACACTCTCACCAATATCAGCCGACCTTTGGAACTCCTTCCATAGTGTATTTAATTGTTATAACGACCACCTTGCTTCTCATCAGGCCGATGATTATGCACACTGAAATTGGTAATACTTTTGATGTGATGCTTTACCTGATTTTAACCTTATACATTGCTCCCGCAGCAGTATTTATTATCGGCTTTTGGCTTCTGATAATTCCCCTGCACAAAAAACAACATACAAAACACGAAATCCCAAATGCAAACACCGCTGCGTTACTCTTTTGCGCTATATTAGGCGTGATACTGCACAATCAGATAGACTTCGCAATCTTTGAGCCGCCTGTCCTAACCACTTTTTGGGCGATAATGGCCTGCTTAATTGCGACTTACTCGCAGCAAAATATCAGAACGCCGTTTGTCCTAAAACCAACACCCGCTGTAAGGATACTAATGGTAACAATACCACTGGCAGCAACCTGGGCTTATTTTAACTACGCCCTTATTCCGGCAGCCAAAAGCACCGCGAAAATACAAAAAGCCCAAAATGCAATCTATACTAACGGCAACTTCCAACAAGCTTACAATCTTTTAAGCGCCGCCGCTGAAGATGACCGGCTGGACCCGGCAGCTTCAAATTTAAATGGCCGGTTTTACCTGCAGGACTACCACGAAACCGGTGAAAGACAACCTGTTCTTCTCGAGAAAGCTGAACAATGCTTTCTCGAAGCAATCGCCCGCGACGCCGCGAACTTCAAAAACTATGAAAAGCTAAGCGATGTCTATGACCATCTCGGCCGACACCAAAATGCCTACGACCGGGGACTTCAAGCGGCAGAACGCTATCCCGGCGCGGAACGAATCCAATATCAGCTCGCCCAAATCGCCGAAAAGTTGAAGAAAACCGATGAGGCCATTGAGCACTACAAAAAAGCAATCGAAATCGAAGACAATTTCCGCAGGCAATTCAAAATAATGTACCCGGACAGAAAAACTGTCAGCAGATTAGGCGAAGATAAATACAAAAACGCAATAAAACGAATGGAATTTCTCACCCCAAAACAAATCCCATAACGAAATACACAATGCGCACTACGACAAACCGGCCATTATCTCATCAGGTATATCGAAGTTCGCGGATGTATTTTGGACATCGTCGTGGTCCTCGAATGCCTCCATCAAAGAAATAATCTTCCTGGCGGTTCCCTCATCATCTATGGGCACCGTATTTTGAGGCACCATTGAAATTTCCGTCACCTCGGTTGGTACCTCTTTTTCCTGCAGGGTTTTCTTCAATTCCTCGTAAGCAGCAGGGTCAGAGGTTAACTCGTAAACCGTCCCCGTATTTTTCATATCGTCTGCACCCGCCGCCAGAGCAATCTCCAGAAGCTCATCTTCATCGATGTTGTCCGTGCCCACTGTAATAAGCCCCTTCTTGCTGAACATCCAGCCGACACAACCTGTTGCCCCAAGTGAGCCGCCGTGCCTCTCAAAGATTCTTTTAATCTCCGGCGTAGTCCGATTACGGTTATCTGTCAGGGCCTCGACCATTATAGCCACACCGCTCGGCCCATAACCCTCGTAGAGCACTTCTTCAAAATTAACCCCCTCTACCTCGCCGGTTCCTTTTTTGATTGCCTTTTCGATGGTGTCCTTCGGCATATTGGCTGCCTTAGCCTTATCGATTGCATATCGTAGAACCAGATTTGCAGCAGGGTCGCCGCCGCCGCTTTTGGCTGCCACGATTATCATCCGAGCCACTTTGCTCCACATCTTGCCGCGTTTTGCGTCAACCGCCGCTTTTTTATACTTTATACCCGCCCAGTGTGAATGGCCTGACATAGCCGCTCCTAAAAAATACTAATCTATTATAACCAACTATTTTTTGACCGATTTCCCGAACCAGTCATTAATTATATATAATCACTAACCAATAATCAATAGTGATTATACCGGCATATTATGGTTTTATTGCGGATAAAAACAATAAAAATCAAAATGATATGAAATGTTCGAGGAGTTTTTTCTTATTGAAAATCGAACAAGGACTGTGTCTTAATCATCGTTACCTGGTCCGGATAAGCAGCAAAGGTGTTGATGTGCAGCTCGCCTCGCCTTGCCTCAAAGTCAATATAACAGAACGGCTGCAACCCCCCCAACTCCAATTCCGGAAATTTGACAAAGACGCCGCGATTTCTGGCGAAGCGTTCAAGGTCTGTATGACTTTGCCGGTAGAGATTCGGGCTCATCTTCTCGACCTGAAAATCTGTCATATAACTTATGCCTTTGCTCAAAGTACATTTATGAGTGCGTGGTCCGCGGAACTGAAATCGTTCAATCAAACCGCGTGAAGGAAGCATCTGGCCTGGTGTGCTTACGACCTCACTAAGGCACGTATCCCCGACAAAAACACTGACAACATGAGTGCAGCCGGTAACCCAGATAATCGCCTCGTATTTCTCAGTTTTCAACTGCCGTTTTGAATAGATTTGGAAAAGCTCGGGATGTAAGGGCCTTTGAAAGAGACTGAATGTCAATTCTTCAATAGCAACGTTGATGTGTGGCGATTCCATATAAATAATCCCAAGACAAAAATCAAGGTCTCAACTATGCTGATATTATACAGTAATCAAAGCAATTTTTCAAGGGCATTATCAGTATTGATAATGCTGATATCGCCACTTATAGGACGATTATTTTACAAGCTATGAAATGCACAAGAGTAACAACAAGCAAAAATATTGAAAAAAATTCAAAAAACAAGAACAGCACCCTGATTTTTACTGCTGGAAAAAAACCGCATTAACAACAGTTGCAATAATGTCGTAAAAAGCATGCGTGCCAGCCGTTACTCCAAAACCACGAATCGCAAAAAGAATTGCAAAATAAACCCCCGCAGTTGTCCGAAAACCAAACTCAGTCCAGTTAAACGGTGCACTGACAGATAATTGCCCGTTAACAAATATTATATGATGGTGTGCACTGAACAAGGCCGCTGAAACAAGAACGGACAAAACAATAGAATTTTTATGGCTCAGCCGAAGGATATCCTGAAACAGCAGCATCAAAACGCATATTAAAATCAGCCGAAAAAGAAGCTCTTCGTAAATTCCAGCTCCTATACCAGTAACAACATCTGCCAGCAAAGATTTACCATTGGCGATAATCCCATTTGCATCTTCAGCCGTTGACGATAAATCGACGACCGCAGATGTGGAACAGCTCAGTATCGTTTCACTTTGCACTTGTGCCATGCCATACTGCTTTGCAATATCACCTCGCGGCTGGGCGGGTCCGCTGAATAACAGACTCAATACAATTAAAGGCACAGCAAGCATAATGCACTCGATTGTCATCAGCCAAATATCATTGATATTGAAATACCAACGCTTGCGCGATACCAGTTGCAGGGCTACCAGAATCACAATGACTGCCAAAGGCGGCGCTGCCCATGCAAACCTGCTGCCGGTGCCCAAATACTCAAGCATATTCTGCAACCATACAAACGCCACCACGCGAATCCGGCTTTGGTCAAGTACATCAGTATTGATAAATATTGTCCCTAACTCATAGAAAACTATAAATGGCAGCAGAAAAACCATAGCATAAACAGGCCTGCTCGTGCGATCGAGATATGAATCCTGTGTAAAGTTAAACAGCTGGCTGGTGCTGTATTTATACTTGTCATTTATTCCCTTATCTGTCTTTTGCTTTCTCATCTTTTTGGTTTTTGTCACTAATAAGAAAAAATTAGTTGACCATATTGCTTAAATTTGCCAGAGTTTACTTTATACAAGGTAGAATTACAACATTTAAAATTGACCGGCTTTTCCGGTCATTATTTTCCGACAAATAAATATGACAATGACAGGTGAAAAGTTAACCGAGATTTACAATCTGCTTTTCAAACGTTTTGGCCCGCAGCACTGGTGGCCCGGAGAGACCCGGTTCGAGGTAATTACAGGGGCTATCCTGACACAGAATACCAACTGGACCAATGTGGAAAAAGCAATAGCAAATCTGAAATCAGCCGACCTCTTAATCCCTGAGAAACTTCACCACCTTGATGTCTCGCAACTCGCCGCGCTTATCCGTCCGGCCGGCTATTACAATATTAAAGCAAAGCGACTCAAAAACCTCATAAACTGGCTGTTCGAAAACTATAACGGCAATCTGGCGAATCTTGACAATATTAATACCGAGCAGTTACGAACCAAACTGTTAGCTGTAAAAGGTATCGGCAGAGAAACGGCTGACTCGATTCTGCTTTATGCTTTTGAACGGCCTGTTTTTGTTGTTGATGCCTACACCGCCCGCGTTGTCTTTCGACATCAACTAATTGAGCCGGATGCCGATTACGAGCAACTGCGGGAATTGTTTCAATCGAATCTGCCGCAAGATGCCAAGTTGTTCAATGAATACCACGCATTACTGGTAAAAGTCGGCAAAGAATTCTGCAAACCAAAAGCCAGATGCCACAACTGCCCTCTCGAAAAACTGCTGCACACAGTCAATCTTGAGTGTTTCTAATATTTACAAAGCATGAGGCCATTCGTCAAATACTACAGTTTCGCATCCGCCTTCCCTTACAACAAAATTTCCCTTGTCAGCAAATTCCTACTCGTTATACTATGAACGTGATATTTGCAGCAGTGCCGCGATTTAAGTTAATATATTAAACTAATCGAAAGGGAAAAATTATGGAACATATTACTCTGGCCCACCTTCACAATGGTTCGGATGTGGCCCCTGTATTTACAGGGCTGCTTATTATGTTCATTATTCTTGTGGCATTTATAGCGACCATTATAAAGATTCTTATTATCTGCAAGATTTTTTCCAAGGCAGGTTATTGCTGGGCGCTCGGCCTGTTAATGCTCGTGCCCATTGCGAATATAGTTATGGCTTTTTACCTTGCTTTTGCCGATTGGCCGATTCTAAAGGAACTGCGCCAATTAAAACAGCAGCAAGCATAATCCTGAAGATTTGCCTTTGAACAACATAGAGTTAACGTAACACTTCTTGAAAGCTATAATTTTTTAAAAAAATATGAGTGATTTTCTTCTTATGCGCATATTAACAGATAGAAAAGAGTATTGAAAAGGTAATTTCCAATAGTGCCTGATGAATTAGAAAAACCAAGCCGGGCGGGATTCGCCAGAGGTGAGGCTGACGTATGGAGAGAAGTTGTCAGCAGGCAAATCCCAATGCTCTTTAATATGTTTATGAAATGCTGGCCGAATCCTGCGTTAGCAGAAGAATTGGCACAACGGTCGATTTTTGACGCCGTCCGAGGACTTGATAGTTACGACCCGTCGAAAGGCAGCCCTGAGGAATGGCTCATCGGAATTGCGCGTAACAATATCCGCCTTGAGATTAGAAAACGTGCGTCTCGTCCAAGTATTAACGGCGATATCAACCGCTATCTGCAGATGATTGATACCGAACCACTACCGGATGAAGTTCTCGAACGAGAAGAAACAGCTGAAATCGTTCGTTCAGCTATGAGCAAATTGAAAAGTAAAGAACAAGCCGTTCTGAGAGCCAGGTTCGCTGAAAACCTCAGGATAGACGAAATTGCCGGTCGGATGGGCACAACCGAAAAGGCCGTCCATAATCTTCTGTATCGGGCAAAGATTTCTCTTCGCCGCGAACTTAAACCGATGAAATCCTCATAAAAACAGGTTGGGAACTATGAACCTTAAAAATGATAATCTATCTTTCGATGACTCTGCCACACAACTGGACAAAAATATATCGCGTTTAGTCAAGCTCGAAAACGAGTCGAATAAACCAAGCACAGCATTTACCCGGTCATTGATAGATAATGCCCTTTATGAACTTAAGCAAGCGGAGATTCACAGAAAAGATAAGGAAAAAAGTATTACATTAAAAGTCTCTTGGTGGGAAAAAGCTATGGGTTGGGCAGCTATGTTCGCCGCTGCATGCGGAACAGGTCTGACCTTCGTAGTGTCCGCCTTTCTGACAGTAAATGCTTTCTTAACCGTAATAGCAACTATAACAACGTTTGCTAATTGGCTTACCTTTTTAGGAGGTCTTGTATTATGACTACTGAACGTCCGGATAGAGTAAGTGTAATCGACCCTATAACACCATCTATAGAAAGAGCAAAAATAATGCTCTTCAGACCATTTGACCTGAAAAAATGGTTTGTCATCGGCTTTTGCGCCTGGCTGGCATACCTTGGAAGCGGCGGAGGCGGAGGAAGAGGACCAAGCTTCAATATGCCACACGGACCCGACGGGCATCGCGAACAAATTGCCGAAGACCTGTATAAAGCAAAAGAATTCGTTCTGGAAAATCTTTACTGGATTATTCCAGCTACAATAGCCGTAGTAGCAGTGGTTATAACTGTATGGCTCATCACTATCTGGCTCAACAGCCGAGGCAAATTTATGTTCCTTCACTGTATCGCACAAAACAAAGCGGAAGTCAAAAATCCCTGGCATAAATTCAAGAAGCACGCCAATAGTCTGTTTTTATTCAGAATCATACTTAGCATCTTAGGTTTTCTGATAGTAGGTTTACCCGTTCTGGGCATAATCTTTCTTGTGATTATGATGATATCCGAAGGAGGCTTTATTGCCTTTTCAGTTCCCGGGATTGTTCTGCTCGGCCTTTTAGTCTTTATTTTATCAACAGTGTTATTTTTTGTGAAAAAATTCACGCTGGATTTTGTGGTTCCAGTTATGTTTTTAAGAACCATAAGCTGTGTAGCTGCCTGGCGGGAATTTATGACTATCCTCTCGACTAATAAGCTTCGCTTTGCTCTATACCTGCTTTTTCAAATTGTAATAGCGATGGCGATTGGCACTATTATTGCCATTGGCTTCTGTATTGGATGCTGCGTATGCTGTGCAAGCATACTGCTGCTGGTCCCATACATCGGCACTGTTATTTTGTTGCCTTTTTTGGTTTTCAAACGTTCTTATTCTCTATACTACTTACGGCAGTTTGGCCCTGTATTTGACGTCTTCAGCCCAACTGCATAATTCTATCCAACTAAATATAGAGTCGGCTGATATGATTTGGTGATTTATAATCGAGAGTTCGGCAATCCACTTGCTGTTGCTCGCTGGAATTTGCTGAAAGTGGCGAAGTTCTTAAAATCGCACATAATAGTGGAAACCAACCACAATCGGTTCTTCAACCCAGCTTGTTTTGTCCGGATAGTCTTTTTTGTATCCTGAAGAATAAGCGTATCGCTTGTTATCACCGATGACCGGAATACCCTGAACAAAGACCGTCACATCGGACGACTTATTAATGTGATATGTCAATGATACTCCCGCTGTGGCCTGCATTTCGTATCCGTCCTGGCGTTTAATATGCGCGATTTCCGAAGCATCTCCGCCAGCTATGGAAAGCGCATCCAGCCCGTCTTTCAACCCTTTAAATCCCCAAAAGATTTGCATGTCACCGTGCAGAGTCAGCTTGCTATCGAGCAAATCAATGTTGGTGAACAGTTTTGTGGCATGATTGGACCAGTTCGCCAAGTCGTTGCCTTTGGAGTTAAGGCCATTGGCACTACAATAATAGTCTGAATAGCTGATACCGGATGTGGGTACGCCATCAGCCAGTTTCCAATCCAGTTGTTTGACAAACGAGTGATTAGCTCCTATATTGAAGCCATCTTTCTCGTATTTCGTTTCCAGTTCTACCCCGAAGGTTTTCAGGGTTCCAACCGGAGCACTGCGCCGCAGGTTCCCATCCCAGGCTATTGCCTGGTTTTTATTATAGAAAGTAGAGACCTGGAATGAAAGGTTTTTAGTAAACCTGCCGGAGTAAATGAGTTCAAGGGTATCCAGCTTTTCAGGTTCGTTCTCCTCTCCCAGTTTCTCATTCATGTACAGTTCTTCCTGTGTATTCATTCGAACCGAACGCTGGGCAATGAACTTTAGATATTCGCCTTTTTTGAGCTCGTGAATCCAGGCGAATCGCGGCGAGAACATATAGTCAGTAAATGTATGCTTATCCACGCGGCCTGACAATAATATAGTGGTTTTGGGAGACCATTTATAATTGAGTTCTCCCAAAAAGGAATGGGTATACGTTTCCCAGCCGTTTCCGACGGCGAAGTATTCATCGTCACTTTCGTCATATTGACATTTTCCGGAGGAACCATATGCTTCTGATGTCGGTCCGCTCATAATGCCGTCAATACGAAAGCCGTCGTCTTTACCCTTTCCCCAGGCCGGACCAATGGTGTCGTAACTGAACTCAAAGCCGAAAGCCCCTTTAATTTTTCCCTTGTCCGGCTCATAATTAAACATAAATCGGGCAAAATATTCGTTTTCTGACCAGATCTGCCTGACGTTGTTCTCCAAGCTGTCTCTGGAGTTGATGATGCTAAGGGCGCTACCACTATTGTATTTATCAATATTAAGCACGTCGATTGAGCTGAGGCCTAAGAGTGATTTTAAGTCCCAACTCTTGCTAAGAGCAGCTTTATTTTCCAATGCGAACTGATAATACCGGTAGCGTGTCTGACGAAAATTCTCAAAGTCCGTCTTCGACTTTTTGTTGGGCAGCATATATTTTTGGGCCGTGCCCTGCATCAGGTCATGTGAGCTGGTCACATAGCGGGCCCAGAAACGCCAGTTTTTCTTAAAACGGACATCCAGATGTGCCTTTATCTGCGGTTCATTATGATAATCTGCAAAATAGTCAGCAGGTGGGTAAGGGTATTCGGGAGAACTTTCAGAAGAACCACCTAAATACCCGCTTGCTGAACCCGAGTCACAGGCAAACAAGTCCGGTTCATGCCCGCTGGTGTGGACTATGCTGAAATAGGCGTATAAATCCGCCTTTTTTGTTTTACGGCCGTAGCTGATGTAATTACCTATGCTGTCATATTTGTCCCAGAAATGACCACCTACTGCGACTCCGGGGGCCGTACTCGCTGTTTTAGTATAGATATTGATAACACCACCAATAGCCCCAGGCCCATACGTGACTGACCCGGGACCACGGATGATTTCAATTCGCTCAACATCATTAAGGTCCCAGTTCAACAACTCCAATCGAGCTCCATAATAGGTTTTGATATTTACATTGATGCCGTTGACATTGACCAGGAACTTATACGGGCGGTCAACAAGTATCCCGCGAATGCCGGGCAACGGACCAGCACTGTGATTCATCCACAAAACCCCCCGGGACATAAATTTCCATCAGGTCCATAAGATTGCGGGCAGGGGTCCGGGCAATATCTTCGGCCGTAATCACTGTTACACTCGCCGGAGTTTTCGAGGGGTCCTTTTCCGTGATTGTTGCCGGAACATCAATCTCTATAGACATAAGCTCTATAAGTGACATTTCAAATAGATCTTTGTTGTCTATATCATTGGTGTCAGCAGCAAAAGAAGTAATTGAGAGCAACAGTAAAATAGGGAGATTAACAAAAACTTTAAAAAAGTTTGACTGTTTGTAAATAACCATTTTTTCCCCTCGTCCCCCCATACATATATAGAAACTACTCGCAACAAAAGACTTTTCGTCATGATAAAAAAGGGGCTTTACGACTTTTTGACAGTTTTTTAAAATTTCAAGGGAGGAATTAATTCAAAAGTGTGATAAAAAGCTTGTTTTAGTGTGCAAATCTTACCTTCTTAAATACCAGGCTATTTATAAGGTCATTAGAAGGTGATTTAATACTGGAGACTATAATTTCATCCCTGTTTGAGTAAAGGGACAGAAATCTCATTTTTCAGCCGATAATAATATCAAACCGGCTGGCTATAATTCTACATCAGGTAACTTAATTAATGAGGCGTTTACATTCCACCTGTTAAACGCCGACCAAATTATTGCGAAGCCCTTCCCCAGTCCTCTTGTCTTACACCGTGGTAGGTTGTCAGAACATACTCAAATTCTTTATTTGACCTTGGCTCTAAATTGAGCGTGAACTTAGCCGTATCGAGGTCAACTTTTTCGTATCCGTCGAAATTACCGCTTTTTTCCAGCTTCCAATATTGAGTATTGAAGTTCCGCTGAATCTCGACCTTGACGCCAAGCTCACGAGTATTTCTAACCTCAATCTTGAATGTGTACATTTCATCCCAGCCGGAGATGTTGCCCCGATGGTCAAATCTGTAGTTTTCTGTTTTATAATCCATCAGCTTCGGCTCAACAACAACATTTGCAACCGGCCCAAGGTTAAGCTCTACATCCTCATTCACAGGAATATACTTAAAGGAGGATTGCCCTGTGTAAGATAAATGCCCTGTATCTCCGATACCTCTATAAACCTTCAGCATTCCGCCGGGGATGGGTGTATCACCGAGGTTGTGTTCTTTGTCATTTTTGAAGCTAAGAAATCTAACTACGCCTGGACCATAGCGTTCTTCTTCATATTTATAGAGATTTACCACCGGTACTTCATCAACATCGAAACTTAATAGTCGCTTCGACCAGCCGGTAGCAATCGTCTCCGTCCCCTCAATAGTGTAAAGAAAATACTCACTAAGGCCTTCCTTTTTAACCTCCTTTGGTGCCCCAGGTGCCTCTTCAAGAGCATATGCTAATTTTTCCATCTCCCTTTTCGCTCTGCCCAGTCCGCGGACCGGTACTCCCGCTGCCGGCATTATTTCACCTGGTCTGCCGTATGGATACTGCCTGCGGGCAAGCTCGGCAATCTCATCGAGAATATGGACCTTACCGACAATTAGCCGTGTTTGTGCATTTTCATAATCTTCCCCGCTGTTGTTGGTTACACGCACATATCCCTGCAGGCGCATCGTCTTTTCGTCCTCGGTGAGCGTTCCCATATAAAATGCTCGCCAGGTCAAACCGCTTGTCAAATATGTAATCTCCACCGGCACCTTGCCGCTTACACCGCTCTTGATATTCCAAAGCCCGAGATTTCTTACTCTTGGCGGATAGGTCAAATCAGCAACATCGATTTTGTCAGCACTGGCCTTTGGCAGCATCTCTAAGCTGGTCGGGTCAATGAGGGTGTTGGCCCACGAAAACTGTAGCTTATTTTCGCCATCTTTGAGTGTCAGTGCCCTGCTTTCACGCACCAATGTTATATCAGCAGAGTTATAAATTGTAAGCTGCACCGTATCTCGCGAGGGCAGTGTCACCAAATCAACCTTGGCCCAGCTGATGCCGGCCATCACAACGATTATACATAGCACTAATATTATACGTTTCATTTTACTGCTCCTTTCTTCTGTCATCTGTTCTCTGTCATCTACCTTCCGCATTTCACGGCCTCACATTTCGGCAATGGTAGTGCATCTTCAATTCCTTCACTGCAGGACCTTTGTCAGTGCGAGCCGGTAGCTCAATCTCGAACTCAAGAATATTGGCGTTCTTCTTCTTATAATCAACACCGAGTTTCAACGCTTTATTGTCCAAAGTGCACTCTTCCATATCCCACTGGCCGGGGATGTGCTCAATCACGGTGAGAACAGCGGGACCATCCTTAAAATTCTCAATCTTGGCGGTGATTATTTCATCAGTATCGTAGAGAATGACATCGCCTTTGTTGTTCTTTCGCAAATTGACTCTGTTATCCGCCATCTTTCGCTGCGTTACGACAATATCTCTGCTGTCACCTATATAAAGCTCTGTTTTCTCTCCGACCGGAACCAGGTCCGTTACATCCTCACCCAAAAATATGGTGCTGCCGTGCCCATCATCCTGGAATAATCGCGTTTTGCCGCCCCACAGGGCAAATTCGCCAAGACTGCTTTTGGCCTCATTTACAATTCGATAGCTTACCGGAATACCTACATTCCGATTTTCCAGCTTCTCAGGGTCCCAGGGCAGCATTGCTGCATCGAATTTCCAGACCTTGGTTATCGGCACACTCGGTGCTTTCAGAAACAGCATCCGCTTGGTCTCTTCGTGGTCGATTCCCTGCTCGAAGGCCTCGCCATAATCCAGAAGCACCCGAGCTTTGTCAAAATCCTCACCTGAGAAATTCCTCAGAACCAAAAAGCTCTTCAAATCAACCGCAGTTTCTGCCTTGTCAGCTATCGCCTTGTATGTAATCAGCCGGTCTATATTGCTCAATAGATAGCTGATTCGCACCGTCTCGGCGTAGTCACTATCGCTGCTGATATCCCAGACTAAAGCAGCCTCGTTGGGCGGGTAACTGACACTAAGAAGCGTAACCTTATCCGGATGGTCGAGAGGCCTTAGCCGAATCGAATCGGCATCGATGCTGACGCCCTTCCACGAAAAGTCCACCTTATTAAGTCCTTTTTGCAGCGTCAGCACACGCTCTTCCTCAATCAATGTCGCCGTTGGATTGTCCAGGCGAATAACCGTTGCCGCCCTTTCCGGCAGAGCAACCAATTTTATCCTCGCCTGAGATATTGTACTGCATAAAAGCAGCAGTATTACTATCATTAGTTTAATTCTTCTACTGTTCATAATTCATTCTCCTATCAAAAATGGTTCACTTTAATTCTTCACGTCCGAATTATTGATATGTACAATTTCCAACTCATATATTTTCCCCGCCTCTACTAAAATTAATTCAGCATTTGTTTTATCACCTTCGGTTAATAATCTCCAATTGGTTCCAACCAGGTACTCACCTGGAGGTACATCTGTGAATTTAAAGCTGCCGTCTTCTTCGCAATGACATGTACTAAACCATTTGTCAATCTGTTCACCCGTAGAGCAAATGTGAACACTTACCTTGCGCGATAACGTTTTTCCATTTTCATCGACGACCTTGCCTTGGACGGTGCCTGTACCTGTCATTGTAAGCTTGATTTCGTCCGAAGGAATTGGATATTGTTCCGATATGGGGTTCTTAAGATGCAATGATTCAGCATAGCACATAATACTTGCCAAACCTATAGGCAATGAACGTATTTCGAATCGCCCATGTTTATCTGTAATCGCTGATTTGTCATCTACACAAGGATAACCAAAGCCATCGGTTCCAATAATATTAATAGCCGATACCTTGGCACCCTCGATTGGATTACCAACCGAGCCGACTACGGTACCTTTGATATAAGATGGGTGTGCTAAACCTATCTCAAATTGGTGGTATTCAGGCCGCTGATTGTTGTATCCGCCTTGTTTTCGTGGGACATAATCCTTGGCTTTTACTCTAATTTCGTAGTATCCGAGCGGAATATCTGCAATTTGGCAAAAGCCTTGGTTGTCTGTTTCGCCCTGTATCAGCTCTTTCCATCCTTCTTTGTCTCGATGTTTAGCCAATACTATTTCGGCTCCAACAATTGGCTGACCGGTGGCCATATCGAATACCTTGCTGCGAATCAGACCTCCGCCTGCGAATTTTGCCGAAATTGAGCTAGGTCGCTTGTCAATCACCGCCACATTCTTTGGTACCTTTACATCTTCCCAAACGACGGAACCACCGCCACCGATATACAAATCTATTTTTGGAGCTGCTACCGGCTTTTTGAAGTTTGGATGATCTGAAGAAAGCGTGTAGCTGCGCGGACTATTGAATAGCCTGTTCCAGTTATCCGGCACCCAAACCGTAAATGTCCAGTCAACACGATTTTCTTCCTCGGATAATTCCTCATTGTTTTCCCTGAGCCAGAAACTGCATTCAGGTCCGTTGTGTATTATAAGTTCGAGCTCACTTGCCTGAATTGATGAGAAGATTTTCAATGCTTGATCGAACTCATTTGTGTCCTGGCAGCGGTACAGGAAGCAATATTCGCCACCGCCGAAAGGAGGCCCTTCCCAATAACCTAATCGACTCGGCAGATTCGCAATCTGGACTGAGCCAATTGGCCAGCCTCGGTCTTCAGTGGGGCGGTTGCCATGCTCACCAGTAATAAGCGACATACACAATTTCGGAAGCAAAAAAACTATACAAAAAATTACCAAAATCCTTAGCTTATTTGTCTTATGGCTCACAAATCGAACCCCTTTAATGTTTACATTTTCTCTTGCTCTTTACTTTTTATAAACGTTTCTTCGCGCGCACCGTGATATGTCGTTACTGTATATTCAAATATTCGTTTACTTCGCGGTTCGAGATTCAGGTTAAATCGAGCGTGTGTGGCATCGTGCTTGCTCTGTACCACGGCCATCCTGGCCGTGCTATCACGGGCTGGAAGCCCGTGATACGTAATATCGGTTTGCAAAGTCCAGTATGCGGTGCCAAAGCCGCGAGTAATTTCAATCTCTATTGGCAGCTCGCGAGTATTGGTTATCTCTATCTGCCAAGTTCGGATTTCGTCCCACCCGGAAACATTGCCTTCGTTGCCAAAAACGTAGTTATCTGTCCTGAAATCCATCAGTGTCGGTTCTACTTTAACCAAGCGAGCAGGGCCGAGATTCAGCTCTATATCCTCATTTACGGGTATATATTTTATGCCTGTCCCTCCGACATAAGATAGATACCCCTGCCCGTCTCGGCTCGCCGAGGGCGAGACGGGCTCATCGGCCTGGCTGAATATCTTCACGCTGCCGTTTGGAATGGGTGTTTTACCGAGATTGTGTTTCTCATCGTTTGCGAACGAAACGAACCTTATGGTCTGATTGCCCCAGCGCTCTTCGTCATACTTATATAGACTCGTTACGTTAATATCTTCTGCCTCAAACGAAAGCAGGCGCTTGCCCCATTTATCAGGTATGGTTTCTGTCCCCTCAATCGTGTAAAGGAAATATTCGCTGAGACCTTCTTTTTTTATCTCCTTGCGACCAATTTCCTCATCGTCAAAAAAACCAGCTACTACTAATCTATCTTTTATCTCTATCGAATCAACTTCCAACGCACCAGAAATACTCCTAATACGGTCGCCGCGGACAAACGGCCAGCCATAGGGATACGGGCGTCTTGCCAATTCGGCAATTTCATCAAGCAGGTGCACTTTTCCGACAATAAGCCGTGTCTGAGCGTTTTCATAATCTTCACCGCTATTGTTGCCAACCCGGACATAACCCTGAATATCCATTTTTCTCTCGTCTTGAGAGAGTGTCCCCATATAAAACGCCCGCCAGGATAGCCCGCTGGTAAAATATGTTATCTCAAACGGCACCCGGCCGCTAACCTCCGAACGGATGAGCCACCGGCCAACCTCCCGCAACCTTGCCGGGAACACCAGCTGCTGTATATCAACCTTATCCGCCTTCTCCAGCGGCTCCAAGCTGAGTGAAGTCGGGTCAATCAATGTATTTGCCCACATAAATTGCAGCCAGTTCCAACCCTTCTTTAATGTCAAATTCCGCCTCTCCCTTACTAATGTCAAATCAGCGGAATTGTAAATCGTAATCTGAACGTTATCCCGCCTCGGCAATACGACCAATTCAATCGCACTTGCCGGCGCAAAAGGCGGCTGCTCAAATTCATCCGCTGCATCAGCTTTTTTCTCATCGCGAGCAAAAAGCATCCTCCTCGCCTCGCTTTGCGGTCGAAGCGTGTCAGCCGGTTTTTCCACTATCGGTGAACCCGGCTTTTTTACCGGCCCGTATCTCCTGCCCTGCCTGGCCAAATTTGCAACAAGCAACGTTAATCCTACCATTAAAACCGCCGCGACAGCACCAACCCATCTCCACTCGTCTTTGTGAGCGAAGCGAAGCAATCTCTTTTTTACTGTTAAATTGCCAACACCACCCTGTGCCTGCTCGACCACATTAGAGACCAGGTCTTCAGATATTTTTACATCCTCACGCAGCAAATCCAAAGCCGAAAATTTCCTCTTTAGCCGCTCCAGATACTCACGGCACATAGCGCAGCTCTCCAGATGGCTCGAAACTTCCTCCATCCGGATATCAGAGGCCAGCTTAAACTGATACTCTATCAGCTCTTTTTCTGTAAGATGTTCTTTCATCTCATTTCTTCCGAAATGTCAGGTAATCTTTGCGACAGGGTCTTAAGTGCCCTGAACATTTGTGTTTTCACCGTCCCAATGGTACAGCCCAAAACCTGTGCAACCTCTGAGTAACTGAGCTGCTGATAATAGGCCAGAATAAGGGTCGCTCGCTGCCTCTCGGGCAGTGATTCAACAGCCAGCCGAACCTGCTCTTTCCGTTCAGCTCTTACCGCTTTCTGCGATGGTTCCCACGAAGTATCCGCAACTGCACTTAATTGCTCACAACGTCCATTATCACAATCCAGGTTCTGATTCAGCGATACGCAGTGCGGCTGCTTTCGCAAACCATCGATAGCTACCCGTGTTGCGATTGTGAACAGCCACGGCTTAAAGCGATTGCCGCGGAGTGTATGGGCCTTTTCATAGACCCGCTTGAAGGTCTCCTGAAAAAAATCCTCTGCTTGTTCACGACTTCTGCTCATTCTCATCAAATACCCCAACATACTATCTCCGTATCGGCGCACAAGCTCAGCAAACGCCGTCGGGTCACCCTGAATATGGGCATCAATTAGACTTTTGTCGGTATCATTCATTAAAGCGGCCTGTTTCACTACTATATATAGACCTTTATCGTATCCAATCGGTTGACAGAGGTAAGTAAAATTTTTGTAAAATCTGAGCCCGTTTCCTATATCAGCTCTGCCTGATACACAGAAACAATCAAGATACACAAATCAGGTATCTATTACCGAGCATTCTGCTTTGATGCTGAAACATACTCAAAAGCACCGATACAAGGCAGTCTGTCAACAGGAAGTGACAAACCGGCAAAGTCGCGTCCATCTTTTTCCCAGACAATTCTGCCGGCTGCAATACAGAGCGAGCCATTACAAAGCCGGTAATCGAGAACGGTCTGCATACCCGGCTCTTTCGAACCCGGTTTTAAAAACAATGGGTCACCAAAAACCGCATTAGGGTCATTGGGATGACTGATATGATTACCATAATAGAGATTGCTCTCGAATACCGTATTTTTAGCATCGCCGAAATCATATTTCACCGTGTCCTCAGCATAAAAAATGTTATTCCAGAAGAAGGTATTCTCCGGCCAGGTCCCGCCCCAGTTGTCCATCTTTAATAAAGTGTTGTCTATTTCGTCATCCGGTTTGCGAGTCACGTAAATTACATTATTGTAAATCTGTGTGTCTCTGCAGGGGCCTGTGATATGAAATGCAGGAGAAAAAATTCCTTCACGAGTCGGGTGCCGGCGCAGGCCGTCATTGACACTTATGTTATAGCGGATTATCGTGCCGATATTACCGATATTGTCATTCGGGTCTCTGCCACCAGGAGTGCAAATCAGCAAAAATCCACCCTCGTTGTTATGGCTGTAATTATACTGAATGACGGTGTTACGACAGTTATAGTCGGCATCGAATCCCTGGCCATCCCAGGGGGCCTTGTGGTCGCTGACCTCATTGAATTGAATGATTGTATTGTCACAGCTCCAAGGCCATATCCCCGCTGCGGCCTCGCCCTCGGGCAACAGACGGGGACAATCACGCATAACATTATTTTCAACAACCGCGCCCTCGCAGGCGATTGGAACTATGCCGTCGCCCGGCACACCTTCGATAAGGTTATTACGAATGATAACATTTTTACTGGGATACCAGCTTCTTCGAGACCATAATCCGCCGCCTTTAATGCCGTTGCGGCCACAGTCCCTGATGTGACATCCTTCGATGAGCAGTCCGTCAAAACACGACTTCTTATCCCGGCCGCTGCAGTTCCACAAGATTGCATGTCCCTCGCCTCTTCCCTTAAGCAGACTTCCGTTTACATTATGTATAAACAGGTTCTTCAAATGAATGTGATGGGCTGTGCCAAAATCTCTTAACGAAATCACAATACCATTGCGATTTCTTTCATGCTCCTCTCCTAAATTCGTAAATTCGAGGTTTCTGACCTCCCAGTATTCTACGTTATGCAGAAGCATTGCTTCGGGAACTTTCCCTTCGCCGTCAATACGGGGCCGAGAACCCTGCCCGTAACTGTCGATAATAATAGGATTGCCCTCGCTGCCACAACCCTGAGGTTTCAGCCGGCCTGCATAACGAGTGCCCGCCTTGAAAAGGATTTTGTCTCCCGGCTGAAACTCCCTTTGATTAACGGGTTGCAGAGATTCCCACGCCTGCTGAGGTGAAAGACCGGTATTTACATCATTACCGTCGTTGCTGTCCATATAATAAGTGGAAGCAGAAAGAGGTTCAACAATACATACAAAAATCAAAATCCGGGAAAAAATGTGCCAATATTTCCGATGTGAACTCACATCAATTCTCGATGAAGTCATAACAATCACCTATTGAAAAAAAAGAAAATATAAAATACCTATTGCTCCATCACAGCTTAAATAATGAACGATGTCATTCTGAGCACAACGAATAATCTCCCTTTTGATGGCCAGATGCTTCACTTCGTTCAGCATGACAACCCATCAAACAAGCTGCGACAAAGCCCTCTTATAATATTACCTGCGGAACAGGAGAATTGCAACGCTGTATTCGAAAAGGATAAACGATAAACATATCGGAAACAGATTCGCCTGATTTATTTTTTCCGTTTGACCATCAGTTCGTTTCCATCATACAGAACGGATACATCAGCAGGAGCTTCGAGGTCAAGGCCGACAGGATTGTTTTTGCCGACCCAAACAATTTCAAAGGTGCGTTCCTTCAACATACCGGGGAACTCTCCCTGCCGAGCACCAATCGTCAGGAACTGTGTATCTTCACAATACTTTAGTGCAATAACACTATAAGCACCTTTTTCATAATTGTAGTTTACGTTTTCATCTTCATATAATGTAAATTCGCCGTCGCAGCCGGTATAAACAAAAAGGCGAATCGGGTCGGCTTGTTTCTCCGTGGTGTACTGAATCGCCGGGCCAAAAGGGATAATAGAACCTTCTTTGACAAAAATCGGGATATCTGTATAAGGCGCGTCAGCCAAAATTGTCTGCCCGCCATCGTAATACCGGCCGGATTTAAGGTCATACCATCCGGTCCCCGCAGGCAGATATACATCACGTTTCCTGACTTCATATTCGGTAACCGGATTAATCAATAACGCCGGGCCAAACATAAACTCATCGCCGATATTCAGGACTTTTTTGTCATCGCTGAAATCCATAACAAGCGCTCGCATAATAGTATAGTCATTGTGCGTTACCATCCCGGTCAACGAATAGATATAAGGCATCAATCGATAACGCAGCTTGTCATAGGCCAGTATTGTCTGGTAAGCCGGGTGGTTGTCAGGTGCGATATTAAACATCTCACGATACGGATATTGTCCATGCACACGAAACAACGGGCAGAACGTTCCAAACTGAAACCAGCGGGTATTCAACTCACGCCATTCCTCAAGGTCGGCATCTTTTAAATTACGCTCAAACCGAGGTTCAACTCCAAAACCGCCTATGTCCATCGTCCAGTAAGGAATGCCGGAAAGACAAAAATTCAAACCGGCGGGAATCTGCGCTTTTAAATCATACCATCGAGTTGCTATGTCTCCGCTCCAGGTTGCAGCGGAATATCGTTGCTGTCCGGCATAGGCAGAACGAGTAAGGATAAAAACCCGCTGATTCGGTTTGCTTCGGCGCTGACCCTCATAGACACCTTTGGCATTCATCAAGGAATACGTATTCAGATACCTCGAAGCAGAGCCCATTGCAGTCGGGCCCATACGCATTCTTCTTTCCGTTTCCGAAAGATTAGAGTGAATATCCGGCTCGGTAGCATCCAGCCACCACGCATCAAATCCCTTGCTGAACAGTTTTTTATCAATCTGCTTCCAGAAAAGTTCGCTGGCATCTTTATTATACGGGTCGTAGAACGTCGAGAAATATCCCGGCCCAACCCAGTCCCTTTCCTTCTTTTCGACGTTGCGCATATACAGCCAGCCATTTTCCTTAAATTGGTTGTAATGCTCCGTGCCGACGTAAAACTTGGGCCAGACCGATATCATAATATGACAATTAAGTTCATTATGAAGCTCTTTGACCATATCTTCCGGGTCAGGAAAACGACTATGGTCAAAGTCGTGATTGCCCCATTTGTCTTCCTCCCAATAGAACCAGTCCTGGACGATATTATCCAGAGGGATTTGGCGTTTTCGGAACTCTTTGACAACCGAGAGCAATTCCTCCTGCGTTTTATACCGCTCCCGGCACTGCCAAAGCCCCATCGCCCACTTCGGCATCATCGGCGCTTTGCCTGTAATCGTGCGGTATCCCTGAATAACCTGGTCAGGATTGCCACCATTAATAAAATAATAATCAATCTGGTCCGCCACCTCAGAGTAAAGCGATAAGGTTTTCATATAATCCTGTTTTGCTGGACTCAAATACTTCAAACCAATATAGCCGCCGTTCGACATCCATTCGATTTTAACTGGATAACGTTTGCCTGGTTCCATCGGCAGGTGTATAATATGCGTCCAAGGCAGCCAGTTCTGCCGCCAGGAATCCACAACCAGTTTGCCGTTCAGCCACATCTTTGTATAGCTCGAACAGTAAAGTCTGAATTTGTGAACGCCAGCTTCACGACATTCGATTTCGCCGCTGTAGCGAATGCTGCCCCTGTTGATATCAAAACCTTCCGAAAACTCACCCCGCAAATCAACAAACTCGTGTTCAATCTTTCTCTCAATTTGTGAAATGAGCGGCGATTGGAAATCCGGCTGTTTGAAATACTCAGCGGTGAGTCCGCCTTCTTTGCCGTCTTTATCATACAATATTAAAGATGACAAAGATTCAAAGTCTCGGACATCTCCGAATTTTGTGCGCGAATTGTTATCCCACAAGATACCGTAATTCCTGCTGGAAACCAAAAACGGAACGACAGCAATGATATTATGCTGCCAAAGGTCAACATCATGCCCTTTGTAGTTCATAATATTATTTTGATGCTGTCCCAGTCCGTAAAATGCTTCATCTTCCGGGGACTCAAAAACCTGCTGAATATGATATGTTTTCTCCCCCATAACCTCCGCAGCCGAGATAATCTTTCCGCCCCCTGTTCTTTCCTGAAGAATCGTTTGACCATCGCTGTTAAGAAAGGCAATGTTTGCGGTCTTTTTGGAAACATCAGCAGTAAGCTTAGCCGTGGAAATCCGGACACTGTCCTTCTCTTCCCGGACTGTAAACGGCACCGGCTGCCATTCTTTCTTACTAACAATCAGACTTTTTCTGGAGGAAAAGGCACTGCCTGGTGTCGCGATAACACGAAAAATATTCTCTGAACAGACCTGGACTTTCAATTCCCTTGCATCTGTTGCTTTTTCCTTCTTAAGTCTGACAACAATACCATCATCGTACTTTCTAACAGAATAACTGGAACAGCCATTCAGCATAACGATTGCAGGGATAAGCAATATTCGCCATTTGTTGACAGTCATACTCTCGCCTTTTTAGATACAATGAAACTCTGTTTATTACTTTTTCTCAACTCTACAGGGAAAATATCCTGACAAACAATTACTGACAGTTTTATGCAATTTCTTCGTCTATCCAGCCAAGAAGCTCTTTCAGGTCGTCAAGAGTAATATCACCCATATGAGCGATTCTGAAGGTTTCTTCCTTTAGTTTGCCGTAGCCGTTTCCAAAAATGGTATTGTGTTTTTCCTGTATCGCTTTGATTACATCAGCAACGTTAATACCACGTGTATTTTGTGCCGTTGTCAGGGTATTCGAGGCATATTTCTCTTCGCAGAACAGGGCAAATTTTTCCTTAGCCCAGCTCCTGACAAACTCGCCCATTTTTTCGTGTCTTTGCCAAACTTTTTCCATACCTTCTTTGACCAGCTTTTCGCATTGATAGTTTAGCGCCATAATATGCGGGATAACCGGTGTAGTAGGGGTCTGGTTTTTTTCTGCCGATTTAGCAAAACTCTGAAAATCAAAGTAATAACCTCTGCCGGGCACATTTTTGCTTTTCTCCAGTGCCCGGTTACTGACAGCCGCTACCGCAAGTCCCGGCGGAATCGCAAAGGCCTTTTGCACCGACGCAAAGACCACATCCCACCCAAGCTCATCGAAATGCAAAGGAAGACCCACCATCGCACTTACCGCATCGACGAAAACAAGGATATCAGGATATTTTTCCTTCATCATCTCGCTTACTTCATAGAGCGGATTAGTCAGGCCGGTGCTCGTCTCATTATATACAAGCGTAACAGCAGCGTATTTACCTGTTGCGAGTTTCTCATCAATCATCTCAGTCAAAACGGGCTTTCCCCAATCGACCTTTAACTCATCTACATTCCTGCCGCAGCTCCTGGCCACATCAGCCCATTTGTCGCTGAAAGCACCGCAGCAGGTGCAAAGAACTGTCTCTTCAAAGCCGACACAGTTACGTATCGATGCTTCCCAGATTCCCGAAGCACTGGACGTGGACAAAAAGACATTTTGGTCGGTAAAAAGAATTTTCTTGAGCATATCAACTGTCTGGGCCTGAAGCTGAGAATACTCTTTACCACGATGTCCCAGTGTCGGACGCGCAAGCTGCTGTAAAACATCATCATTGACCTGCACAGGCCCGGGAATGAACAATCTCGGCGGATTCTTCCAGTCTGTCATACGTAATCTCCGATAAAAAAGTTACAATTTGTTAATAACCAAGCCGCTATACATCTTCGGAAAAAAGAAAGTTGACTTTTGCGGCATTCTTTCGCCGGCTTCTGTAACCACCCTCAACTGCCGAATTTTTACAGGGTTCAAAAAGAAAGCTGCCTGTTTCTGCCCCTCGTCAACTCTGGTGATGCATTCATCAATCCCATCACCAGTATCTTTTATATACTCGATATTATTGCCGCCGGCAAGTTTTTTCTCGTTGATACCCAGGAATTTTTCCAAAATCTGTTTATGCAGCACAGAAACATCGAGCGATTTGCCGGCATTTGCTCCACCGGCATCTATTGTTTGTTTATCTCTTAAAATAGCCACATAAAAAGCGTTATTGCCGCCATAAATTCCGAAAGCATTCTTGTCCTCATCACACCCAAGCTTCATTTGTGAAAGCATCTTTTTCTTCGCTTTGGCTTTGGTCTGGTCTGAATCAAAAGGATATTTCGTAATCTCGAAGTCCTCTTCGAGGCCGGCGATAAGCTTTTGAATATTAAACTTTTCCAGATTCCCGACAAGGCGGTGGGTAGCCAAAATGACTAATCCCTCCTGACAGGAATTACTAAAAGCCATCATCTGGTACCTTGCTGAAGGGTTGGTATTTTCTTTGAAGTAACTCAAGCCGGTTTCATAGCGATGATGGCCGTCGGCAATAATACAGCTTTTATTGCTCATTATTTTGGTAATTCGCTCTATATCGTCTTTGGCGGCTATCGCAAATATCCGTCGTCTGACATCCTGCTCATCAACAAAGTCAATGAGCGGTTTTTGCAGGGCGGCCTTGTCAACAATCGCATCAGCGATTTTATTGCGGTCATCATAAAGCATAAAAACCAGCTCAAGGTCGGCAATAATCGCCCTTTTGAGATTCAGCCGGTCGAGCTTTGGCTTTTCGAGGGTCTTTTCGTGCGGCCGGACAGTTTTGCCGAATTCTTCGAGTTTGCCTAATGCGATAAAACTACTACGCTGAAAATGTTTACCAGCCAACTCAAAATTCTGGATATAGGGGTAAATAGCTTCAGTCGAATCCTGTTTTAAGATACCCTTTTCTATCCAGCTGTTAAGATAATCAGCAGCCCTTGTATATTGATTGTTATTTTCGTTATCAGAAGCATCCATTTTGCCTTTGATTATCCGCACGATATTATATTTGCTTTGTTCATAGAGCTGCTGTTGTTGCTCGTCGCTGATTACATCATACGGCGGGCAGATACAGCTGCCGACATCGCCGACAATACTGCTGTCAAACCTGTATGCCTTGAACGGCTTAATTTCCATTCTCACTCACCTGAATTCTTCTCGTTTTTCACAATATCACGGATTAGATTTGCCCGTAAGATTGCCAAAAATTACAAAAATGAGCATAATATCAAAAATATATATATTGTCAAGTCCGGCCAGAGCTGCACGAAAACAAGAGGAAATACAGAGTAATTGGGTGATATGAAAATTATGATACCTTTCGGTCTTTATCTTTTTTCTTTTTAGCGAGGTATTCGTTTATAGCAGCGGCTGCGATTCTACCCTGACCCATTGCCAAAATCACCGTTGCCGCCCCCAGGACGATATCTCCGCCGGCATAAACGCCCTCCATCGAGGTTTTGCAGTTTTCATCAACAACGATATTGCCCCATTTGTTAAATTCCAATTCCGGTGTTGTCTGGCGAATCAGCGGATTTGCGATATTGCCAATAGCTACGATTACCGTATCAACTTCGATTGTAAATTCTGAGCCCTCGATGGGAATCGGCCTTCGCCTACCAGATTCATCTGGTTCGCCAAGGCGGTATTTAAGACATTCGATAGCGGCTACATAGCTGTTATCATCGCCGATTATTCGTTTCGGGCTTTGCAGTATGCGAAATTCAATACCTTCTTCTTTTGCGTGCTGGACTTCCTCAATCCTAGCGGGCATCTCTTTTTCTGTTCTTCGATATACAAGATAGACCTTTTCAGCACCGAGCCGAACCGCTGTTCTTGCTGAGTCCATAGCAACGTTGCCGCCGCCGATAACGGCTACCTTCTTTGAGCGAGCGATGGGCGTATCGGCACCTTTGCCGAAGTCATACGCCTTCATAAGATTTGCGCGGGTGAGGTATTCATTGGCGCTATATACACCGACAAGCGATTCCCCCTCGATTCCCATAAAACTTGGAAGCCCCGCACCAACACCGATATAAACAGCATCGAAGCCATCCTCTTTCATAAGTTGTTCAATGGTTCTCGTTCTGCCGACAACAAAGTTGCAGACAATTTTGACGCCCATTTTTATAAGGGTATCGATTTCTTTTTGCACGATGGCCTTAGGCAGCCGAAACTCCGGAATTCCGTAAACCATAACACCGCCCGACTTATGAAACGCCTCGAATATAGTAACATCGTGGCCTGCCTTTCTGGTATCCGCTGCGGCAATGATACCACCCGGCCCAGAGCCGATTACTGCTACTTTCATCCCAGTCTCAGGTGCAACCGCTGGAACGCCTGTTTCACCCTCATCAAGGTCCGCAACGAATCTTTCGAGTCGGCCTATTGAAACAGCTTTGGTCGGGTCTTTGAATTTCAAGCCAACAGTACACGCCTGCTGGCATTGTACTTCCTGTGGACACACTCGGCCGCAAACTGCAGGTAATAGTGAGTTTTCCTTTATGATAGCCAGGGACTTTTTGTAATCACCATCAGCAATTGCAGCGATAAAGTCCCGTATTCTTATCTGTACAGGGCAACCCTTAATACAAGGTGCATTTTTACACTGCAAACACCGCATAGCTTCCAGCCGTGCCTGAGTTTCGGTATATCCCAGTGCTACTTCATTAACGTTACTTCTTCTGCCAGTATGGTCTTGCTCTGGCATATCCTGAGGCGGTATTTTGAATCTTTCAGCCGGTTTAAGCTGACCGGTTCTTTGCTTTTCCAGAAGCTCTTTCAAAAAATTCTGTCTTTCTTTCTCGTTCATATCGAGCTTGTAATCAATCTACATATCAAGGCCTATTTTACATTTATGTTTTTTATATTGTTCGAGTGCTTTTTGCTCCTGGTTCCTGTACGCGTTTAGTCTTTTTATCATCAAGTCGAAGTTGACTTTATGGCCGTCAAATTCCGGCCCATCGACACAGACGAATTTCGGCTTGCCGTCAAATTCGATGCGACAGCCGCCACACATACCGGTTCCATCGACCATAATCGTGTTAAGCGATACTTGTGTAGGTATATTGAATTGCCTTGTTACTTCACAGCAGAACTTCATCATTATAGCCGGACCAATCGCAAATATCAGGTCGGGCTTTGGACTACGCTCGCAGACCTCTTTGAGCGGTTCAGTAACTAGAGCTTTTCGCCCGTATGAGCCGTCATCGGTTGTAACTATCAGTTCGTCAGAAATATGGGTGAATTCCTCTTTAAGGATAAGCAGCTCTTTAGTCCTTGCTCCAATGATAGTGATAATTTTGTTGCCGGCTTTTTTCAGGGCTTTTGCTATTGGTAATAGTAGTGCATTGCCGATGCCGCCGCCCACACAGACACAGCTGCCGAAATTCTCGATATGAGTCGGTCTGCCGAGGGGGCCGACAACGTTGGCGATTTCCTCGCCCACCTTCAAGTCAGATAGTTCTGCTGTGGTCTTGCCGACACGCTGCCATATCAGTCGGATAGTTCCTTTTTCGGGATTGGCATCGGCAATTGTCAGAGGTATCCGTTCTGAGTACTTACTATTTATATCGATTATGACAAACTGCCCCGGCTTTCTTGCCTGCGCAATAAGAGGTGCTTCGATTTCAGCCGTGAAAACTTCTTCTGATAGTTGCTTCCTGGATACAATTCTATGCGACACTATTATTCGCTTTCTTCATATTAAAGTTTGTAAAGACCAGTATTTTGCCCTTTATAAGTTACTGTGTCAAGAACCAACTACACCGATTCGTAACCGATTCCAGAAAATACACCTTTGTTAATTTGTTTTCTAAGGGCACTTCTCGGTATGATTTTACGATATGCTTACTCAATATCAGCGATGTCGCTTTGGGGCTTTCCTACGAGATAGATTCTGTTTTTTCCGCTGCGTTTTGCTTCCAGTAATGCCCTGTCCGCCTGTTCGAAAAGCTCTTGTATTGTCGAACCGTCGCGTGGGTAACTCGCCAAACCGCCGCTTATGGTCAAAACTCCTTTTCCTTCCGGGCCCAATAAAGGCAGTTCTGCTTTCTCAAATTCCCCAATAAACCGCTTTGCTATAAATATTGCTTCCTTAGGGTGGTCCGTCATCGCCAAACGCCTCTCGGACTCCTTGCCGCTCGGCTTTTTCCTGAAGCTGTCCCAGAAAATAACTGCAAACTCATCACCGCCAATTCTGCCGACAACGTCATGGCTACGGCAGCAGCGCCGCATCAGAACAGCTGCCTGCTTTAGGACCTCGTCTCCGGCGTAATGGCCATAAACATCGTTGTAATGTTTGAAGTTATCAATATCAAAGACAAGCAGTGTTACCCGGCCATTTTTTTCTCCGGCTCGTTCGATTATCTGCCTGGAAAATTCCCATATATATCTTCTGTTCTTCAGGCCTGTTAAATCATCCTCCGTAGCCAACCTCTCAAGAATCCTGATTCTCTTTTCTATTGTTGCATCGAGAGTAACCGGCGAAACAGTCTCTTTTCCCAGGCGTTGTTGTGGAGATGTAATGGATTCGTACAATTTGCTTGCCTCGATTGGGCAAACCAGATACTCATCTGCAAGACTTGTGCCGTTGAAAGTCGAGCCGACCATACGAATCGCTATCGGCTCCTCATACATCTGTGCCAATAGAATAATCTTAGCGTTACAATTTTCTCTCAAGCTCTTTAAAGCAGATTCTAATTTAGACGTTCCATATATCACCACTCCAATTGCTGCAAAATTACTCTTCGAAGCAGTATCGATTGCTCCAGATATATTGTCACATACTTCATAGCTGTCGGTGACAGAAACAGTGTTCAGAAAAACACCGCTAATATCGCCTGCCAGCAGAATTCTTTGATTACCTCCTCTGAAATATAAGAATTTATCAAGCTTTGCCATCTATTCACCACCAACCAAATTCACTTTATATCGGATAACACCACCTAAAAAGTGAAAAAGCTCATTATTAACTATGATATCAAAATTCATCTTTAATGTCAATTTTAATCCTCTCGGAGCCGCTTATGAGCGATTGTATAGAAGAAAAATGCAGGTTATCCTCCTGTGGCAAACTCCCCATCCAGCGCTTCATTACTCAATATTTAATACCAATCAAGATAAGTAAGGGGCAAGTAAACAATGCTGATATCTACTCAACACTTGGCAGGTTACTGAGATTCTCTTTGACCTGCTCGGCACGGAAGCTGTCCGGATATAAACTGATAAAACTGGTCAAAAGAGCCCTGGCGTCGGATAAATACTCTTTCTTACGCTCCGGTTCTGCCTCGCTTTGATATAGACCAATCTTCAGCCGGGCCAACTCATATAGTGCCTGCATTCCGCCATCTGTGTCCTGGAATTCCTTGTGTAATTGTGCTAATTTTTCAGCACGAAGCTGCTCATCAGCAATAAGTTTTGCCTGTGCCAACAAAATATTGTCACGAAGCGGATCTTTGTCGCTTGCTTTTTCCAGTAGCTTGTCGAGTTCCTGAGCATAGTTAGTAGCTTTAGGATTTAACATAACAAACGTCGCCAAGCGTCTTTTCGCTTCCGGCTCGTCAGTTCGATTTTCCGGCCCTATGAGACTTCGCAACCGACGTACTCTTCTTTGTAAATCTGCCAGCTTAAACATCGTCATCGCCGAATCAGCCGGTGAACGAAAAAATCTGAAGAAGCTATTATCCCGCGCATACTCCTTCTTCGAACCCTTCAACCGTTCAGTCAACATATTCTGCGCCTCGGCAAGAAGCTTATCAGCCAGTTCAAATTCACCCTGACCGGCCCAACGCTTTGCAATTCGCCACCGTGCCTCGAGCGACTCCGGGCTCTCACCGAACTCCGTGTATAACATAGACCAGATATCCTGCGATTTTTCATACGGATAATCGCTGTAGAAATGCAATATTTCTTTTTGTCTAAAAACCTGAATATCAGGGCTCAACTCACTCAGAAGTGCCTTGTAGTAAAGCGCTATAGGCATACGCGGGCTTTGAAAACGTTTGCTTATAAACAAATCGTACTGTTGAATCAGGGATTCTTTTTTCAACTGATAATTCAGCTCCTGCGGAACTGTAAACCACCACGGCCAGCGACTTCGCTCCAACTCATCCTCGATTCTCTCTTTCAATTTTGCGCGAAGAAGTATCGGCTCCGTAGGGTAAAAGGAGCTCTCAAGATATCTTCTAACCCTCACAGAAGGATTTGTGATCATTTTGTCCAGCGATTCTCTTATGCTGTGGTCCTGGAACTCAATCGCCTCTTCCGGATTGTTCTCAGCTACATAGAGCTGATAATCCAGCTCGTCAAAGCCGATTCTCATTTCAAAAGTGACTACAGCCAACAAAAGAAATACTGCGGTCACAATCCAGACCAGTCCAGGCCGATAGCGGGTATAGTGACCTATGCCAAGCACGATTCCCGCTATACCCAAACCGACAAGCCACGCGCAAACCCAGGGTGAAAAAGATAATCCCCATTTAATCGGCTCTACCCCTTTTGCCCCACCCAAAAACCCCCAGTAAATAAGCTGCGGCGCTGTACATAATGTTATTGCAATAAAACGCGAGCGAAAACGAAGTGGACGACACGCTGCTGCAAAACAGCTTATAAAAAGGCAAATCGCAAAGCCCGGCAGATTGGCTACAAAAAATACCCCTAATATAAAAGGCAGACTATAGCCAAAGCTCATAAGCTGCGATATCAAAACCGGCACAACTGCCAGGATGCCCATAAGCAGCCCAACAACAAGTATCTGCCAGGGATACTCAAATATGCTCATCCCTGTCGTGATGGATTGTCCCAATTGCCAAAGCGAAGGCGACACTTCGAAGTCAAACGTCCAGAATGCACCGTTAACTATCTTCGACCATAAAAGACAGCTTACAGTAAAGGCCACAAAAGCAAGAAACCAGCACCTCTGAACATTTTCATGGCTGTAGTGCAACGTAGGACCGACAGCCAAAAAAGACTTTGACGCCACTATAGGCGTCTTATCCGTCTCTTGATTCTCCATAAGCTCACCTGGTTGTGAACCCGGCATAAGACCCAGGTCACGAGCAACGGGGCACGAATTATGTCCCCTCGCCGCTGCCGGCAAGATAAGCAATCTGTTCCGCCGTGAGGCGGTCTATTTCAATCGACATCGATTTGAGCTTGAGCAAGCTGACTTTCCGCTCCACTTCAATCGGCACATCATGGACGGCAACCGCAAATTTACCTTTGCTTTTTATCACATATTCCGCCTCTAACGCCTGTGTTGCAAAGCTCATATCCATAACACACGCAGGATGCCCCTCCGCTGCTGCAAGATTAATTAATCGACCCTCGGCCAAAAGATAAATGCGTTTATTATTCTTCTGAACATATTCATCAACATGATTGCGAACATTACGGTTCAGCTTCTTGCTCATTTTTTTCAGGGCCGGTATATCTATCTCAACGTTGAAATGTCCGCTGTTAGCAACGACAGCCCTGTCTTTCATCACCCGGAAGTGTTCAGCCCGTATAACGTTTTTATTACCCGTAAGTGTTACGAATAGCTCGCCTACCTTTGCCGCTTTTGCCATTGGCATAACATCAAAGCCGTCCATAGCCGCTTCAAGGGCCTTGATTGCGTCAACTTCCGTGACGATAACGATTGCACCCATACCCCTTGCCCGCATGGCAAAGCCCCTGCCGCACCAGCCGTATCCTGCTACAACAATCTTTTTACCAGCCAACAATAAATCCGTCGCTCGAATAATACCATCAACCGTTGACTGGCCTGTGCCATAGCGATTGTCAAATAAGTGCTTGGTATCAGCATCATTTACCGCTATGACCGGAAATTTCAACAGACCAGCATTTGCCATCGCCCTCAGACGAATTACACCGGTGGTAGTTTCTTCCATACTTGCGATGATTCGGTGGGCATCTTTTTTCCTGCGAGTATGTAATTCGTTGACCAAATCGGCACCATCATCAAATGTAATAACTGGCTTATGGTCAATTGCTGCGTTGATGTGCTTATAATAAGTGCTGCGATTTTCACCGCAGATAGCAAAGACGGGTATCTTAAAATCCTTCACTAATGACGCAGACACATCGTCTTGCGTACTGAGGGGATTGGATGCACAGAGAACCACATTTGCCCCGCCAGCTTTGAGTGTCCTTGCTAAATTTGCTGTCTCAGCGGTTATATGAAGACAAGCAGAAACATTTTTACCCTTCAACGGCCTAACTTTTGCGAATCTTTTGCGTATTACAGCCAGAACGGGCATATCGTTATCAGCCCACAAAATCCGCTTCTTGCCTTCCGGCGCAAGCGACAGGTCAGCTACGTCGTATCTCATTTATGAACCTTTCAAAAAATGTGCTAGAAACAGACATTGTAAATATATATATGCAATTTGCAACTTTTTAATTCTCCCCAAAAACTATAGGGGTGCATATCGAATATATAATCAGATTCTCATTAAATCCTGCTTCTGCAACAAAAAAAACAATATTTATGGCACTGCCAATACAAAAAAAACGGAATATATGCCAAAATCCGCTTTTTTACCTAAAAATCAGAGATATACCCCTTGCATTTTTCAAATAAATATGGTATAATCCAGGGCTTTCATTTTGAAGGTAAAATTACAATACTGCACATAAAAAGGGTGATTTTAAAAAACAAGAAACAAAAATAGTATAAGTTTCTTTATTTACGGAAGAAGAATAATTATGGCTGGTATGTTCTACACATTACAAGAAGCAGCCGAAAAGCTCAATAAAACTGAGGAAGAAATAGAGCAGATAATAGAAGAGGGTAAATTGCGCGGATTTCGCGATGGCCCATCCGTCTATCTTAAGATAGACGAAGTTGAAGCATTCGCATCTGAGGAAAATATCCCACCAGCACCGGAAGCACCGCAAGCCGAAGAACCCGCCACTGTAACTACAGAGCCTGAGCCATCTCCTGCTAAGGACCAGGAGCTATCGCCTCCCGAATTTGAGCAGGAGGATATAAGGAATTTCGAATTCGACGAAACAGAAGTACCTACTGAAGAACCAGAGATGGCAACTGTAGAAGCACTGGCAGAAGAGAAACCGACAATGAAATCTACAACCAAAGAACCCCACGCCGCCAAGCCAAAAAAAGCAGCAAAGAAATCACGCCCCAAGGCCCAGCCGAAAATCAAACAAATAGGCAAACCACACAGAATGTCTTTGGGGCAATGGCTTTTATTTAGTCTGTCGGACGATAATCCTGTGGCAATCTTTGTTCTAGTCCTGTTTTGTTTCGCTATCTTTTCGGCTATCGCTGCTTTCGCTTACGGTTTACATTATCTGTATGTAAACTTCTGATTATCGAAATGAAAGTTACAAAATCCGCCTGTTTTTAGGAGCGGGCAAGAAAGCAGCTGCCGCTGGGGATTCTGCACGTTCCCATATCATAATAGACTTGCCAAGAAATAAGTCCTAAAATGATTGTTTTTTTACGCATTTAATTGACAAAACCCGCTCTTAGCCCACAATCCGAGGACGAAAATAAATCACTAAGAATCATCGCCATAAAAGATTATATCGCTTAAGTTCCTGGTTGACCCACAAATCTTGTCTCATTGGGATAATATGGCGAACTCTGTATGGATATCTAACGGATGCCATGTGAGGCAAAGAATCTTTTTTAGCTCTCCGGTAAATCTCCCGCCACTAAAAAGGGCTGAAAGCCTGTTTTAAGTTATAAACCATTCTGTTTTACACGTTAGGCAACTTTAAGGCACCTGATAATACGCTTTTAGCTATAAAACACCACTCAAGAACTTCCTGATTATCGACCGATAAATAAGATATTAGCTTTTTGAAATTAAAGAATTAAAAACCCTGAGTTTATCGAGGACATAAAGAAATGGCTCGGAAAATACTTCTGATAATCGCTTTTGTTGTTGTTTTATTTTCTCTAATCGGCTGCCAGACAGTTCAGGGATTAGGCCGGGATATCGAGTGGGTCGGCGAAAAAAGCCAGGATATTCTTGATGGTTCCTAAACCAACCACACGCCTGCATTGTAATTGTTTTACTTAGTGTGGTCGTTAAAACAACAAATACGCATTAAATTAATCCCTCCATAAATCTGCCACAAACGAATATGGACTAAGTAAGCAACTATTAGCCTTGCCTTCATTGAGATATAATGTGCAAAACAACCGGTATTTTAAGCGATATAATCTTTCATAGCGATTGTTCCTGAAAATTTGTTTTCATCCCTAAATTGCTGTTCAACAGCGGCTTTTGTCAATTACACGTGAAAAAACAATTATTTACGGACTATTTTTCTTGACAAATCGGTTAAGGTATGTATATTTGTATCATATCACGAGGGAGTGGTAATGGTAAGGAAGCCTATTCTTCCCTGCCAGGCTTTCCTCTACATATAAAGCAGTTGTGATACACTACAACACGGATTGGCCCTGGGCCTGCTTTTAAGGAAGGTGTTGAGAAAGCTTGTTTCGATTCCTACCGAATCCACTCGAAAAAACTGCTGTTTCGTAGTGTAAAAAGCGAAATGCCCTATTAGTCAAAGGAGATGACAATGGCAAATCGACAAGATGACTACATATTAATGAAGCAGGTGATATCGAAGCTTCTTGATTCTCAAAGATTAAAAGTACCGCCTAACAGCCCCGTCCTTCAATTGCTTCACCCCACTGCTTTAGAACACCACAACTATGTTCGCGCCACCACAAAAAATGCTGAAACGATAAAACCAAAGATGCAAAGAAAAAACATCCCTTTAGAAGGTTGACTTCGGTTTTGAACTTTCAGCCTTAACTTTTCAGTTATGGAAAAACACTCACCAGCAAATCAAGAGGGACGATACTTTTTGTAAGTGTCAACTTCGATGCTATATTGCCAAAAACCTTCACAAATAATCATCAGATTTCCAACCACAACACCCAAATCTGTGCTTAAAATTCAACTCTCATGATTGACATTCCTGCCGTTGCCTGTTCTAATGCTCATACAATGAACGGCAATCCAAAAAACATAAAAAATACGCGAGATGAGCAGCAAGCTACAAAATATAAAAATATCTCCATAATCGGCGATGGCGGTATGGCCACAGTTATGGCTATGCTGCTGTGCGAAAAAGGTATAGCTACACAGATGTGGGGCTATAACCGACAGCAATTAGCCGAGATTGCACAAAGCCGCGAAAACAAGAAATTCCTTCCCGGCTATAAACTGCCGGACTCCCTTATATTTGAACCTGAGGACAAGAACATAATGTCCGATGCCGATTTGATTGTCTCTGCGGTGCCCTGTCAGTTTATGCACAGTATCTGGAGCCGGCTCCAAAGCTATGCCCCTGAAGAGGTCCCTATTGTCTCGGTAACCAAGGGCATAGAAAACGAGACACTGCTGCGCCCAACTCAGATAATCGCAGACGTTCTGGGCGACAAGCAAACAGCAAGATACGCAGTTTTATCAGGCCCAACAATTGCCGACGAGCTGGCCAGAAAGCTCCCAGCCACCGCCTGCGCCGCCTCAAGCAACGAATCTTTGGCCAAAGATATCCAGCATACTTTCAATTGTTCCTGGCTTCGCGTTTATACTAATATCGATATCGTCGGCGTTGAGTTAGCTGCTGCGTGTAAAAATATCATCGCCATAGCAGCAGGAATAATAGACGGAGCCGGTGCCGGCGACAATACCAAGGCGGCCCTTTTAACCAGGGGCCTTGCCGAGATAACTCGCCTTGGCATCGCTATGGGCGCCAGGCCACAGACCTTTGCCGGCCTGGCTGGGCTGGGCGATTTGGTGACAACCTGCATTTCACCAAAAGGACGAAATCGCTCCTTCGGTGAAAGGATTGGCAAAGGCCGAACCGTAGAACAGGCCAAAGACGCTACAGAATCCGTTGTGGAAGGTATTGCTACCTGTAAATCCGTTGTCGCTCTTGCCGGCCGACATAATGTTGAGATGCCAATAACACAGGCCGTATATGAAGTGTTGTTTGAGGGTAAACCGGTACAAACGGCTATTGCCGATTTAATGAACCGCCAACTAAAAGCCGAATAAACCGCTCGATGCCCCATCCGCCTCGTCCCATAAACCTCAGCCTAACATACCCTTGTGAACTTTTAGTAATTTCTATAATTCCTTTCCGCAAAAAATTTTTATTATGGAAACACTATCAAAAACAGCTCAAATCATCCATCAGCCAAACCTGCCCCGATGAATCAAGACCATACATTTTATAGGATGTAAGAATAGTCTTTGTCACACTTATTAAAAAGAGGCACTATTATGTTTGTTGTCGTTTGCCTCACTTGGCTTCTGTTTCATATATTTTATTTGGCAAGCTGTAATTGCGCTAGGTTCTGTCTCGCCGAGGCCGGTACGATTTAATACAGATAGTGCCCTAAAAACCCGATGAATCTTAATGATTAACTGAATCAGGAGCAATTTTACAGGGCCTGGAGAATGGGTAATTCGTGCAAGTGTTGGAAATGCCAAACCTGATAACAATGCGCTTTTGTGGATGAGATTGATATGTTTGGGCTTACGAAAAACCACACATATTCCATTGGTGCGGACGTTGGAGATGACAACTTGAAGGTAGTCCAGCTTGGAAACAATGGAAATGGAATAAGTTTAGTTGACGGAGGCCTCGAAAGCCGGCCTGATTATGTTATACCAGGCAGCATAGATTGGCAAGGATGGGCCATTGAAGCCCTGCGTCGATTGACAACAAACGGTAATTTTCGAGGCAAAGACGTCATAGCTGCGATACCCGCCAGCGACTTGTTTATTGACCATATAAGAATGCCAAGGATAAACGACGAGTTGCAAAACGCCAAAAAAGGTGTCTGGGGACCGAGTGACAAGCTGACCGACACCATCTTCTCGAAAATAAGACAGAAACTGCCATTTGAGCCGGTCAAGGAAAACACAATGATAAAGTATATCCCGACCGAGGATGACAATGCCCTCGTAATGGCAACAGAGCGTAAGATTATCGACAGGCATCTGGCAATATACGAAAACGCCGGCTTGAGAATTAAAACAATCGGTGTTTGGCCAGCAGCATTGACAAACATCTATGTCAAATTTTTTGGCAGACGCAAAACAGATATTGATGCAATCGTGATGCTTACCTGTATGGAGACAAACTACACGAATGTGGTAATTTGCAAACATAAGAATCTGCTTTTTGCTCGTTCGATATCGATAGGAATAAACCAGATTGACGATGAGAAAATGTTAACAAGACTAGTGATGGAGCTGTCTGCCTGCAAAAAACAATTTGGCTCAATGCTCCGAAATGCCCAAATAGAACGTCTGGTTTTCCTTTCGAGTCAGGCGATAGACAGAGAAATGTGTGCAACAATAGCAAAGCATCTGGAAATACCGGCACAGATGGGAGATTGCCTGGCAGCAGTGGATATAACCGACCCCCGCCGTCTGGGGATAGATAGAAGGACCACCGACCACAACGGGAAGCAGCAGATTAACTGGGCAACTGCGTTTGGCCTTAGCTTATCGTAGGAACTGTGCCCCGAAAGCAACAAAAAGCATTTGGAAACCGATAAAAGGAGACAGGAAAAAATGCTTAATATAAACTTTGTACCTGATGACTATGTTCAAAACAACGAATCGCGGAGAACAAATCTGATGTATCTTGCTCTGCTTGCCGTGGTAATGGTGGCATTGGGTGGTTCGTTTATAACTATCAAAATACGCCAGAGTGCCTGCTACGCCAAGGAAAGACTCGTAAACAAAAAAATGTCCCAGACACAGCAGGCAATAAAGCAGTTCGAAGAGCTACAGACAAAACGAAAGGAAATGATGAAAACGGCTCTGACAACCGCGGAACTGCTTGAACCGGTGCCGAGAAGTGTTCTGCTGGCATCCCTGACAAATAACCTGCCGCCGGGTGTTTCGCTCTTAAGACTCAATATTGCCCAGATTGAGCCAAAAATAACAGGCAACTTTGCAGCAACCAACAAATACCAGGAGACACAAGCTAAAAGGACGCAAAGCTCGGCAGAAAAACTGTTGGAAACACATATAGACATTGAAGGCATAGCTCCCAGCGACCTTCAGGTTGCGGCCTACATCGAACAACTGAGCGAGTCGGCTTTAATAAACAGCGTCGCTCTGGTGGAATCAAAAGAGCACAGCATCGAAGATACGACTTTCAGACAATTCAAGCTCAAGGCAATGCTCAGGAAAGACGTTCATCTCACCAGGGATGATGTCGAGAAAATCAGGACCAAGGCCGAGACTACGACCTGGAACTTTTAGCAATAATAAGCAAATGCGTTGAATATGAATATTTACTCAAGATACTAATATGGGGAAAAATTATGACAAGCGGTTTTAGAAAAGCTGTGTTTTTTATTTTGCTCCTGGGAGTAACTATAGTCGGTTATCAATACATGATTAAACCGGCGAATAAGCATCTGGCTGAAGCAAAAGGACGTGTCCAGGTAAAATTGAATAAATTAGCTGAATTTGAACAGACAACCGCAGCGGCAGAGAGTCTTACAAAACAGCTTGAGCAATTACAGGAGGCGATCCAATTTTTCGAAAGCAAACTGCCGCCCACAAGTGAAATACACAAAGTGCTCGAACAGGTAACTGTAATTGCGCAAAAAGAAGGCCTAAAACCCAAAACAATTCGCACACTCAATAAAAAGGACAATAGCGGATATATAGAACAGCCGTTGAAAATGCAACTGGAGGGAAACTTCAACTCCTTCTATTCGTATCTCCTGGAGCTTGAAAAATTACCACGAATAATGAAAATCCGGGAGCTTCAGCTACATAAACAGGAGCAAAGCGAAGGTCAAATAGCAGCCGATTTCATAGTGAGTATATTTTTCCAGAATAAATCCAGTTAACTGTGACTGGTCAGGCATTTTCAAATTGCCAGTCACCGAACTTAACGGAGCTTTGTTATGTTATCTTTTTTACGCGAGCAGGAAATTGAAAATTCGTCGATGCAGGAAACGTCCAATCCCGCTGGGCCTAGCCGGACCACAGAAAAACAGCCCCGGGGCCGGGAATATCTTACCGTGTCGGCCAAGAGCAAAGATGTTCGAAAGAGCACGATATTGCTTGCCGTCCTGTTTGGGATAGGCCTGTTGTGCCTTTTGTTTATGATAAAAAAGAGTTCACCCCAATCAGCTTCAGCGGCAGTCGTTAACACCGAAGAGGCACAGATTGAAATGGCTATCACCCGGCTTACCGGTGTCAAATCCGAAGTGTTTAACAGCATGGACGAAATAGTGAATAAGTTCTATGAGTTTTCTAACGTCCTGCAGGTGCAGGTTAATGAACTTGTGAAAAATCCCTTTGAGCTTGAGCTGTTCCTGGCTAGCTTAAGAGGAAAAGCCAACTCCGAAGGGAAAAACCTGAGCATCGAAGCCGAAATGATACTAAGACAGCAAGTGAAAAATTTGCAGCTTTGGAGTATTATGCAATCGGAACAAGGAAATTGCTGTATGATTGACGATAAAATCCTCTATAAGGGTGATACTATAAAAGGTTTTAAGGTCATCGAAATCGGTGATAATTTCGTAAAGCTCAGACATAACTTTCAAGACAATGAAGAACATTTGGCAAACCAGCCGGAAGACGTGGAGATAGTTTTGAAATTATCGCAGGGATACTAACTTCGGTATGAATTAAAAACAAGATTTTTTCCGAGCAAAAGATGGAAAACGTCTGATATCTGGAGCACAGAAAACAACATAAACACCAATTAAACAACCAAAGACAAAAATTTAAAGAGATAGTTAAATGGCAGATATAAAAAATATATTAGAAAAGGCGATAGAAACAGATGCAAGTGATGTGCACATCAATGTCGGATTGCCGCCTGTCCTGCGAAGGAACACGGAATTAATCGATATGGAATTTTCCCCTGTCAGCGATGAAGATGCAAAAGAGATGCTCCTTATAATGGTTGGGCCGGACAGATTAGAAGAATTAAAAGAAAAAAGAGACCTTGATTTCTCTACAAGCATTGATGACGGCCACCGTTTCCGTGTTAACGCCCATTACCAGCGTGATACAATTGCAATTTCGTTTAGAGTGATTCCCAATCAAATCCCCTTGATAGAAGACCTGCACCTGCCGCCAATAGCGAAGGAATTGACAGACCTGCCAAGGGGCCTTGTTCTGGTAACCGGCCATACCGGCTCCGGAAAAAGTACGACGCTCGCTGCGATGATAGGAGCAATAAACGAAAAATACCGCAAACATATAATTACATTGGAAGACCCAATCGAATATATGATAGAAAATAACAAGAGTATTATAGAGCAACGTGAAATCGGCTCTGATTGTATGAAATTTGCATCGGGCCTTAGACACGTGCTGCGACAGGATCCGGATATAATTATGGTCGGTGAAATGAGAGACCTGGAAACTACCAGCTTCACAATCACCGCTGCCGAAACCGGACACCTTGTCTTCAGCACTCTGCACACGATTAATGCACCTCAAACTATCGACCGTATTATAGACATCTACCCCGCCAATCAGCAGAATCAGATTCGAACCATGCTGGCCAATACCCTGCAAGCCGTCATATCGCAGACACTGTTTAGACGAATAGACGAGCCGGGTATGGTGCCGTGTACGGAGATATTGCTTTGCACATCCGCTGTGAGAAACTGCATTCGTGAGAACAGAATCTTTGAAATCCCGAATATTATCGAGACCTCCCGCAAATTAGGTATGCAAAACCTGGATCACAGCATTGCTGAGATGTATTTCAAGGGTTTCATAGATAGAGACGAAGCAATTACGCGTTCGACTAATCCCGGAAAGATGAACAAGCTGCTTGTACCCCTCAGCGAGTACGAAGCTATTACACTTCCCGAAGAACTAATGGCAAAAAAGTAAGGCAAATATATGTTTGATGATTCTTCGCAAAATTATGATACCAGCACCACAGTTGCGGAAAGACAGCAAAAAGCTCAAAACCAACAGGAACAATCACAGCAACAAGCGTCTCGAAGTCTGGCTGCCCAGGCATACGCAAAACAACAAACCGTGTTGCTTAAAATAAGGAATTTCAAAGTTGATTTCGGGCCTGGGAAAAAAGATATCTTGAATTTTACTAACCAGCTCGCTGTGATGATTCACGCCGGGATAAGTCTTCAGGATTCGCTGGAATCTATAGCAGAGCAAAATGAAAATCATAAATTCAAGACAGTCATCACCGACTTGAAAAATCGCATTGAGGAAGGTAACAGCTTTTCGCAGGCGCTTGCCGAGCACCCACAGGTATTTAGCAATCTTTATGTAAACATGGTAGCTGCAGCGGAGGTTTCCGGCTCTCTCAGCCAGATGTTGCAAAAGTTGGCAGAGTACCTGGATAGTGAAGCCGAAACCCACTCACAGGTCAAGTCTGCAATGGTTTATCCAATCATAATCGCAACTATGGCGGTGGCGGTAACTATTTTTCTGTTGTGTTTTGTTTTGCCGAGATTTACTGCCATATTTGCAGGAAAGGAGCATCTGTTACCCAAGCCGACGACAATTCTGATGGCTACCAGTGCATTTCTGCGGAACTACTGGTTTTTTATCGTTCCGACTATTGGCGGTATAATATGGGGGTTTTGGCACTTTATTAGCACCCGTTCAGGCCGGCTATGGTGGGATAAAACCAAATTAACACTGCCTCTTATAAAAACGCTTTGCAGAAATCTTTATATAACAAGGTCTTTACATACAATGGGAGTATTAACAAGAGCCGGCGTGCCCATACTAAATACGATTTCAATAACCGCACAGATATCAGGAAACATCCTTTACAAGGGTATGTGGCTTGGTGTTTACGAAGAAGTGCGTCAGGGCAAAAAAATCGCATCAAGTCTTGCCCGCTATAACCTGATGCCTCCGAATGTGGTGCAGATGATTAGAAGCGGCGAAGATTCAGGCACGATGAGCGATGTGCTCAGAGATGTTTCCAATTATTACGCAAGAGAGCTTAAAACTGTCATCAAAACGGCAACATCGATGATAGAGCCCATAATGATAGTGATGATGGGTGTTCTGGTCGGCTTTATCGCAATGAGCATAATTCTGCCGATATTCAGGATGTCCAGCATTGTTATGGGCAAATAAATCCGTCGCCCGTTTGGATCAGCTTTTACCGGTCACAGTATGCAGGATAAAAAACACAAGAGCGCTTTCACACTTATCGAGGTGCTGATTGCCACATTGCTGGTAGGCCTTGCAGTTGTATCTCTGGTTATAGCCAGCGGCTCGGTCTCAAAAGTCAACGGGGCCGGAGCAGACCTGTCCACCGCTGAGTTTTTCATCGAGCAAATAAGAGAGCTTACCACTTTATTACCGGTAATTGACCCCCAAACCGGCGTCTCTACATTCGGGCCGGAAGAAGCAAATTTATCTGCATACGATGACCTGGACGATTTCGATGGCGCGAGCTTCTCTCCGCCTATCAATGCCGACCGGGCCGCCCTGAATAATTTTGCCGCATTCAGTCAGCAGATTACCGTTGACAATGTCAGCGCTTCTAATTTCGAGCAGATTGTGAGCCACCACAGCAGCAGTTTCGTCAGAGTAACCGTAAAAGTATTTCTCAATTCAAGAGAAATAAGCTCCACCAGCTGGATTCGAGCACAATATTAAGAGACCAAAGCCGATATAAAATGCGACACACTAAACACAACATACGAAATGCGAAATACGAACCTGGTTTCAGTCTTGCCGAATTGCTGATTTCTCTGGCTATAACAGCCATACTTCTCGTCGCCGTGGCTATAGCTTTCAATGCCTCTGTTATAAACTACAGCGAAAACGAAGATATATTCAGAACAATCAATAATGCCAGGCAGGCGCTGTTTCGAATAACAAGTCAGCTTCGAACAGCCGATGCCGTTGACCCCAACTCATCTACCAACCGATGCTCGCTGATTACCTCCAACGGAGACGACATAACTTATCAGTATAACAGCGGAAACAGCACGCTTTATCTGGTTGATAACACATCAGGCGATAGTTATAAACTTTGCGATAATGTCACCGCTATGACCTTTACGAAAAATACCGCTGTCGATGGTTCTGTCACCTACGTTAAATCCGTTCAGATTTCCATAACCGTTGCAAGCGGCGAAGCCCAGCGGACCGTCTCTGCCGCTGCTGTTATTAGACGAAATTTGAAGTGAAAACTTTGGTCGTTGTGCCGCAACTCCTTATTGTATCTACTGTTATAAACAACAAAAATTTCTCATAACTCTCTTTTGCAGCTAATCTTACACACACCATAAAAATCGTGTTTTTTAGAAAAGCCGACCTTTATAAATATCCTTGATTTCTTCTTTTGTTAACCATATTATAATCGGGTTAGCAAGGGGGCGGTTAGCTCAGCTGGATAGAGCGCCTGCTCGACACGCAGGAGGTCACTGGTTCAAGTCCAGTACCGCCCATTCGCGAGCACTTGTGATTAAGAGGTTTTATTTTCTCATCGCTTCAAGGCAATCCTGACAAAACAGATGCCCCGAATCTATTCTGACTAACTGCTCTTCCGAAGAGACCTTTGCACCGCAACATTCACACGTAATATCTTTCATCTCAATACTGCGAATTTCAATCGGTTTAGCTTTTGTTTTTATTTGTGCTCCGGCACCTGTTTTTGTTTTCAACCTGGCTTCAATTTCGCCTCTTTTTTCTGCTTCATCAGCAGCTTGTTCTTCTTCTCGCAATCTTATCTCAACCGCTTCTTCAAGATTCTTTTCAACCTCGGCTCTAACTTGCACCTCTGCCTGAAGCTTCATCTCCATTTCAGATAGTGCATCAGCATAAGATTTGACCTTTTCCTCGGCTGCTGTTCTGGCGGCCTCCACTGCCTCTTCAAATTCTGCCCTCATTCTTTCTATCGCATCTGCCGCATCCGCTTCAATTCTGATTCGTTTTTCGGTCTCGGCCTTGAGCTTATCTGCTTTTGTTCGTCCCTCAATCTTCAACTTATTCTTCATCTCGGATATGGCCTCAGCATAAGATTTAACCTTTTCTTCGGCTTTCGTTTTCACCGCCTCCATTGCATCTTCAGATTCCGCCTTGATTCTTTTTATCGCATCCGCTGCCTCATCTTCGATTCTGATTCGTTCTTCGGCCTCGGTATTCAGCCTATCCTCTATCTCTGCCTTTGCCTGTGCCACACGCTGCAATTTTTCCTCCATCTCAGACACCGCATCAGCATAAGATTTGACCTTTTCCTCGGCTTCCGTCTTTACCGCTTGGACTGCCTCAACAGACTCTGCCCTGATTCTTT